>NZ_NQWI01000120.1 GCF_002532535.1 Candidatus Viridilinea mediisalina
GCAATCGGCAATCGGCAATCGGCAATCGGCAATCGGCAATCGGCAATCGGCAATCGGCAATCGGCAATCGGCAATCGTAAATGGTATTACTCAAAGCGATCCGTAACCGCCCCCAGGCTGGCCGAGGAGACGAGGCGAGCGTATTTGGCGAGGACGCCACGGGGATAGCGTGGCGCGGGCGCTGTCCACTCGGCGCGGCGGCGAGCCAACTCTTCGTCGGGAACGTTGAGTTGCAGCAGAAGCTGATCGGCATCAATGGTAATGGTGTCGCCCTCGTGTACGAGGGCCAGCGCACCGCCCACCGCCGCTTCAGGGGCGACATGGCCCACCACGAGGCCGTAGGTGCCGCCTGAGAAGCGCCCGTCGGTGATCAGCCCAACGCTGTCGCCCAAACCGGCCCCGATGATAGCCGAGGTAGGCGCAAGCATCTCACGCATACCGGGGCCGCCCTTGGGCCCTTCGTAGCGGATCACCACCACATCGCCCGCCACAATCTTGCCCGCGAGAATGGCTTCGAGACACTGCTCTTCAGCATCGAAGACACGCGCCGGGCCGGTGATCACCCGCTGCTTGATGCCGGTAATCTTGGCCACACAGCCCTCTTCGGCCAGATTGCCGCGCAGAATCGCCAAATGGCCCTGAGCGTAGATCGGCTGCTCAATGGTATGAATGACATCCTGGCCCTCTGGAGGCGCATCGGGCACATGAGCCAGCGTCTCGGCCAGCGTCTCGCCCGTGATCGTGAGCGCATCGCCGTGCAGCAGGCCCGCATTGAGCAGCAGTTTCATCACCTGGGGCACGCCACCCACCTGGTGCAGATCGGTGGCCACATACTTGCCGGACGGCTTGAGGTCGCAGAGGACTGGCACGCGCTTACGGATAACCTCAAAGTCGTCAATCGTCAAGGGCACAGCGGCGGCATCAGCAATCGCCAGCAGATGCAGCACCGCGTTGGTCGAGCCACCCAGCGCCATAATCACCGCGATGGCATTCTCGAAGGCTTTGCGGCTCAGAATCTGGCGGGCGGTGCGCCCGGCCCGAATGGCCTCCACCAGCACCTCGCCCGAACGAGCGGTACTGATGGCCTTCTCTTCATCCTCAGCCGCCATAGTCGAGGAACCGGGCAGGCTCAGACCCAGCGCCTCAATTGCTGAGGACATAGTATTGGCGGTAAACATGCCGCCACAGGAGCCCGCTCCGGGGCAGGCGCGCCGTTCAACCTCCAGCAACTCAGCCTCATCAATGCGCCCGGCGCTATACTGGCCCACCGCCTCAAACGCGCTCACCACGGTCAGATCGCGCCCATCGTGGTGCCCCGGCTTGATCGTACCGCCATAGACAAAGATGCTCGGAACATCAAGGCGGGCGAGGGCAATCATAGCGCCGGGCATATTCTTATCACAACCCCCAATCGCCAGAATGCCGTCCATACGCTGGGCATTAACCACCGTCTCAATCGAGTCGGCAATCACCTCGCGGCTGAGCAGCGAAAACTTCATGCCCTCAGTGCCCATCGAAATCCCATCGCTCACCGTAATCGTGCCAAAGAGCTGCGGCATCGCCCCAGCATCCTTGATGGCCGCCTCGGCCCGCGTAGCCAGAGCGCCAATGCCCGCATTGCAGGGCGTAATCGTACTATGGGCATTGGCCACACCAACAATCGGCTTGCTAAAATCTTCATCATTGAAGCCAACGGCGCGCAACATCGCCCGATTAGGCGAACGCTGCGGACCCTCGGTAATCATGCGGCTACGGCGATTCTCACTCATGGAGTACCCTCTTTTCTTTAGAACATGGGAAGGTTTGTAGATACTTTACCGTTTGCGAGGACGCGAGGACGCGAGGACGCGAGGACGCGAGGACGCGAGGACGCGAGTTCCTTGCCTCACGCATCCTCGCAAGGTGGTAACGTAACCTTCGGCTTTTCTGAAACCTTCCCGCATGGGGCGAAAGCGATCCTATGGGTCTATTCTACCAGCAACAGACGCTCTGCATGGTATATGGTATAGTGTGGGTTGCCAATGTAAGCCAAGCGACGCGGCCCAGAGCTTTTTCGCGCTAAGGGTATGGTTTCAGAAACAGCCTTTCAGCTTTACCGTCGTAGTGCCGACTTATGGTCTTCCAGTAAATAATCCGCTAACCAGACCTCGCAGATCTGGCATATCTATCAGGTCTAGTCCGTGCCGCGACACCGGATTAATTTCTGGAAGACCATTAGTCGGCATCCGGGGGTTGTCGGCGACCTCAGCCGACTAAAGTCGGCACTACCTAATGGCGCAATATGGTAAAGTGGCCTGAAACCTGCCCTAAGAGGCTGTCTGAAAAGTCTATGAACTGGCGTTGGAGTGCCGGCTTTAGTCGGCTAAAGCCGGCACTCCAACGCGTGCCCACTAGCTTTTCAGACAGTTTCTGAGAGCTCTTTGAGGGGCGACAGCCAACCTGCAAAGCACACCTTGAATATTTGAGGAGACCACATGAATCGGAACGACCTTCGCACAATCAAGAGCTACGAGGGCTATCCCTGCCTCAGCATAACCCTACCGACCCATCGCACCTCGCCGGATAATAAGCAAGACCCGATCCGCGTGCGGAATCTGGTGACCCAAGCGACCAATCGCTTGCTGGAGTCCTTTTCGCGCCGCGAGGTGGCCGGGTTGCTGACCGATCTTGAGAATATTACCAACGAAATTGATTATACCCACACCCTCGATGGCCTGGCGATCTTTGTCAATGCTGATGTCGCCCTCAAGTTCTACCTGCCCTTCACGCTCAATGAGCGAGTCGTGATCGATCAGAACTTCTTTACCCGCGATCTTGTCTTTGCCATGAACCGCACCCCACGCTACTGGGTCTTGGCGCTCAGCGAAAAGCCGACGCGCCTCTATGAGGCGGTGCGCGAAGATCTCGAAGAGGTCACGGCGGGCACGCCCTTCCCCCTGACCCACGGCGGGCCTGGGGGGGCGAGTGGCTTGACCAACGATCCAGCGGTGAACCGCTCGGCGTTCCGCGATGAGCATCATCGCATCTTTTTTCGCAATGTAGACCAAGCGCTGGGTGAGTTGATGGCCCAAGACCCCCTGCCCCTTGCGGTGGTGGGTGTGGATCGCTTCATCTCCTTCTTCCGTGAAGTAGGTAGCCATAATGATAAGATTGTGACCACCTTGACCGGCAGCCACGACCGCACCTCGGCCCACGAGTTGGGCAAGTTGGTCTGGCCGTTGGTGAAGCAGAGCTTGGCGGCCAGCCGCCAGCAGGCTCTCAGCGAGCTTGACACGGCAGTGGGTGGCCAGCGCTATGCTTCAACCATTGGCGAAACCTGGCGTTTTGCCCGTGAGGGGCGCGGGGCGCTGCTGCTGGTTGAAGAGGGCTTCCACTACCCGGCGCGGGTCAATGCCAGCGGCACCGGCCTTGATCCGATTGAGGCTCCAAGCGGCCCCGAAGACATGGACGATGCCGTAGACGAGACCATCGAGACGGTGTTGAACATGGGCGGGCGGGTGGTCTTCTTTGAGGATGGCACCCTAGCACAGCATGACCGCATTGCGCTTATTTTGCGCTACTAAACGAGGTGAGGAGGCGAGAAGGCGAAGCTCTCGCGTCCTCGCCTCCTTCGCCTCCTCGCAAACTATCAAGTCGCTAGAAACCATCCCTTAAAGTATAGCGCTGCACATGATACGTCTACCAGAACAAGAGTGGCTGAAGAGCCTGCTCTTCGGCCTTTTTATTGTGCTTGGCACTCTGTTGGCCACGCTGATTGGTTACAACCTGGGCTTTACGCACCATCTTGCCGGTGATCAGGAGGTACGCCCGTGGGAGTTGCAACGGGCGATGCAGAACTTCCACCAGGAGGAGGTTAGTGGTAATTATGCCTTCTTCTGGACGCAAGCTGAGTCCCATATTTGCCTCCAAGCACTAGGGCGTATCCCACAAGCACGTGTCACGCTTGTGTTCCTTGGCGATGGCGCGGCGTTGCTTGGGCATACCGAGGCCCACCTGCTGGTCAATGGTGAACCGTTAGCCTCGTTACCCATGCTGGCAGGCGCACGACGCTACCATGTGCTGGTTGGCCCGCAACTCAGCGGCCAGGATGACCACTGTTTTACGCTCACGAGTGAAACAGCGATTCTGCCCAGCCATTCGCGTCCGCTAGGGGTGCCCTTTGTCAGTTTTGATCTCCAGCCGGTTGGTAGCGAACTGGTTATGCCTGCGCGTGAACAACTGCTGATCAATCTGCTCGTTGCCCTCGTGTGTGCTTGGCTGTTGCGCGCCTTTGGCTTGCCACGCTGGCTCGTTGGCCTCATGCTGTTTGGCACGGTCGTAGCCCTCTTGAGCCTGATAGGGGCCGGCTTCCTCATTGTTGGCGTTGCGGTCAATCGGATGCTGCCCCCCGTCATTGGTGGCCTAGCGGTCACAGCGGCAGGCATCGCAGCCGCACGGCGCTGGGCGCTGCACCCTCGGCTCACCGATCCGTGGAGCGGTGGTCTGTTGGCCCGCGATCTAGCGGGTATGGCTTTTTGGAGCATTGTACTCTGGGGCGGAATTGAGGTGATTCAGTTCTACAGTGGCCATACGGGGGGCGTCTGGCCGCTCAAGGCCAATCTCTATCCCGCCTATACGCCCCTGGTGGTAGTGCCAATAGCCCTCTTTGCACTCTGGATCGGCCTTGTGCTGGTGCAGGTGCGCCGTGTTGAGGATGGCTTGGGGACGACGCCAGCCAATTGGCGTATCCTTGCCCCCCCGCTGCTGCTGATCTTCATTGGAGCCTTGCTGCTGCCTGTGGTCTTGAAGGGAACTGTGCGTGGCTGGGAGTCGCTCTATACCACCTTTGCCAATGAGTATGACTACCAGCACGATGTGCCGCGCTTCAATGATGCGCTGACCATTCTGCGCGACTATGTGGCCCTCTCGCCGACTCTCAGCCACCATAATAGCAACCATCCGCCTGGGAGTCTGCTGCTGCTCTGGGGCGTGGTGCAGATCGCTGGCCCTGGTGTCGTGGTCACAAGTTGGGTCGCCATGCTGCTCGGCTGTCTCGCGGTATTAGCCGCAGTCTGGCTCGGTTGGCAGCTCGGTGGCCCACTGTTGGGCCTCTTGGCTGGCGCGATCTTTGTGGTAATGCCGGGGCATCAGATCTACAATGTCACCTCGATGGACGCCCTCTTCAGTGCCCTGATTGCCCTGGGTGCGGTCGGGTTCCTGCTAGCCCTCGAACCAAAGGCTGGGTTAGGCAAAGCGGTGCTGAGTGGGGCGCTGATTGCCCTAGCACTCTTCTTTACCTATACCGCGACCCAACTCTTCTTTTTGGGCGTGGTCACCTTCATCTTTGCGGTGCTGCGGGCCTATCCGCCAGGGGGCGGATGGCAACACTTGCTGCGCTCAATGGGCCATCCCCTACGCCAAGGCTTGATCAGTGCGGCTACGATCTTGCTGCTCTACCTGCTGCTCTATGTAGCTACAGGCTTCAATGTGGTTGAAGCGGTACGCAAAGCCTCCGCACTCAATAGCATTGCCATGCATGGCGTAGACAGCATGTATCGGCCTCTACCCTTCCTGCCGCCCTCAATGGCTACCTACACCGACTTCCTGGCCCCCAATATTGCCCCCTTTCTCTGGTACTTTGCGCCCTGGGGTATGACCGCACTCTCGGCGGTACTCCTCAGTCGCATCTTTCAACATCGGAAGTTCGAATTTTTAGATAGCATCGTTTTTGCTTTGGCGGGCGTCGTGCTAGGCATGTGGCTGAGTGGCCTCTTCATTCGTGAAGTGGAACGGGTCTGGGCCTTCACCTACCCCCTCACCGCCGTGCTGATTGCCTACCATGTCTGGCAAGGGCCAAGCCAAGCTGTGCGCCTCTGGCGCTTGGGCCTCTTCCTCGCCCTCTTTAGCGCCCAGGCCGTCTTGATGCGGACGTGGTTGTATACGTTTTGGTAGGGGGAGGGAGCAGAACAGAAGAGCAGGAGAACAGGGGAGCAGAGAGCATGAGAACAGGAGAACAGGGGAAGCGATGACTACCCATGATCGTGTTGGTTCGCCGGTGCGCCTGCCCGCATGGCGCACGGTGGTCTATGAAGTTGCGCTGAATGGCTGGCGCATTCTGCGCGAGACGGTGAACGATTTTAGCCTCTGGCGCATCATTGAGTACCCTTGGGCCACCAAGGCGCTCGAGTTGCGGCGCGGCGATCTGGTGCTTGATGTTGGTTCGGGTACCTCTTCCTACCCCCATATGCTCGCCAAAGAGGGGGTTGATGTGGTGGTGCTGGAACTTGATGCCGCACGGGTGCGCTGGCAATTGGCGAAACGCAGGGCAACCGCCCGCCCCGGCGATGGGCGCTTCTTCCCACTGGTGGCCAGCGCAACCCAGATGCCGATCCGCGATGGCAGTGTGGCCCGCATTGCGGCGGTCTCGTCGCTTGAGCATATCCCCGATGATGTAGCCGCAGGGCGCGAACTGGGCCGCGTGCTTGCGCCGGGCGGCATTGCGGCCCTCACGCTGCCCTATACCCGCAGCGAACGGCGCGCCTTCTTTGCAGGCATTCGGCGCTTTGTGCAGGTTGAACCCAACGCCTTTGTGCAAGAGGGCAAAGCTGGCTCCTTCTTCCGCTTCTATACCGACGAAGATCTGCAGCGTGTCTATGTGCGCCCGTGGGGTCTCGCCATGGGGCGGATCAGTGGCTTCGGGCGCTCGCTGCTCAATTGGCGCTACCACGAAACACGCATGACCCGCTACTGGCGCCGCTTTGTGCTCAAAGACCTCCTGCTGGCCTGGATTGTCCATCCACTGGAGGAGCGCTTTGATCGCAGCGAGCCGCTCTATGTGATGTTTACGCTACGCAAACGGTAGACGGAGAGAAATGATGAGGTCATAGAGGATTGAACCACAGAGGCACCGAGAACACAGAGATTTGGATTGAGTACGCTACATACAACAATCCTCGCAATGCACAAACACTTGAATATTATCTATAAAAAAACGCTCCCCCCTCTGTGCTCTCTGTGCCTCTGTGGTTCAATTCTCTGTGCCCTCTACAGAACCTCACTATATCCACAAAGAACTCCTAATTATGCACATACTCTACTGCATCCCGCGCTACGACAGCGCCGCGATGGGGAATCGTATTCATACCGAGGTGATTGCGGCCTGGCGCCAGCACGGGGTTACAGCGGAGGTATTAAGTTTAGCAGCCGGGCAACCTACGCTGAGCACCAGCGTCGAAGAGGGGGTGGTGGTGCATCGGCTGCCGGTGAGTGCCAATTGGCCTTTGAAGGTAGCCAATCGGCTTTGTGGCAGCCTCTTGCCCTACCCCTACCTCGCGGGCGCAGTGTGGCACTTTCGGCGCTTTCTGGCCACCCGCCGCTACGACCTGATCCATAGTGAGACCGCCTTCCCCTTGGGGTTGATGGTTGCCATGGTGCCGCCACGCCAGCGCCCACCGCTGGCGCTCACGCTGCCGGGCGCGGATATTATGGCCGAGCCGGAGTTTGACTATGGCTATGGGCGCTTTCGGACGGTGCGCTGGCTCTTGCCCTGGATCTTCCGCCAGGCTGCGCTGCTGCGGGCCGATTCGCCCCAATTGGGTGAGCTAGCCGTGCGCCTTGGGGCCAATCCACGCAAGCTTGTGCCGATGCCCTACAACATCACTGCCGATAGCTTCCCGCCCCCCGGCGATCTGCACGCCTTACGGCGTACAAGTCGTGCCCAGATTGTAGCCAAACACCAACTCGATCCGGCGCGGCCCATCATCGTGAGCCTCAACCGCCTGCACCCCTTCAAAGGCATTGCCTACCTCGTAGACGCCATGCCCCACCTGCGCCAAGCGGGCCTCGCGCCCCAACTGCTGATTGTTGGCCCCAGCCGTACAACACCGCGCTTTGGCGACTATGGCGCCTACTTGGCTCAACGCGCCGCCAAGCATAACCTCAGCGCCGACGTGCTGCTCGTCGGGGGCGTGCCCCACGAAGAAACCATGCGCTACATGGCCGCCGCCGACCTAGCCGTGGTACCCTCAGTGGCCGAATCCTTCAGCCGCGTTGTCCTCGAAGCAGCCGCCGTTGGCACCCCCCCAATTGTGACCCGCACCACCGGCGTGAGCGACTACGTAGCCGCTGCTGAGGCTGGACGCGTCGTTGATCCCCGTTCGGGCGCGTCCATCGCCGAGGCCATCATTGAGCTTTTGGGCAACCCCGACGCATGGGCGGCTTGCAGCCGCCGCGCCTACGCCTTGGCACCCAACTTCAGCTCCGAGCGGATTGCGGGCGCGCTGCTGGAACTGTATCGCCCCATCGTAGAGCGGGTGAGCAAGAACAGATTCGAGGTACCGAGCTATTGAACCACAGAGGCACTGAGGACACAGAGGCGTTGGAGTTGGGAGCAGACCAATCGTGGTTGCTCGCACTTCATCATCTCTGTGTTCTCGGTGCCTCTGTGGTGAAATTCTCTGTACCTCTCAAACCCTCTTGACTCTCATGTGTTCCTTTGCTATAATAGTGTCACAATAACACTAAATCATAGCGAGGAGGACGAGCAAGCATGAGCAAGCTAGTAACCCAAGCGACCCCCTTTCTTACCTATTTGGAGCAGTGGTACCAGGCGTTGCCCGCTAGAGATCTTGCGGCGATCATTGGTGATCAGCCGGAGCGCGTGGCGCTCTTTTCGATTGATCTGATCAATGGCTTCTGCAAGGATGGGCCACTCGCCGGGCCACGGGTGGGGGCGCTGGTTGAGCCGGTGGCGGCCCTCTTTACCCGCGCCTACGCCTTGGGGCTACGCAACCTCGTACTCACCCAAGATACCCATAGCCCTGATACGCCCGAGTTTGCGGCCTTTCCCCCCCACTGCATCGCCGGTAGCGCCGAGAGTCAGACGGTGGTAGAATTGGCCTCATTGCCCTTTGCCGACCAATTCACCACAATTGCCAAGAATTCGCTCAGTTCCCATCTGGGCACCACCTTGAGCGCATGGCTGGCCGAGCGCCCGCAGCTTACCACCTTCATCATTGTTGGCGACTGCACCGATCTCTGCGTCTACAGCATCGCGCTGCACCTGCGCCTCGAGGCCAATGCGCTCAACCTCGAGCGCCGCGTGATTGTGCCCGCCGCTGCTGTGGACACCTTCGATACACCAGTAGCCCTTGCGCGTGAATTGGGCATTATGGCCCACGATGGCGATCTGCACCACATGCTCTTTCTGCACCACATGGCCCAGAATGGCGTTGAGGTGGTTGGTACGCTTTAGACATGAAACTTCTCTTCTTCCCCTTCCTCCACTACAATCGCGCCGAGTTGCGCCAGCGCTTGGCGGGTAAGACGGTGCTGCTGACTGGGGCGAGCTATGGGATTGGTGAGGCGCTGGCTGAAGCGTTGGCACCTACGCAGGCCCATCTGCTCTTGGTGGCGCGCACCGAGGCCAAGTTGCGTGAAGTGCAGCAGCGCGTGGAAGCCCAAGGTGGTGTGGCTACGGTGCTGCCCTGCAACCTTGCCCAACGCGATCAGGTGCAAGCCTTGGCCGCCCAACTAGCCGCCTGGCCCAACGGCATTGACCTCGTGGTCAATAATGCGGGCCACTCGATCCGCCGCTCAATCTTTGCCTCACTTGAGCGCATGCACGACTTTGAGCGCACCATGGAGTTGAACTACTACGCGCCGGTACAACTGCTACTCGCCCTCATCCCCGGCCTCGTGGCGCGCCAAGGCCAGATCATCAACATCTCGGCAATCAATGTGCTGCTGCTGCCGCCACCCCACTGGGCCGCCTACCAAGCCTCCAAGACCGCCTTTGACCAATGGCTACGCTGCGTTGGCCCAGAGCTACAGCGCCGGGGCGTCAAGACCAGCTCCATCTACCTGCCCCTCGTCCGCACCCGCATGATTCTGCCAACCAAAGCCTATCGCCACATGCCCGCCATGCAACCCCACCAAGTCGCCGCACTGATCTGCCGCGCCATCATCGCCCAACGACGCACCTACACCCCCTGGTGGATACTCCCGGCCCAACTCGCCGCACTCCTCCTCCGCGAACCCTGGGAAGCTTGGCTAGGGCGAAGGAGGTAAGGGAAGCAGAAATTGTCAAGTATCCCAACAGCCTGTCATGCTGAATAGTACATATTCGCAGGCATCGTAGTGCCGACGTTAGGGAAGCAGAAATTGTTGTTAGCGCGAAAAAGCCTTGGGTTGGCAGCCACCGCGCCGCTGGCTCGGTGGTTGAGCCTGTCGAAACCAGCCTGTCGAAGCCAAGCGGTGCGGCCCAGAACTTTTTCGCGCTAACAAATTGTTACGTATCCCAGCAGCCTGTCATGCTGAATAGTCTATGGGCGGGCATCGTAGTGCCGACTTATGGTCTTCCAGTAAATAATCCGCTAACCAGACCTCGCAGATCTGGCATATCTATCAGGTCTAGTCCGTGCCGCGACACCGGATTAATTTCTGGAAGACCATTAGTCGGCTGAGGTCTTTGGCAGCGATGGGAAGCCGACTAAAGTCGGCACTACCTACGGCATCTCAGGGTGGCAACGCAACGCAACGGGGCAATCAACAACATCCGCTTCCCTTAGTCGGCTGAGGTCTTTGGCAGCAATGGGAAGCCGACTAAAGTCGGCACTACCTACGGCGCAAAAAGGAACGCAAAAAACAGCGTTGCCTTCGCCTCAACAATGGGATAATCAAGAATCAAAAGGCCCAAAACGTGAGCAACAATCCATCTTTCCTGACGCCCACAAGCCTCTGGCGCTGGGGCCGGGCGCTTGCACAGACTGGTTTTAACCTCATGACGCTGCTGCAGGTGGTGGCTGAGGCTGATCCTGAGCGCAAAGCCATCGTCAGTGAACATGAATCCCTGAGCTACCACGCGTTGTGGCAACAGGCCGAGGCGCTGGCCTGCGCGTTGCAGCAGAACTATGGGCTACAGGCCCAACAGAATGTCGCCCTCATCTGCCGCAACCACCCAGCGAGCATTAAGGCGCTCTTTGGTTGTGCGCGCTTGGGTACCAATATCTACCTCGTCAACCCTGAGCAGAGTGCCGGGCAACTCTTGGCCCTGATTGAGCGCTTGGGCTTCACGTTTGTTATCCATGACCCTAGCCTTACCGCGACGATAGCCCAAGCCAAGCTGGGGGAACGGGCCTTGCCCACACACTATCCCAGTGGGCCCGCGCTTGAGCAGCTTGCCCAGACGCTGCCGAGCAGCCCGCACAAGCTGAAGCGCACCACCATGGGCCGCATTGTCGTCCTAACCAGTGGCAGCACCGGGCAACCCAAAGTCGCAGCCCGCCGCCCCTCGCCCCTCAACGTCATCCCGCCCTTCATTGCGCTACTCAAACAGGCCAAACTGCACCACTACCGCTCGATCTACCTGGCCCCGCCGATCTACCATGGCTACGGCCTCGCCATGCTCTTCATCGCTACCGCCTTGGGCCAAAGCATCCATATCACCGAACGCTTCAACGCAGCCCAAGCCTGTGACCTGATAGCCCAAGCGCAGATCGAAACCACCATCGTCCTGCCGATCATGCTGCAACGCATGCTCGATCACGATGCGCCAGCGCTCAACCCGCTACGCTGCATCATTGCGGGCAGTGCGCCCCTCGCCCCCACGCTGGCCAGCGCCACCCTTAGCCAACTCGGCCCCATCCTCTACAACCTCTACGGATCTTCCGAAGCAGGCTTCGCGCTGATGGCCACCCCCGCGCAGTTAGCGCAAAAACCGAACACGGTCGGCCAACCACTACTTGGCGTACGCACACGCATCGTCAAGGACGACAAACAGGACGCAGCGCCGCAACAGATCGGCGAACTACTCATCCGCAGCGCCTGGAGCATCAATGCTCAAGACTGGATCGCAACCGGCGACCTCGCCTACCGCGATAGCGCGGGCGACCTCTTCATCTGCGGGCGCAGCGACGACATGGTTGTCTCAGGGGGCGAAAAGGTCTACCCCATCGAACTTGAACAGATCCTCCAGACCCACCCCCACATCGCCGCCGTAGTTGTGGTAGGCATCCCCGACCCCGCCTTTGGCCAACGGCTCAAAGCGGTGATTGTCTGCAAAGCCAACCAGCCCCTTGATGAAGAAGCGCTCCGCACATGGCTCAAGCCCCGCATCGCCCGCTACCACATGCCCGCAGTGATCGAATTCCGCACCGAACTGCCCTATACCCCGTTGGGCAAAGTGGATAAGCGCTTGTTGATCTAGGTTTTTGGCGTACGACAAGGTTTTAGGATTACTTTACAGTTTGGTCTCCGACGGAGTGCCGACTTTAGTCGGCTGAGACCGCAGGTTGCTGTTAGATGCCGACTAATGGTCTTCCAGAAATTAATCCGGTGTCGCGGCACGGACTAGACCTGATAGATATGCCAGATCTGCGAGGTCTGGTTAGCGGATTATTTACTGGAAGACCATAAGTCGGCACTCCAACTGTAAAGCTGAAAGGCCGTTTCTGAAACCTTATCTTAGGCTTTAAACGCTTCACCCCAGAGGGAGCTCCACCTCGCTTTTCGCTGGGTGTGCCGTCCATGACTCGCCGAAAAGCTCTGCGCTGGAAACTATGATGCTGTAACTCCTCGGGTAAATCGCGCATAGACTGCCCTGGAGCCAAAGCCATAGCTCGTTGTATTTCTATACCTTTCAATTGGCGGAAGTAGTGGCCTTGAATTGCTCCTGGTGGTTTAAGATCCGCTTGTGGTAATGTATTTAGAGTTTCAACAATAGAGGGTGTTAAAGGCAAGTCTTTAGAGGCAAGATGAGCACCAGGAGCACCATAAGCTGTGTGTGTATATTCAGGAAACGATGGCACCCAACCCAAGCCACCTATAGCAATTACTCGTTTTCGGTATGGTGAGCATGCAGCTTCTTGCATCCACCATACTTTTCTTATGCTACTATACCAGCCATGATGAACGATCAACCCTCTACCGCCATGTCAAGCGCACGCATCAAGGCTTACCTTGTCCACCTCTATACCGCCTCCACCGTGGTGTTGTTGCTGCTTTCGACCATCTTCCTGCTGGATGGGCAGTTCGCGGCAGCGCTCTTTGCTATGCTGCTCTGTATTGTGATTGATGGAACCGATGGGATGTTGGCGCGCCGCTACAATGTGAAAAAGTATGTGCCTGAAGTTGATGGCCGCGCCATGGATGACGTGATTGACTTTGTGGCCTACGCCTTTCTCCCGGTCCTTTTCATGGTGCAAGCCGAGATGTTGCTCCAGCCGGTGCTGCTCTTTGGGGCGCTACCGCTGCTGGCTAGTGCCTTTGGGTTTGCGCGGGTTGATGTGAAGCTCGACGATGAAGGCTTCTTCCTCGGCTTTCCCTCCTACTGGAACCTGTTGGTTGCCTACCTCTACCTCATCAGTGCCCCGGCCTGGATCAACACGATTATTGTCATTGTCCTCTCTATCCTCGTCTTCATCCCCACGCGCTACATCTATATCACCCGGCTACCGCGCTACCGCAATGCCCACTTGGCAGCAGCAACGATCAGCGGCATCATCCTGCTTGTCTCTGTGCTGGTGGATGGCAATGCGCGCATTCTGCTTGCCCTGCTCTCGCTGCTCTACCCCATCTTCTACATCATCTATTCGTTGCGGCTCAACCGTGCCGCCCGTTAAGGAGGGCAATCCTCAGAAGCTGTCTGAAAAGCTAGTGGGCAGGCGTTGGAGTGCCGGCTTTAGCCGGCTGAAGCCGGCACTCCAACGCCAGTTCATGGATTTTTCAGACAGTCTCTCAAACGCTCGATGCCTGCGGCAAAGACATTTGGCGTCGTTAAGGCCGAAAGCATCAGATGGGTACCGGGTACTTCGCCGTAGAAGTAGCCAGGATGTACCAGCAGACCGCGCTGCATGAGGAAGTGTACAAGCGCATCTTCGTCTTCCCATCCGCGAATGGCAGGGAAGAGGTAGTAGCCACCGTCGGGCGGGCGGGCATGGATGTGGGGATGGTTGTGGAGTTGGGTTAACGCCAGGGTCAGGTTGTGACGCACCCGCTCGACCATACCTTGCACAAAGGGCATGCCGCTGCTGAAGAGCTGCGGCAAGAGCTGTTGGCTAAGACTGTTCGCACTGAGAAAGGTGTCGTTGAGCAGTTCAAGGCGCGGGGCCAAGCTGCGGGCGGCTTGGTTCAGTGCGATCCAGCCGAGCTTCAGATCGGGTAATGCAAACAGCTTCGAGATGCCATTGAGTGTCAAGACTGGCAAATCGGGATGTAAGGCCGCCAATGGTGGCACATGCGCCACTCCGTAGCTGAAGGGTGCAAAAACCTCATCGCAGATCACCGGCAGCCCCAACTGCGCTAGTGCGGCCACTGGTTGGCTAACCACTGCACCAGTGGGGTTGTGGGGCGAAACGATCAGGACAGCGCGGGTACGACGGTTGGCAGCGGCCAA
This sequence comes from Candidatus Viridilinea mediisalina, assembly GCF_002532535.1. GTDB lineage: Bacteria > Chloroflexota > Chloroflexia > Chloroflexales > Chloroflexaceae > Viridilinea > Viridilinea mediisalina. Next base: position 14,372 of record NZ_NQWI01000120.1, read on the forward strand.
TAGTCCCGCTTCATCAATCCGCCAACCCTCAGCCTCGTTCAGCGGGTAGGGCCGCAACTCAAGTTGACGCAGTTCGGCCAAATACTCAAAGAGCGGGTAGGTCACATTAGGGGCCAGCAGGTTGTCCCCTGGATCGGCCAGCAGGGCAAAGAGCAGCGCATAGGCTTCACTCGTGCTGGCCGTAAGAAAGATGTCGTCAACGTCAAGCTCTAGCCCCGGCGTGCGCTCGGCGTAGTAGCGACAGATAGCAGTGCGTGCCGCCGGGTTGCCGTGCGGATCAGGCTGGTAGCGCCGCGTCGCCCAAAAAGCCTCGCTCGCCTGCTGCAACAACTCAGGCGGAAAGAACAAACCCTGTGCGGTCGGGTTGCTACTCGTGAGATCGAGCAGATCACCTGTCGCAATCCGCTGCTGACGGGCCTGCTCAAACGCATTTGGACTCAGGTCAAGCTGGGTATAGACACCAGGCATGTTTCGATTGTAGATTGTAGATTGCAGATTGTAGATTGCAGATTGCAGATTGCAGATTGTAGATTGCAGATTGCCGAACATGGCATCCCAAAGGGCTCTAGCATGCTTGATCATGCGGCACGTTCAAGGGTAATGGTATAAGGGAAAAGGATGTTGTTGATTGCCCCATTGCTTTGCCACTCTGAGAGGCCGTAGGTAGTGCCGACGTTAGTCGGCTTCCCATCGCTGCCAAAGACCTCAGCCGACTAACGTCGGCACTACGATGCCCGCCCATG
>NZ_NQWI01000121.1 GCF_002532535.1 Candidatus Viridilinea mediisalina
ACAAGCTGGCTTCGACAAGCTGGCTTCGACAAGCTGGCTTCGACAAGCTGGCTTCGACAAGCTGGCTTCGACAAGCTCAGCCACCGAGCCACCGAGCCACCGAGCCACCGAGCCACCGAGCCACCGAGCCACCGAGCCATCGAGCCACCGAGCCACCGAGCCACCGAGCCACCGAGCCAGCGGCGCGGTGGTTGAGCTTCAAGCACGCGAAAGCCCATTGGAACGCCATGTTCGGCAATCTACAATCTACAATCTGCAATCTACAATCGTAAATGGCATCACGCAGCCTTCTCGATCTCCGGCGGGGGCGGTAAGATCGAGAGATCAACAGTCGTCAAATGGCGCATGAGCAGGCTATGGGTACGTTCGTAGGCCCGCTGGAGCAACTGATTAACGAGGCGCTGCTCGGCTACTACATTACGCCGCTCGGCCTCGCGCTGCTCCGTCTGATCAATGGCATCGGCTAAACGTTCGGCTGCATCACGGAGACGCTGCGTGCAATCATCAGCAAAGGGCGGGCGAGGGGCCAAAAGGTCTATGGCCGCCTCTAAGCGACGAACATCACACAACAACTCAATCGGCGTGATCGCACTACTCGATCGTACCGGCGCAATGATCAGTGCATAGGCCGGATCGCTTCCATAGTAGAGGCTCAGATCACGTAATACCGTACTGAACACCCGTTGTGCTTCAACCTCAAAGCGCCAACGCTGGGCTAAGGCATTGCGCCAAGCATTCAGCGTCACCTCAGCTTTGCGCGTCTGATCAACCAGCGCCTGGGCAATACTACGATGGCGGTTCAACTCTTCGTCAAGCAACGGGAGTTGATCACTATGGCGCTCCAACAACGCAATTAAGCGGAATGTGGCATCCTGAAGCGTAGGAGAGAGCATCTGCTGCATTACGGCAGGTCCTTTCAATGTTGAGGCACTGGTGCGGAGCACCTGCCATCTCTCCTTATGGTACGAATGATTCGCACTAATATCCATAGTACTTGTGTCGTGTTCTCGAATGGGACTACCTAGGGTAGTAGCTTCTCGCCTACCAGCTTGGCATCCACATAGACACAATGAAAGTTGCCAGGAGCGACTTCGCCGCTTACACGCACCCGTAACATGCCATGACTGCCAAGGTAGCGCTGCGGGTTGGCGATCCTGCTCTCGCGCTGCGTGGTGTCTTGGGCGTCCCATGTGGCCGCCTGCCAGTCGTAGAGCTCGACGAGGGTACTCGGCTGCCACGGGCCATCAGTGCTGGTGATGAGGCTCAGTTCCTGCACCTGCAAGCCATAGAGGTCGCGTGGTAGTTGGAGTTGTATGCTGGCTGGCCGGTTGCTGAGGCTTACGCCCGGGCTCGTGCCGAAGCAACTGTTTTCTACGCTGCTTTCAAAACGGGCTTGCAACCAGCCTGGCTCAAGCTGAATCGGATTGGGCCCCAAATCAAGCTGTGGGTTCAGCGTGATCAGTGCGAGTTGCTTGCTGCTGCTGCGGGCCATGTCGGCGTTCACTTGAAGCGGGCTAAAATCGGCCCAAGCCAGCATGATTGGTTGACCGCCGCGCACACTGGGGCCATAGCTGAAGAGCGACTCGACGATCCGCATGCGCTGCTGAATGTCTGGTTGCATCGTCATGCCCATATACGGGTTTTCTGAATCTAAATCCTGGCCATAGAGCAAGTAGCCAAGTGGAATGTGGGGGCCAAAGAAGCGTCTGGCCTCAACCTGTGGCGGCAACAGGGTGCCGCTAAGTGTGGCCCCTGGCGTTGCATCACCTAGGCGGGCCACCTGCTCGCCTTGGATAAAGGTGACATCGTAGAGCATAAGGGCGCTGCTATTATGCATGCGTCCCACCAATTGCTCGCCTTGGCGCTCCACAGTCGCCTCAAGCGGGCCAAATGGCATGCTGCTGTCACTGGCGAGCGCACGCATCGCCCATTGGGCAACACTGAATTCGCGGACTTGCGCCGTTGCACTTGCTTTCTGCATGTAGAAACCGCTCGCATTGCTGCCCCCAAGCTCCCACGGGCCATGAATGGAGACAGGCCGTAGCAGAGGTCGCGTGTTGGTATTGTGCTGGTCACTCACCTGGATGTGGTAGGCACGTTGCACTGGCGAGAAGATGCCAATGAAGCTACGTACCTGGGCCACACCCTCCTCGCTCGGTTGGATGAGCACAACTTGGTTGAAGAGCAGATCGCCACCACGCTGCTGATAGCCCCAGGCATAGGTGATGATCGCAAAGAGCAGCGTGAGCGCTGGTACCACGATCCAGCCCAAGTCTTGCCGATCCAAGCGGCGCAACACGAAATAGGTACCCGGCCCAACCAGAATGATGTAGGTAGCCACAAGGCCAAGCAGCAGGCCCAGGGGCGGAAATTCGAGAGCCGGCAGGCTGGTGAGGGTCGCAGCTAGATTGTTCTCAATGAAACTGTTGCTGCTCATGTGATCGGGCGCAAAACCGGGCGGCAAGGTTGTGGCGGGGCGCAACAGGTCAAACCAGAGCTGTGGGCTATTCTCCCAACCCAACAACGCGGGGTGCGCGAGGGGCATGCTGAGAGCGGTAACCCGGCCTTGGCCAACATGCTGTTCTAGGGCAAGTGGTGCAGTAGCAGCAAGGTTGGCAAGGGGCAGCGGATAGGCACTTCGCCCCACTGCATCGCTGCGCGGCTGCAATTGGGCCAGCGGTAGATCACCAGTGCGTGCCTCGGAGCCCAAGAGCGCCACGCTCGGCCAGCGCTCCACTTCAGAGACTGAAACCGGCTGTAGCGCAGGGGGCAAGTTCGCCAGCATCGTGGGAAGTTCATTGCCACCACTGAGCAACAGGTGGCCCCCGCGCAGCACCCAGCCATGGAGCGCCTCCAGTTGCTCAGGGGTAAGCTCAGCGGTCGCAACATCCTCAAAGACAAGCGCATCAAACCCACTAAGCCCCAAGGCATGGTCGGGTAGATCAGGCGGATCAAGGTAGAGCCCGAGCAGACTCGTGCCATCGGGCAAGCGCGTCGGGGCGCGCAGCGCCGCCCCTGGCCCACTTACGAGCCCCACCATGCGCGTGCGCTGATTGGCTGCCACCAACTCCAACTGCTCGCTCGTCACCTCTTGGCCATCCGCAAAGAGGCGCACAAGCAGACGGCGCGCATTGGAAGTCATATGGGTATAGACCATGACCGTCTTATGGCTGTTGTGCGGCAGGCTCAGGGCAACGACATACTGGGCACCCTCACGGGTACCCACACGTACTTCAACCTCACGATCAGGGCCAGCATTCTCTAGCTCAACAACAACTGGCAACCAAGCGCCGACACGAAAGGCACCCTCGTAGCCAGGACGGGCATGGAGGATGATGTCGGCGCTTTGGTCGGGCGGCGCGGCCAGGAGGGGCGAGAACGCGAACGCGGCGTAGGCAACAAACAGCAAAACCAACAGGGGGCGGAGGGGAGGGAACACAGCCCGCGCTCCTTCTCAGCAAAGAAACATGTACACACCCATATGACTACGGAGTATACTTTTTTGTTTCACTACCACCAACCTCTATGATACCGTAGGTAGTAGGAGCCTGAAAATGAGCAAATGCTGAGATTGGGCTGAAGCTACCTTAGTGCGTGCGACGACGGGGGCGACGCGGGTTGCGCTCAATATACAGGAGCGCCGGTGCCTTCTTGATGGATGGAAGCGTGGCAAAAAGGGCCAAGATGAGCATGGCGGCGAAGATAACCAGTGCAATCGTTGCCATGGCGACGTTCCTTTCGTGTGAGCGACTGTGCCAACGGTCAGCACAGCGCGACACTTGTAGTATACCCAAAAGTTTGTACCACGTCTATACCATTTTGTGCGCTTTTTCTCACAAAATGTTCAACCATGGTTTGCAAAAGCGAATCGGAGATGCTATACTGTTCAAGGTATAGGGCGTGGGTGCCATATCTACGCCTATGCCGTGAACTACCGTGAACCGCACGTAAGCGGCCCACAGGCCGAGCAGGGACACTGCGATGAACCATCGCTAAGCATGCTTCTAGGCAGTAGCCGCACAGCCAAGCGGTCTACCTGAAGTTGAAGTCTATGCCGGATGCTGTGGAAAAGTGGGTAGCCCCCACTTTTCTTGTTGTAGGCGAGCATGAGGTATGAAGAGCGACTTTTATACAGCGATTTCACAGATTGCAGCAGAGCGTGGTATTCCCAAGGAAGCCATCATTGATGTGATGGAGAAGGCACTCATCACCGCCTACAAACGCACCCTGGGCAACAATCCTCCACCCATGGAGGTTACGGTACGCCTCGATCAACAAACTGGCGCGGCACGGGTCTATGCTGAGAAACAAGTCGTAGACGATGTCCTCGATGATCGCTTCGAGATTGACATTGCTGATGCACTCAAGGTGAAAGCGGATGCCCAACTCGGTGAGACGGTGGTTGTCGAGAGTACACCGCACGATTTTGGGCGCATTGCGGCCCAAACCGCAAAGCAAGTGGTACTCCAAGGGATCAAAGAGGTTGAGCGCGAGTATATCTATGGCGAATACATGGATCGTGAAGGTGAGCTAATCACCGCCACGGTGCAGCGTATGGCCAAAGGGAATGTCATCCTTGAGATGGGCAAAGCGGAGGCGATCCTGCCGCCGAAGGAGCAGGTAGACAACGACCGCTACTACCACGGCCAACGCCTGAAGGTCTATTTGATGGAAATCCGCCGTGAAGATCGCGGCCCCCGTCTGATTGCTTCGCGTACCCACAAACAGTTGATCATGCGCCTCTTTGAAATGGAGGTACCTGAGATCTATAACGGTACGGTTGAGTTGAAATCGGTTGCCCGTGAGCCGGGCTTGCGTACGAAAGTGGCAGTGGCTGCCCGTCAGGAGGGAATTGATCCGGTAGGCTCTTGTGTGGGCATGCGTGGAATTCGCATTCAGAATATTGTCAATGAGTTGAATGGTGAGAAGATTGATGTAGTGCAATGGTCTAGTGATGCCCGTGATTTTATTGCCAATGCGCTCTCACCTGCCCAAGTGGTTGAAGTTCACCTCAATGAAGAAGAACATGCTGCACTGGTGATTGTGCCCGATAAACAACTCTCGCTGGCAATTGGTAAAGAGGGGCAGAATGTGCGCCTCGCCGCTAAGTTGACGGGCTGGCGCATTGATATTAAGAGCGCTACGGCGCTGCTCGAAGAGGAACGGGCTGCCTCTGAAGCGCGTGGCTATGCTGAGGCTGAACAACTTCAGACTGAGGCCGAATTGGCCAATGCCCGCGTCGAAACCCGTAAGGTACGTCCTGATGGGCGCGTGGTCTACCAGAACCACCAGTATGGCCCCTTGGGGAATGATTTGATTGGTGAGAGCCTGCAATTGCGGGCGACTTCGCAAAAGCTCTATATTTATCACCATGATCGCTTGATTGCATCCTACATTCTGGTTGAAGATGACGGCACGAGTCTGGTTGATGACGAGGAGTGATGGCAGTAGGATCTAAGCAGTTGGGTACGAAGCTACGGCATAAACATGTTCCTCAGCGCATGTGTGTTGCCTGTCGCCAGAGTGAGGCGAAGCGTGGCCTTGTGCGTCTGGTGCGTGATGCCAGCGGACGGGTGTTGATTGACTCCACTGGACGGCTGCAAGGCCGTGGAGCCTACCTCTGTCAGCATGCCCAGTGTTGGGATGTCGCCCTGCGCCGCCGTACACTTGAACGTGCCCTCCGCCTTGAGGGATTACATCCCGATGATCGTGAAATGCTGCGTGCTTTTGCGGCTGGTCTGGGTAGCCCTATGCTAACCCAAACTGAACAGGAAACCGATAAGTAAGAGGAGTGAAGCCTCGTAGACGTTACATGTCCGGATTGCGCCCCTGTAGACGATGATGATGAAGGTGAACTGGTTTGGTGTTGTCTCGATACACTGCCCTTGGTTCCCTCCTCCATCCTGCAGGGTAGACACTCGGGCCAGTCGGTCACCGGGGCCAGAAAGGATCCAAATCGATGCAAGCAGTGAGCCTTTCTTCCCAAGAGGGTCAATACAGTTGTGGGGCGTACCTGGCAAGCAGTGGTCGCCCCGGTAACCCTGGCGGGGGCGGCGGTGGTCGCCCCGGTGGAGGGGGTGGTGGTGGTGGTCGCCCCGGCGGCGGCGGGCCTGGTGGCGGTCGCCCCGGTGGCGGCGGTGGCGGCGGTGGTCGCCCCGGTGGTGGTGGCGGCGGTGGTGGTCGCCCCGGTGGCGGCGGCGGTGGCGGCGGTGGTCGCCCCGGCGGCGGGGGGCCTGGTGGCCCCGGCGGTGGGTTTGGTGGCGGCGGTGGTCGCCCCGGTGGTGGCGGTCGCCCCGGTGGTGGCGGCGGTGGTCGCCCCGGCGGTGGCGGCGGTGGTCGCCCCGGTGGTGGCGGCGGTGGGTTTGGTGGCGGCGGTGGTCGCCCCGGCGGTGGGCCCGGCGGCGGAGGTTTTCCTGGTGGCTCTGGCCCTGGGCGTGGCGGCCCTGGGCGTGGCGGCCCCGGACGTGGTGGCCCCGGACGTGGCGGCCCTGGGCGTGGCAGTGGGCGTAGCAACTTTCCCGAAGAGCGCGAAGGTAGTATGGGCAACCGTGGTCGCCCCGGTGCCCGTGGTACCGTTGTCTCCATGCGCCCGCGTGGGCCGGTTGAGCTTACCAGTATTATGACGGTTCGTGAGTTCTCTGAGGCTACTGGCATTGGTGCCTCTGAAATCCTAAAAGCCCTGCTCAAGGGTGGCGTCCTCGCGAATATCAATCAGCAGATTGACTATGAGACCGCTGCGTTGATTGCAACCGATTTCTCGATTGAGACGGTCGAGAAGGTGCCGGAACAGCTTGCTGGGATTGTTGAGAATGTCAAGGATGTCCTCAGTGCTCAAGCCGCCGATGAGATGCGTGTCCGCCCACCAGTGGTGACCATTATGGGCCATGTTGATCACGGTAAGACCAAACTGCTCGATGCCATTCGCTCTGCTCGTGTGGCTGAAGGTGAGGCGGGGGGCATTACGCAACATATCGGTGCCTACCAGATTGAGATTAATCAGCGTAAGATTACCTTCCTCGACACCCCCGGCCACGAGGCCTTTACCGCGATGCGCGCCCGTGGGGCCCAGGCGACCGATATTGTGGTTCTCGTGGTGGCCGCAGATGATGGGGTGATGCCCCAGACCCGCGAGGCCATTTCGCACGTCAAGGCGGCAGGTGTGCCCATGATCGTGGCGATCAATAAGATTGATCTGCCAGCCGCGAATCCTGGCCGGATTAAAGAGCAGTTGGCTGCGGTTGATGTGATCGTTGAAGATTTTGGCGGCGAGATACCTTCTGTAGAGGTTTCGGCACGCTCTAAGATCAATATTGAGGGGCTCTTGGAGATGATCCTGCTCGTTGCTGATATGCAGGAGCTCAAGGCTAATCCCAATGCCCCCGCTGTCGGTACGATCATTGAGGCTGAATTGGATAAAAATCGGGGTTCGGTGGCAACCGTGCTGATCCAGAATGGTACCCTGCGCCCAGAAGATAATGTGCTGGTCGGTGGGGTTTCAGGCAAGATTAAGTCTATGTTTAGCGATAGTGGTAAGCGCCTGCGCCACGCTGAACCCTCGATGCCGGTTGAGATTCTTGGACTCGAAGGCGTGCCCCAAGCCGGTGACATCCTTCAGGTCATGGATGATCTCTCGATTGCCCGTGAGGTCGCGTTACAGCGTACCCGCCAGACCCGCATGGAGGCAATTGGGGTGGTGCGCGGCACAACCCTCGAAGATCTCTTTAGCCAAGTGCAGCAGGGCAAGGTCAAAGACCTCAATGTGATCCTCAAAGCCGATGTGCAAGGCTCCTTGGGTGCGATTGAACACCAGTTTAATCAACTCAGTTCGTCCCAAAACGAAGTGCAGATCAAGGTTATTCACCGTGGTACTGGGGCCATTACTGAGGGCGATGTGAACCTTGCCGTGGCTTCGCAGGCGATCATCATTGGCTTCAATGCCCGCCCCGATCCCGCAGCGCGCCGCGCCGCAGAGCAGCAGGGGATTGACATCCGCTTCTACAATATCATCTACCAACTCACTGATGATATTAAGAAGGCTATGGTCGGTATGCTCGCCCCCACCTTCAAAGAGGTGGTCGAGGGCTTTGCCGATGTACGCAATACCTTCCGCCTGCCCTCGCGTGAGATTGTGGCCGGGCTCTATGTCACCGATGGCAAGATTCTGCGTACCGGCCAGAGTGTGCGTGTGCTACGCAACGGAGCTGTACTCCACGATGGCAAGATTAGCAGCCTGAAACGTTTCAAAGATGATGTGCGTGAAGTGATTTCAGGCTATGAGTGTGGCCTTGTGGTTGAGGGCTTCACCGATGTGCAGGTGGGCGATAATATGGAATTCTATCGCCAAGAGCGGGTTGAGGGGACGTTCTAAGCCTATGAGTAAGCAGCGCCTGCAACAGGTTGCCGATACCATCCAGCAGATTCTCGGCAGCGTGATCCAAAATGAACTGAAAGACCCCCGTGTCGGTTTTGCGACGGTCACGGGGGTTCAGGTGAGTCCCGATCTGCAACGAGCCACTGTTCGCATCTCGGTGATGGGAGAGGAGGCCGAGCAGAGTGCGACGATGGAGGCGCTGCTGCGGGCGCGGGGCTTCTTGCGCCGCCGCGTCGCTGAAGAGATGAGCCATATGCGCTTTGTGCCCGAATTGCGCCTCGTGCAAGATACGTCGCTCGACTACACAATGCGCATCAATGAGGTCTTGCGTGAAGTGGAGCAGGAGCGGCGAGCTAATCCGCCCAAGTTGGACCAAGAGTAGTTCTCCATGTCGCTCAAAACTCTGCCGGGTAAAATCCTGGTTTCGTTGTTGCTTGGCTTGGCGGTGATCCTTGCCCTTAGCCTGCTCAGCGATCTCCGTGCCGTTATGCGCGATCTGCGCGATTTTACCTGGTCGCTGCTGCCACTGATTCTAGGGTTGACGCTCGTTAACTACCTGATGCGTGGCCTCAAATGGGATTTCTTTCTGCGTCGCTTGCGCTGTGGGCAAGGCGTAAGTGGCTTCGATAGTGGGCTGATCTTTACCTCAGGCATGGTCATGGCGGTCACGCCCGGGAAACTTGGAGAGGTCTTCAAATCCTACCTGCTCAAACGGATCAATGGGACGGCGGTGATCCGTTCGGCGCCGATTGTGCTGGCCGAGCGACTGACTGATGGCTTGGCGATGCTACTGCTCATGGGTTTGGGCCTGACCCTCTTCCCGCCGGCGCGCCCGGTCTTTGTTTTGCTGCTCGTGGCTACGCTGGCGGGCATTGTGATTGTGCAGCAGCGCCCCTTGGCCAATGCACTACTCGATTTCAGCGCCCGTCTGCCTTTGGGCAACAAATTGGCCCCACGGCTACGTACCGTCTATGAGAGTACCCGCGAACTCCTTGATTGGCGTGTCCTTGTGGTCGCAACCGCTATCAGTCTGGTTTCGTGGGGCTGTGAGTGTATTGCTTTCTACTTGGTGCTGGTTGGTTTGGGCGTTGAAGCAACCCCACTGCTGCTGCTCCAAGCGGTCTTTATCTTTGCTGCAAGTACCCTCTTTGGCCTAGTCAGTTTGCTACCGGGCGGGCTAGGGGTGAGTGAAGTGAGCAGTGTGGGCCTCTTGGTAGCGCTGGTTAACATCAGTGCCGCCGCCGCCACGAGTGCCACCGTGCTGATCCGCTTTACCACCCTCTGGTTTGGCGTCCTCCTCGGCGCATGCGCCCTCGTCTGGTTTGGGCGGCGCTACGCCGCCGATCCGGCGACTGAGGGTACCCTTGAATCGGCAAACGTGAGTTGAGGGAAGGTGTTAAACGGAGGTTGCTTTACAATCTTGCGAGGATGCGTGAGGCGAAGCAGCGAGGGCTTCGCGTCCTCGCATCCTCGCGTCCTCGCAAGCGGTAACGTACCTACGCGCCTTCCCTAAAATATGTAAGGAGAACCCAATGGCTTCCATCTTTTCACGCATTGTCAGTGGCGAAATCCCGGCAGCAAAGCTCTATGAAGATGATCTGACCCTGGCGTTTCTCGATATTAATCCCGCTTCGCGGGGCCATGTGCTGGTGATCTGTAAAGAAGAGTTGCCCGCATTGCTCGATCTACCGCCTGAATTGGTGGCGGCGGTAGCACAAACAGTGCAACGGGTGGCGCGGGCGATCAATGCAGCCCTCCAGCCCGATGGCTTTAACGTGATCCAAAATAATGGGGCCGCAGCCGGGCAGACGGTCTTCCACTACCATGTGCATATCATTCCGCGTTGGAACGGCGATCAAGCCTTGATCCCCTGGAAGGCGGGCCAGATCAGCGCTAGTGAACAAGCCGAGTTGGTAGCACTCGTGCAAGCTCAGTTGGGGTAGAAACAGAAAAAGCCATGGTAGAGAGCCCGCTCTTCATTGAGGTGGCCCGGCAACACGGCTACAGCGCCGAGGCGGCTCATGCGGCTTTGGAGGCCGTGCGGGCCCACTTGGTTGCAGCCGGTCTGGTGCCGACGCGGCTCTACATTTACCGCAGTAGCGATGGGGGCCTTACGGGGGCAGGGAGTCTGGGCGCACCACCGCTCAGTCGCCCGCGTGTACTCTTGGCCTTTTCAAGTGCCGATGCGGCCCTCGCCTTTGCCCAACGGGGCGGGATCAGCCGTTCGCCCCGCCTCGTGGCCCTGAGCCTGAGCCAAGCCCTTGCGACGGTGCTGCAACGCCCAAGTATTGCCGCGCTCTACCTTGCTGCCGAGGGTGACTATCTGATTAGCCCGGGGACGCTGCCGCCCGGGTTGCGGATTGAGCGTAGTGACCTCTTTCAGTTGCTTGACGGTGGCCATCTGTGAATGGAGTATGCTAGCTATGACCGCGATTACCGGCCCTGTGCGCGTGCGCTTTGCGCCTAGTCCTACCGGCTATCTACATATTGGCGGTGTGCGTACCGCCCTTTTTAATTGGCTCTTTGCCCGCCACTATGGGGGCCAGTTTATCCTACGCATCGAAGATACTGATGAAAAGCGTTTCGTTGCCGATGCAACCGATGATATTAGCGCCTCACTGCGCTGGGTTGGGCTTGATTGGGACGAAGGGCCCGATGTGGGCGGCCCCCATGGCCCCTATGTGCAGTCGCAGCGCCAAGCGTTGGGCATCTACCAGCAGCATAGCGAACAACTGCTCGAAGCGGGTTGGGCCTATATGTCCTTCACGAGCGAAGAGGAGTTGGCAGAATTACGTGCCGCCTCGGAAGCACGCGGCCATAAAGCCTTCCGCTTTCGCGGCCCCGAACGAGATTGGCCCCTTGAGCAACAGCGCGAAGTTGCTGCAAGTGGCAAACCCTATACCATCCGCCTCAAGCTGCCCCTTGAGGGCGAAACGCGCTTCAGCGATCTCGTGCGCGGTGGCTCAGAGATTGTGGTGCAGCACGAACAACTGCAAGACATCGTGCTGATCAAAAAATCGGGCATGCCGGTCTACCACTTTGCCCACTTGGTGGACGATCATCTGATGGGGGTGACCCATATTCTGCGGGCTGAGGAGTGGGTACCCTCAACGCCCTACCATGTAGTACTCTACCAGGCCTTCGGCTGGCAGGTGCCGGTCTTTGCCCACTTGCCGGTAATCTTACGTCAAGACGGCAAAGGCAAGCTCTCGAAGCGCAAAGACGACGTAGCGACCAACCGCTTCTGGGAGCGCGGCTACCTACCGGAGGCGTTGTTCAACTATTTGGCGCTGCAAGGCTGGAGCTACGATGACAAGACTGAAATCATGTCGCGTGACGAGTTGGTCAGCCGTTTTAGCATCGAGCGGGTGCAGGCGAGTGGGGCGCGCTGGAACCCGGAGAAGCTCCGCGATCTGAATGGCATCTACATTCGCAAACTGAGTGCAGCGGCGTTGGCCGAGCAGATCGAACCCTTCATGGTACAGGCGGGGCTACTGAGTAATCCGCCCAGCGCCGATGAGCAGGCCTATCTGTTGCGCCTCGTGCCCCTGGTTCACGAGCGGCTTGAGGAATTGAGTCAAGCCCCCGAACTGCTCGACTTCTTCTTCCAAGCGGTACGCCCCGGCCCAGAGGGCTATGATCCAGCGCTGCTCATTCCGAAGAAACTGGATGCAGCCCAGACCCTCAGCATGCTGCGTGCAGCCCATGGAGCGTTGAACATCGTGGAGGATTGGCAAAGCGCCAAGCTTGAGGCAGCCCTCCGCGACCTCAGCGAGCGCTTGCAGGTCAAAGTGGGGCCACTCTTCGGCACCGTGCGCGTGGCCGTCAGCGGGCGCAGTGTCGCCCCGCCACTCTTTGATATGCTCGCCGCCCTGGGCCGCGAGCAAACCCTGAGCCGCTTGAGCCTTGCGGCAGCAGCGTTAGCTTGAGGCTGTCTGAAAATTCTGTGGGCTGACTCTGGAGTGCCGGCTTTAGCCGGAGGCTGTCTGAAAATTCTGTGGGCTGACTCTGGAGTGCCGGCTTTAGCCGGAGGCTGTCTGAAAATTCTGTGGGCTGACTCTGGAGTGCCGGCTTTAGCCGGAGGCTGTCTGAAAATTCTGTGGGCTGACTCTGGAGTGCCGGCTTTAGCCGGCTGAAGCCGGCACTCCAACGTGCATCCATAAACTTTTCAGACAACTTCTAAGCAACTAGCCAATCTGCACAACCTCAAATGGTACAATTTGTTCATCTTTTTGATGTTCATGCCTCAACGTGGCATGGTATAATCAGAGTGCGCGGTAATCTTGCGCTTCTCAGTCTGCCTAGAGGTACGACAATGCCAATGTATGAGTATGGCTGTCTTGCATGTGACAGCCGTTTTGATGCCCTGCGCCGTATGGACCAGGACGATACAGGAGTGGTCTGTCCGAGCTGTGGGGCCAGCCAAGTAGCACGCCGCTTGTCGGTCTTTGCTGCACACACCCGTCATGGGGGGAGCAGCGTAGCTGAAATGCCCCCACCTGCCATGAGCAGTGGTGGTTGTGGTGGTGGCTGTTGCAGTGGTACATGTGCCACAAGGAATTAAGGAATTGAGGCTATGCGCGTGATGATCCTCACGGCAGGTCTCGGTACCCGCCTACGGCCCCATACGTTTAGTAAACCCAAGCCACTGGTGAACGTCGCTGGCAAAGCAGTCTTGGCCCATATTATTGATGATTTGCTCGAACTAGAGATTGACGAGTTGATCTGTGTGACTGGCTATCTTGGCCATCAGATCGAAGTCTTTGTGCGTGAGAGCTATAGTCAACTCCAACTGCGCTTCCTGGTGCAACACGAGATGCGCGGTCAAGCTGATGCGGTCTACCTTGCCCAAGACATCAGCGGCCCGTTACTGGTTGTCTTTGGTGATGGACTGGTATCGATTGATAAACAGCAGTTGCTAGAAAACCCCAACGAGGGGGTAATCTACTGCAAAGAGGTCGAAGACCCGCGGCGCTTTGGCGTTGCCGTGGTCGAAGAAGGACGCATCACCCGCCTTGTCGAAAAACCAACCAATGCCGTCTCGAACCTCGCTGTGGTGGGCTTCTACTACGTGCCGGAAGCTCGCCGGTTGATGGACGCCATTGCGACCATTATGGAGCGTGGCATCCAGATCAAAGGAGAATACTATCTCGCTGACGCCCTTCAGGTCATGATCGAACGTGGAGAGATGTTCCGCGCCGAAGCTGTGCCCATGTGGCGCGACTGCGGCACGATTGAAGCCCTCTTTGATACCAATCGCTACCTCTTGGAAAACGGTCATAGCCACCTCTTCACTGGCGATCACTCCGTCATTATCCCTCCGGTCAACATTGCACCCGATGCCACCATCGAACGTTCGGTAGTTGGCCCCCATGTCTCTATCGCTTCAGGGGCACTCGTGCGTAATGCCATCATCAAAGACTCGATTGTCAACACCGGAGCACGCATCCAATCGGTCATTATGAACCGAAGTCTGATTGGCGATAAAGCCTACGTTGACGGGAATAGTCACGAATTGAATGTGGGAGACGAATCGGATATACGCATTGGATAGGAGCTTATGATCGCGTACAACTTCCACGCCGTTAGCAAGGGAGCCAACGGCAGGGCCAGTGTAGGCCAGGGGAAGTTGGGTACACCAATTTCCTCAGCGCCGCCCTATGGGGGGCCGGCCTATCGCGCCCGCCAAGCTCCCGCCGGCGAGCAACAGCTCGTCGCTCACCTCGGTACGACCCTTGGTGCCCTGTTTCCCCACACGTTTCTCGTTGCCTACTACGTTGCGCTCAAGACTAACCCTCTCGTGGTATTGACCGGACTCGAAGGGGCCGGTAAGGCCGCTCTCGCCAGCGGTTTCGCCGCTGCACTCGTTGGCAGTGAGAGTGGTCAGTTCGTTACGATTGGCTCGGATAGTTGGACCCGCCGGGGCAGCCAGAGCCACTACTACCGCGACATCCACGCTCGGTTTGGAGCGAGCCAGTTTATCGAGACGCTGCATGAGGCTGCGTCGCCCGAGAACACTGGGAAGCTCTATATGATCCTGCTCAAAGGGTTGAGTGTTGAAGAACTCGACCTCTATGCCAACCGTTTGCTCCAAGTGGGGCCCGACGGTGAGCGTCGCTTGGCTCTGCCGGGGCGCTCGGCTGATGAGCAGCCGATTTTACCACCCAACTGCTTCATTACCGCAAGTCTGCATCTGCCCCAGGCGGATCAGCCGCTGTTGCAGGAGGTACTCCGTCATACTGGTCAGATCACCTTTAGCCCATCGCTCCAAGCTGGGACGACCTTGCCCAGCCTGCCACCACCACCAGTCGGGTTGCAACGTGTGATGTTGGCCGCAGTGGGCCATGATGTTGCAGCGCCCCGTGAGCGGCTTGACGCCATTCTGGGGCGTCGGGGTCGCCGTGATCTTGGCCCATCGCCCGAAGTTGCACGCCAACTCCTAGCTACTGGGGTGGCCCTGCGCTCGGAACTGCGTGAGCATATCCTTGCCTACGTGGCTAACAGCTTCGATCAGGAAGGCCGTGGCCTCTTCGTCCCCACCGATCCGCGACGCAATGCCCAGATTGCCTTCGACGCCCAAGTTGTCCAACGCCTGCTCTGGCGCAACACGACGCGCCGTCGCAGCTTCCAGCAGCGGCGTACCCCGCTGCTTGTCGAGAGTGTCTAGGAGCGCAGGATCCAGCAGGTAAAGAATCTTGAAAGGGAGGGGTTTGGGGAGGGCGAAGCCCTCCC
>NZ_NQWI01000122.1 GCF_002532535.1 Candidatus Viridilinea mediisalina
GGCGATCATGCACCAGCAGCAGATTGGCAATCCCCCCAAGCCGCGCCAGCGCCTCATGTTCATCTACGCAGATCGGCTCATCACTCAGATTACCACTCGTCGCCACCACCGGCCCCTCAAGCCCCGCCATGAGCAAGTAGTGCAACGGATTACTCGGCAACATCAGGCCCAGCGTAGGCTGATCAGGCGCAATGCTTGCAGCCAGACTACAGATACTTCTGTTCCCCCCCTGTTCTCCTGTTCCTCTGCCCTTCTGTTCCTCTGCCCTTCTGTTCCCCTGTTCCTCTGCTCCCCTGCTCCCCTGCTCTGCCCTTCTGTTCCTCTGCCCTTCTGTTCCTCTGCCCCCCTGTTCCTCTGCCCTTCTGTTCTCCTGTTCCTCTGCTCCCCTGCTCCCCTGCTCTGCCCTTTTCACCAACAGCACAATCGGCCCCTCCAGGGCACCGAGCAACGCAGCGGCAGCCGGAGGCACATGGCAGAGTTGCTTGGCCATAGTTATGTCGCGTACCATCAGCGCGAAGGGCTTACGGGGGCGACGCTTGCGTTCACGCAGGCGCAGCACCGCAGCCTCGTTGCTGGCATCACAGATCAAATGGAAGCCGCCCAGCCCCTTGACCGCCACAATCTGGCCGCTCTGAATAGCCTCAATGGCCCCTTGCAACGCCGCAGCGCCCACAGCAAGCGTCGTAGAGCCAGCCGAACCTGTGGGTTGCCAGAGAGCCAACTGGGGGCCACACTGCGGGCAAGCATTGGGCTGCGCGTGAAAACGCCGGTCGGCGGGATCGCGATATTCCGCCGCGCAAGCGTCACACAACTGAAAGCGCGCCATCGTCGTATGGGGCCGGTCGTAGGGCAACGCGGTCACAAGCGTAAAACGGGGGCCACAGTTGGTACAATTGGTGAAGGGATACGCAAAACGGCGATTGCCGGGCGCAGCCACTTCAGCGCGGCACTCCGCGCAGGTAGCCAAATCGGGCAACACCTGCACCGTCAAGGCCCCCTGCCCATCACTTGGGCGAATCGTGAACCCCTGCAACCCAAGGGGAGGCAGCCAGGTCTGCTCAAGGCTAACCAGCACCGCTGCGCGGGGCCGCTCGGCCCTGATGCGCTCGGCCAAACCCGCCAGCCTCGCAGGCGGCCCCTCAAGCTCAAGCACCACCCCAGCGGATCCATTGCGCACCCAGCCAGCCAGCCCAGCCTCCAGCGCCAAGCGGTAGATAAAAGGGCGAAAACCAACCCCCTGCACCGCCCCCCGGATCTCCATCCGCAAGCGCGCCAACGGGGCTCTGGTTGCATCTGACAGGACGGCGTTGTCCATAGGGTTAGCCGAAGAACAGAGGGAGAACAGGAGAACAGAGGAACAGAGGACGAACAGAGGAACAGAGGACGAACAGAGGAACAGAGGACGAACAGAGGAACAGAGGAACAGAGGACGAACAGAGGAACAGAGGACGAACAGAGGAACAGGAGAACAGGAGAACAGGAAGGGTTGTTCATCTGTTCCTTTGCTCATCTGTTCCTTTGCTCATCTGTTCCTTTGCTCATCTGTTCCTTTGCTCATCTGTTCCTTTGCTCATCTGTTCCTTTGCTCATCTGTTCTCCAAAAGCCACTCAACCCACTCATCAAGCCCGGCACCAGTGCGGCACGAAATCGGAATAATCGGCACATCGGGCTTCAGCATACGCACGCCACTACTGAAGTATTCTAAATCAAAATCAAAGACTTCGCTCAGATCAAACTTGTTGATCAGCACAACATCAGCGGCGTTGAACATGCCCGGATACTTAAAGGGCTTATCGTGGCCTTCGGGGGTACTTGCGACCACCACGTTCAGGTGGGTGCCCAGCAAGAAATTGGCCGGGCAGACAAGGTTCCCCACATTTTCAACCATCAAAATCTGAATCTCATCGAGCGGCAAACGGGGCAACGCATTACGGATCATCGAGGCATCAAGATGACACCCGCCGCCCGTATTGATCTGCACCACCGGAATACCCTTATTGGCAATCAGTTCCGCATCAAGCGAAGAGGCCAGATCGCCCTCCACCACACACAACTTCGTGCCCTCGGGCAAACGAGTGAAGGTCTCAAGGATCATACTCGTCTTACCCGCCCCTGGCGAAGCCATCACATTGATCCCAAAGACCCCTACCCCATCAAGAACCTTACGATTCTCTTCCGCCACGGCGTTATTGTCGCTGAGAATAGCCTGGATGACGTCTACTTTTTTCATGATACTTACCGTTCGCTCATTTCCGGACAGATTCCAATAATCTGCTAGGCTCCGCGTGTGAATACCCAATCCATGTTGGCGATCAAACGTCTGGTATGGGGCATCTATGTCACCAATCACCCGGCTTAGTAACTGAGCATCACTCACATTGTAATGCTCTATCGTGACCAATACCGCGCCGAACGCTCCCTATGAGCCGCATGAAAGGCGTCCTTGCTATTAAGCAAATACAGGAGTAAGCCTATACACTCGGGCTAATTGAGCCGCCGCCTCGACATCCCCTCTACGTAGTGTTTCTCTCACATCATCGAGTTTCTGGGCATCTACCACAGACAAGTATGGTGCCCAACTGTCATCCGAATACGTTAGTTCGACAGAAACCTCGGCCACATAATCACCTTCACGAATGATCTTTAGGACGTTTTTTTTGTTCATCTTATCCCCCTTACGGGGTTAGGAACCCACGTCATCTTCCACATCAATGCTCTCTACATGAAACTCCATGCCCCCACTGATCCGCAGGGCGACTGAGGCGCATGCCGGGCAAGCGGGGGGCAGGGGTGGTTCGATGCTGCACTGGTGGCCACAGGTTTGGCATTGGGCGCTGGCCGGGATGCGCCGGAAGTGCAGGGTCGCTCCGGCGGCGAGGCTGTCGCGGCTTAGGATGTCGAAGTAAAATTGTACCGAGTCGTCTACGATGCTGCTGAGAACCCCAATTGCCAGGTGGATGGCATGGATGCGCCGCCCCGCTGCGGCCCCAACCGCAACCTTGATCACGCTCTCGGTGATGGCCAGTTCATGCATAAGGTCGCTTTACAATGCTTCAAGGATGCGTGAGGCGAAGCAGCGCGGACTTCGCATCCTCGCGTCCTCGCGTCCTCGCAAACTGAAAAGTGCCTACGAACCTTCCCATAGGATGCCAATATCCTCAATGATCTGCTCCACAAGCCGATCAAGTTGCGCTGCAACCACTGGGCTGAGACTGAGACCAGGGGCGGTGCTGGCGGGGACGATGCCCCAAAGAATGGTTTGTGCCGGACAACTGCCCAACGCCTGAGCTACAGCCAGCAGATCGCTCAGGCCGCACTGGTGCAGCGAAAGCTGAGGGCTCGCGCTCGGCACTATGGCCGCACCTTCACGCCGGATGATCTGCCCAGGTTCCTGCTCGCTATCCACAGCATCAATGATGATCAGTTGCTCTACCTGCACCAGATCGGGCAACAGATGCAAGCCGAGTACTCCACCATCACGGGCTACCACCCCGGCAGGCAGTTGGTACCGCTCAAGCAGCCGTTCCACCGCCGCCCCACCCAGACCATCGTCGCTGCAGAGGCGGTTGCCGATGCCGAGGATGAGCAGGCGCGGCGGTGACGAGGTTGGTAGAGTTATAGAGTTTTTCACCACAGAGGCACCAAGGGCACAGAGTTGTTGAACTTGAGCGTATTAACAATGGTGATTGCACGCCCCTGCCCTGCTCTGTGTTCTCTGTGCCTCTGTGGTTCAATCCTCTGCAGCTCTAAAAACTCTCTACTCCAACACCTCCCCCTCATCATCGCGGAACATCGCGCCCAACCGCTCAATCTCGCTGGGCGTGAGGTGGGTAAATTGGCCTGAGAGGATGCCGGAGATGTTGCGGAAGGGTCGCCCAATGTGCATGCCAGCGCCGTCAATTGTGAACTCGCGGATCTCCTTGTCGTGGCTCGATCCACGCATCTTGAGCACCGTGAGGCCACGGCGCATCTCACCGAAGAGTTCAACGTAACGCAGCAGGATGATCGAGTCGGTGATGGTTGAGATGTGAGCCTCGGTGATTGATGAGCCACCAAGGAGCGTGGGCGTCGTGGAGGTGTAGAGCCCAGCCATCTCTTGGTGTTTAATGAAGGAGGTCAGACCAATCACAAACTCGCGGAAACTCTTAATCGTCGAGGCCCGTTCGAGGGCCGAGAGGCTATCAATCGCAATGCGCTGTGGGCGGAAATTGGAGATTTCAGACTGCATCGAGATCAGTTGGTCTTCGAGACCAGTCACTTCGGGGTAGTTACAGACAACCCGCAGCAACCCATCGCGCTCCATCTGTTCAAAGTCTACGCCCCAGCCGGTGGCGTTTCGGAAGAGTTGGTCGCGGCTCTCTTCAAAAGCAAAGAGCAGCGAGCGTTCACCACGCATTGCCCCAGCAGCCATGAAGGAGGTAGCCATCAGCGTTTTGCCGGTGCCGGTTGCACCACTAACCAAGATGATCGAGTCGCGGAAGAAGCCACCGCCACACATGCGATCCATCTCGTTATTGCCCGAAGTAATCCGCAGACTCGACGAACGCTGCTTCAGTTCAATCGCCGAGAGCGGAATGACCACGATGCCCTGGTTGGGAATAACCGTAAAGGGAAAACTACCCTTCTGATGGGTCGTCCCCCGAAACTTGAGGATTTCGACGGTACGGCGGCGTTTCTCCTCTTCGAGCAGATTACGCAGAATGACCACATCATCGGCAACAAACTCCTCGACCCCGTAGCGCGCGATTTCGCCATACTCTTGCGAACGTTCGGCAGTAATCACGGCGGTGATGCCCAGAGCCTTGATCCGTACCGCAATACGTAGCATCTCATTACGCACCAAACGCGAATCGTTCAAGCGCGTAAACATCGCCCCCAAACTATCCATCGAAACCCGCGTCGCTCCGGTGCGTTTCACCGCATGCTCAATCCGCGCCAGTAATGCGCCCAGATCGTAGGAGCCAATCACCGTCAATTCATCGTCATGCTGGGGTGAAGCATCAACGAAAACCCAACGATTTTGAGCCTCCCAGTCAGCAATATCCCAACCAAAGCTATACATATTTCGGCGCAGATCGGCAGGTGCCTCTTCAAAGGTCACAAAAACCCCCGCCTCGCCATGTTCAATCCCAGCAGCGAGGAATTGTGCGGCAAAGACCGTCTTGGCACTCCCTGCGGTACCAGCGACCAGCGTAGTACGACCACGGGGGAGACCACCGTTGGCAATATGGTCAAAACCGGGAATTCCGGTGGGCAGACGTTCAATGGTGGACTGATCTGCTTTCAAGTACACAACCTCCAATGGCGGGCACAGAGCCTTACGGGTTTGGCGGCAGATTGAGCGCCGCCAACAGTTCACGGGGGTCACCCCCAAGATCTCCAATAATCCGACGTACAGGTGGGGGCATTTCTTTGATCAGGGTTGGGGTGGCAAGAATTTTGCGTACCTCCGCCTGCTGAGGTTCAGCCAGCACATCGACAATCTTCAACTCGCACTCGTAATTGGCTAACTCATGTTCACAGATGCGCCGTAGTGTCGCAATAGCCCGTTCAGCACGAACGGTGCGGCCGGCGATGAAGAGATGCAGGACGATCTTATCCACTACGACGCTCCCGCTATCTTGGCATTAGGCCGGCTCCGTACTACCATCATCAAGCTCACCCATCCGTCCTAGAGCACGTCCCCGATAGTGCCCGGCTAAGTAACCCATTAACTCAAGCACCATGAGGCGTCCCTCTTCCAGATAGGCTTGCTGCTTGATTGGCGGCGCGCCAGTTCCCGCTGACCGGACGCCTGCAAGATGAATTTCCACCACATCGCGCGGGGTTGCAGCCTGAATACCCAGGTAGTCACCCAGATTACGCAGGCCACTTTCAGGTGCGGCATCAGGGATACCGCGCTGACGCATCAGCGCGACATCCAACAATTCATGGTATATCGCCACCGCCTCACCGAAGGTACTCGGATTGCGTTGGCGCAATGGTATCGCGCTAACCCGGCGTGGTACCACTTGCTCCTGCTGCGACATGCGTTCAACGTCAACCAGTTCGCGCTCAAGTGCCTCAAGGCGCTCACGTAGCATTGCAGCTTCGGAAGCGGCGCGGGCCATTTGGCGCTGCACAGTGACGTTGGTATGGCTGACGACCAGCCCGGTGCGTTGGCCACGAAGCGGGACAACCCGCATCACGAACCAGCGCTCTTCATGGGGTGAATGGCAAGGATACTCCAATTCATAGATTGGCAGACGCCCCTCCAGGACGGCGCGCATACCTTCAAGAACATCGTTGGCTTCATTGGCCCAATAGCCATGGGCATGCTCACAGATCGTAAAATAGTTAACCCCTACCCCGGTACGTTGCAGATCAGGATCACCATTAGCACGGGCAAATTCGATCCAGGGGTTGTTGACTGCAATAATTGTACCACGAGCATCAAGTACTGCGAGATGGACATTCAGTGAATTCAGAATGGCCCAATTGAAGGCTTCTGCATCACGCAGGGCTTGATTGACCCGCCGATGTTCGGTGATGTCGCGCAGCGAAACCAGTTGCGCGGGCGCACCCTCCCACTCGGTATCAACCACGCGCATCTCGCCAACGCCATGCTGCCCATCGGGGTGAAGCAGATCAATCTCGGCCCGCTCCCCGCCGAGTACCGGGTAGCCAAAGATCTGATCCATCAACTCGTCAGCACTGCGCCCCAAAATCGTGGTGGCAGCCGCATTGAGGAAGCGCACACGCCCATCCTCATCAACGACAATCAAGCCGTCGGCGCTTGCCGCAACAATCTGACGCAACCGAGTATCATCGGCCACTTGGGGAGCCAGCCCGTCGAATGGTGTCATTGCTTCTATGATCGGTTGTGCTTGGCTCTCTGTCAAGGGGGGATTTTAAACCAATATCTTCTACAATCTACAACCTACAATCTACAATAGCCCATAAGCAACTGACGCGCCTGGGCCACGAGGCTATGGAACCGCGTATCATCGCGGAGCGCCGCCGTGCGTGGACGCGGTAGATCAACCGGCAGCAGCGCCGCTACCCGCCCAGGCCGTGGCGTCAGGATCGCCACGCGGTCGCCCAAAAAGACCGCCTCAGCGAGGCTGTGGGTCACCAGCAGCACACTGATTGGTTGTTGGAAACCCTGCAATAACGTCGCCAAATCCACCTGCAGTTGCTCGCGGGTCAATTCATCAAGGGCAGCAAAGGGCTCATCAAGCAGCAGCAGCGGCGGATCGAGCGCTAGGGCACGCGCTAGCGCAACGCGCTGCTGCATCCCCCCCGAAAGCTGATGGGGGTAGGCCCGCGCAAACTGCTCCATACCAACAAAGCGCAGCAGTGTCAACGCCCGCGCCACCTGCATCTCATGCGACTGGCCCGCCAACGCCAGCGGCAACATCACATTTGCCGCCGCGTCACGCCACGCCAACAGTGTAGGGGACTGGAAGGCAATCCCATAGGCCCGTTGCCGCCGCGCCAGCGCCGCAGGCTGACCCAACACCTCAATCAACCCACTATCAGGCTGCTCCAGATCCGCCACCAAACGCAGCAGCGTACTCTTCCCACAACCACTCGGCCCCACCAGCGCCAACACCTCCCCACGTGCCACCGTCAGGCTCACCTGTTCCAGCGCAACCAATGGGCCGCTAGGGGTTGCAAAACGCTTACACACCGCATCAAGCAGCACCGCCAGCTTGGAGTCAGAGGGAGAGGGAGAGGGAGAGGGAGAGGGAGAGGGAGAAAGAGAGTTCACAGAGGTTTTCACCACAGAGGCACAGAGGGCACAGAGAGGGTTAACGCTAAAGCTCATTGAGATGCCATCTTCGGCAATCTACAATCTACAATCTATAATCTACAATCTGCAATCCCTCGCAACACCTCCTCCAACGCAGCACAGTGCTGCTGCCACGAGTAGTGTGCGACTACCCGCTCACGGGCCGCTTGGCCATAGGCGCGGGCGCGTTCGGGATGATCAAGCAGGTAGGCGATAGCATCCGCTAAAGCGGACACATGCCCTTCGGTGAAGAGTCGCCCCTCCTGCCCGTCACGGATCACCGTGTCGAGCGGTGGGATCGCGCTGGTCACAACGGGGAGACCAGCGGCCATATATTCGTAGATCTTCAGCGGTGACCAGAAGAAGCCTGCTGCTCGTAGGGCCGGGTGGCTTGCCGTGTTGAACGGTGCAACCCCAAGCTGCGCCTCGGCCAACAGGGCGGGAATGGCCGCATACGGTACCGCGCCAGTAAAGGTGAAATGGGAGGCATAGTCGGCTGCTAATGCTTGGGCCGCCGCTTGCTCTGGCCCCGTACCAATCAACGTAAAGCGCACCCGACGGCCCTGCTTCAGCAGCAGCAACGCCGCGTACACAAAGTCGGTTACCCCATGCCACGCCCGAAATGAACCCATAAAGACCACGTTTGGCACTCCAGCAGGTTGCGTCTGTGCTTGGCGTTGGGCTGCCACCGCCGCAAAACGCTCCACATCAGCGCCCCAAGGCAACTCCACAATCTTCTCGCGGGGGATGCAAGCGGGCACCGTTGTATGCAACGGGGTCACAATTGCCGCCGCCGCATGGCACTGCCACGCAGCCCAGCGGCGCATTGGGCCACCCAGGGCATCATCGAGGCGGCGCTTGGTTACCTCCGGCGGATCAACAATCAGGGCGTTCACCTCAAGCAGCGCCGGAATATTCAACTGGTGCGCCGCAAGCAGACCTGCGCCCGCAAAGTTGTAGTAGCGCTCAATGATGACTGTAGGACGCAACGCCCGCGCCAAACGCAACAGCGGGCCTGTTGCCACCAGCGTCAGAGCCTTGGGCAGATCAAAATGGTGCAGCCCAAACCCATCAAGTCGGGTCGAAACTGGACGGGCAAAGGGGGCCAAACCGGCCCAACCCTCGCGTGAAGCCGCAACCAACTCCACCTCATGGCCGCGCAACGCCAACCCCCGCGCCACCTCATAGGCATGGGTACTACCGCCCAACACCCCCGGCACCGGAATACCCGCAGCAATGTAGAGAATCTTCACAAACGCTCGTAGCGATCTAAATCCATCGTAATCGCCAACGTCCCAGGGGCCGCCTCACGTACCAAGCTGTGGGCCCGCTCAATCTGAGTATCTTCAGCACCCACCAGCAGCGTCGTATTCCCGCGCCGCAGAAAGCCGCCCGTCGTGGCGAGGCGCGTCACCCGAAACCCCTGTTCAACCAAGGCGTCCACACTCGCATCAGCGTGAGCATCATCGGTCACGAACACGATCAATTTCATACGCTTGCTCCAACTATAGCTATCAACTAGATGGGAATCTGCGGAGGTCGTAACCCTGCCTGCATCCCGCCCCTTAGCTTGCGCTGCGTCATTATAGCAAGTCTAACAGATTTTCGGAAATGGTATAACCCTAACTTGTTCCTGCTTGTTTGCTACTATGTCTTGCGAAACAACATATTGTCTTGTAAAATCAGAATACGTTGGATAAATACATGATTGGAGGGTCATTTCAGGCAACTTTATCATTTACACCAATTACCCTTGAACATGCCGCATGATCAAGAACACTCATGTCCATTGGGATGCCATGTTCGGCAATCTACAATCTGCAATCTACAATCGTACTTGGTATTACAGACATTCAGCGCATCCTGATGCCGCACACCTATTTCCTCGTTTCTGGATCATTCCCTTGGAGGGCATATGCAAACAGCAGTTACCAAGCGTGGACAGACAGTTATTCCAGCACCGATTCGCAAGCGGTATCATATCGAAGAGGGCGACTCCCTCATATGGATTGATGATGGTGCAACGATACGTGTAATCCCTGTGGCCCAAGACCCTATTCGTGCCTTACGTGGCCGTGGCCGTGGTGAGCTATCACTCGAACAGTTGTTGGAACGCCGTCAGGAGGATCGCGCACGTGAATGATGGACGCTATGTGTTGGACACCTCGGCCATCCTTACCCTCATTGAGGACGAGCCTGGTGCTGCGCGGGTAGAACATGTATTGCGAAACAACGCCGTCATCATTCCCTGGATATGTTCATTTGAGGTACTCTACATTACGCAACAGAAACGTGGGATTGCCGAGGCAGAACGCCGCTATGCACTCATCAAGGCCTTGCCAGTCACACATCTGTGGGAATTGGAAGAGGCGTTGGTGTTAACGGCGGCACGCCTCAAGGCAACCTACCGCTTGTCGCTTGCAGATACTATGATTGCCGCCTGCGCGTTGCGGGAACAATCAATCCTGTTGCATAAAGATCCCGAATACGAAGTGCTTGCTACACAAATCGCGTTGGAACACTTACCGTATAAGTCAGAACGGTGCTAAAACGTATCCTCTGTGAGCATCCCCACACTACCTATGCTACAATACGCTGTAGCTCTACTATGGACTGCGCTGGAGCATGAATATACCTCAACCATGAAACATAAGGAGCAATACCTGTGACAACCCTAGGCAAGAATGTGACAATTACTTGGCTTGGTCACGGCACGTTTCATATGACCACCCCTGAAGGCAAGGGTATCCTGATCGATCCCTGGATTGAGGGTAACCCCTCATGCCCCGATGCGCTCAAGGCTCAAGCCTGCGATCAGCTCGCCGCTATCTTTGTGACCCACGCGCACTTTGATCATGTCGGCGATCTGGTTGAGATTGCCCAGCAGACTGGCGCGCCAGTCTTTTGTCAGTATGACCTTGTGCCCTATTTCGAGAACCAGAATATTACCGGCGAGCAGTTGGTTGGCTTTAATAAAGGCGGTACCGTCAGTGTTGCTGATCTGCGTGCCACGATGACCAATGCCGTTCACTCTAGTACTACCTTTGAGGAAGGTTCGATTATTGGCCTTGGTACCGCCGCTGGCTTTGTCTTCCGCTTCTCGAATGATTTTACGATCTATTTCACCGGCGATACCTGTGTCACGATGGATATGCAGATTATTGCCGATCTCTATAAGCCCGATCTGACCATTTTGCCGATTGGCGATCACTTTACAATGGATCCGCGTCAGGCTGGCTATGCCATGAAGTTGATCCGTTCGCCTTATGTGATTCCCTGCCACTTTGGCACCTTCGAGATCCTCACTGGCACCCCCGAACAGTTGGTCGAGGCGTGCAAGGAGTTTGGGGTCGAGACCCAGGTGATTGCACTAAAACCCGGCGAATCAGTCTCGTAAACACATGTAGACCAAGCTTTGTTCCTCCGTTCCCCTGTTCCTCTGTTCTTCCGTTCCCCTGTTCTTCCGTTCCCCTGTTCTTCCGTCCCCCTGTTCTCTTGCTCCCTATGAAAATCATCGCTCCTACCCAAATTCGCCATCTGCTCGCCCCCCAGTTGCCCGCTGAGGTGACGCCGGTCTGGATTGCGCCTGAGTTGCACTTCGAGGGTGATCCTACGGGCGCACTCGCCTATATGCGCTGGTGGGGCGAACAGGAAGCCTTTATCTATGTCTTGCAGGAAGCCCAGCAGTTGCGTTGGGTGCATACGCCCAGCGCCGGGGTGGATCACCTGCTGGTACCAGCGGTCTATGAGCGCGATCTGCTGCTGACCAATAGCGCCGGGGTGCATGCCATCCCTATGGCTGAGTTTGTCCTTGGGCTCCTACTGGCTTATGTAAAGCGCCTGCCCTATTTCTACAATGCCCAGGCTGAACGGCGCTGGGCTGGTGATATTGGCTTGGCTGAACTCCACGGGGCGACGATGCTTATTCTAGGCTTGGGAGGCATTGGTCAAGCCATTGCGGAACGCGCCGCCGCCTTTGGCATGCGTGTCTGGGGTAGTCGCCGTAAGCCTATCGCTACCCCCCATGTTGAACGGGTTGTCACTGGCGATGAATGGCGCACATTGCTGCCCGCTACCGATTATCTTGTGGTTACCGCACCGCTCACCGCCGCGACACGCGGCATGGTTGATGCCGCCGCCCTCGCCGCCTTGCCCCCTTCGGCCTATCTGGTCAATGTTGGCCGTGGCCCCCTGATTGATGAGGCTGCTCTCATTGAAGCCCTGCGCCACGGGAAGCTTGCCGGGGCCGCCCTCGATACCTTCGACCAAGAACCTCTGCCGCCCGAACATCCCTTCTGGATCATGCCCAATGTGACGATTACGCCCCACGCGACCGCCTTTTCACCACGGATGCACCAGCGTCAAGTTACGCTCTTTCTGGATAATCTTGTGCGCTTTATGCAAGGTCAACCCCTGCGTAATATCGTGGATAAGTCTGCTGGTTATTGAGGAGAACCAATTCCGATGCTTGAGAATCTGCGTCAGTCCGATCCGGCTATTGCTGAAGCTATTGAACGTGAAACCCTGCGTCAGCGCGATGGGCTGGAGTTGATCGCTAGTGAGAACTATACGAGTTTGGCAGTAATGGAAGCCCAGGGTTCTATCCTTACCAATAAGTATGCTGAGGGTTTGCCCGGTAAGCGCTACTATGGCGGCTGTGAATTTGTTGATCAGATCGAGCAGTTGGCGCTTGAGCGCGCCCTGCAACTCTTTGGAGCCCAAGCGGCCAATGTCCAACCCCACAGTGGTGCCCAAGCCAATATTGCCGTCTTCAATGCGCTGCTCCAACCCGGCGACCGCATCTTGGGCATGCGCCTCGATCACGGCGGCCATCTCACCCATGGCAGCCCGGTCAATTTCTCCGGGCGCTGGTACGATGTGTCCTTCTACGGCGTTGAGCCCAGCAATGGCCAGATTGACTATGATGATCTCCTGCGTAAAGCACGGGAAGTACAACCCAAACTGATCACGTCGGGGGCCAGTGCCTACCCGCGCCAGATCGATTTTGCCCGCATGCGCGCTATCGCCGATGAGGTCGGTGCCCTACTCATGGCCGATATTGCCCACATCGCTGGCCTTGTCGCCGCAGGTGAACATCCTTCGCCCGTTGGCCATGCCCATATTGTGACCACTACGACCCACAAGACTCTGCGCGGGCCGCGTGGTGGCCTGATCATGATGGACGAAGCCCACGCCAAGCTCATCAACTCCAGCGTCTTCCCCGGCACCCAGGGTGGCCCGCTGATGCACATCATTGCTGCCAAGGCGGTCGCCTTTGGTGAAGCCCTGCGCCCCGAGTTCAAGCACTACGCCGCCCAGATTCGCGCCAATGCCCGCGCCCTGGCCGCTGGCCTCATGCAACAGGGCATCACCCTGATCAGCGGCGGCACCGATAACCACCTTATGCTCGCCGACCTGACCAGCCTGGGGATCACGGGCGCACAGGCTCAGAAGGCGCTCGACAAGGCTCACATTACCGTCAATAAGAACGCCATCCCCGACGATCCCCAGCCGCCGATGCGTACCAGCGGGATTCGCATTGGCACCCCCGCCGTCACCACGCGGGGCATGGGCGAACGCGAAATGGCCCAGATCGCCCTCTGGATTGCCCAAGTCCTCAACGCCCACACCGACAGCACCTTGCTCGCACGGGTCGCCAGCGAAGTCTCCGCCCTCTGCGATCGCTTCCCCGTCCCCTCTGATGCGGTGAAGGTGTAAGCGAGCAAGAATAGAGAAGCGAGGAGAGAGGAAATAGGTAGAGCCGCCCCGCTAGGGCGGCTCTACCGGCTGTCATGAGGCACCCACCCCTCAGCGAGGGCCACGAACTGCGCCATATCCTGCAGGAGTAGTGCAATACTCTGGTGGATGATCGCGTAATCAAGTTCTTCGTACAGATGCACAATGATGTTACGCATGCCAGCGGCTTGTTGGAGGCTTGTGGAGAGATCGGGTGGGAGCATGCCAACCTCACCGGCAAGCTTAAAGGCTTCGCGGTAGGAAGTGGGATGCAGATCACGCTCACTGAGCAGATGGAAGAGCAGATCGCTGGCAACGCCAATCATGAGTTCAATCATTCGCTCAACCGCATAGTGGTGCGCTTCAATCTCGGCTTGGCTGGCATGTTCATAGGCCGCCAGATCACGCATGATGCGTCGCAGGTAGGCCAATTTGCGCCGTAGCACCTCATGCTCATCCAACACCTCTTTGGCGTAGCGCCGCAATGCCTGTGCTAGACCACGGCGAAAGGGGAGCGCATCATTGTAGCGATGCCAAAGCTTGGCCCGTTCCGCAGCCCACAATCCTACGCGTGCTTCATAGATCAACCGCCCTGTACGCGCAATCTCCCAGCCAAGCACCGGCTCAGTGGTTGGGCGTAACAGCACCACACTGACCGCACCGTGTACCAGTTGCTCCAATTCGACCTGCCACGCCACGCGGCGTAGCGGCGTAGGCACAGGGGCCAAGGCAAGATCGTAATCGCTTGTAGGGCGCGCCCGCCCCGTTGCCCGCGAGCCAAAGAGTACACAGAGCGCCACGTCTTCGCGTGCGCTCCATTGGGACAGATCGGCACCTAGTTGTTCACTGATATTCATTATCCCAATTACCATAGTCTTTCAGATAATGCTTCCGGAACCTCTAGGATCATGGGAGGGGTTTTCGGGGAGGGCTTCG
>NZ_NQWI01000292.1 GCF_002532535.1 Candidatus Viridilinea mediisalina
CGGTATTGCTCTTTTTGTACCTGTAACTGTGTCATTATCTATCCGTAGTCGTGTAATTTGGTGAAACCCTTTGAAGGCATGGCCCCCGCAGAATCTCCGCGTCATATATCAGAGGGCGCTTGGCGTAATGTACACCAAGCGCCCTCTGATAGGTGGCGGGGAGAGGGAGATTCGAACTCCCGAGGGCTTTTTACACCCTACTCGTTTTCGAGACGAGCACGTTCAACCACTCCGTCATCTCCCCACACAGAAGCCTATTATACGCTGAAATTGATCCGAGTCAAGCGTGTTTCGTTGTTCTTCCATTCAGGAATTTCCTGATAGACAGGTACGCTGCAACCTATTATGCTTAGGTTTAGACACAGGTCGTGCCTGGCACGACCATCAATGAGAGGAGCACCAGTCATGGCTCGCACCCGCATCTTTCTCATCGATCCCAACTCGGCGCTTGTCGAAGCCACCTGTGCGCTCTTCGCTGAGAGTGACTATGTGCAGATTGTTGGCGCCGCAGCAGATCTCAACCAAGCACTCGATAGAATCGCACTTCTGCGCCCCGATTTTGTGTTGATTGATTTTATCCAGGCAGATCAGACGACCTTTGGTCTGATTCGGAACCTCAAGGCTCAACCCGCTGCCCCCCATGTGATTGTGATGAGCATCTATGATTCGCCGCGCTACGAGCAGGCTGCGCGTGTCGCAGGTGCCGACGGCTTTATCTCCAAGGTTGAGCTTGTGCATTGCCTTGAACCCCTTGTGGCCTCCTTTGCGCCAGTGCCTCTACCTCGATCGAAACGACACACGGGCAGCCTGCATGCGTTTAGCTCTTGCGCCTGAAAGACTGTCTGAAAAGCCTATGGGCTGGCGATTGGAGTGCCGGCTTCAGCCGGCTAAAGCCGGTAGCCGGCTTCAGCCGGCTAAAGCCGGCTAAAGCCGGTAGCCGGCTTCAGCCGGTAGCCGGCTTCAGCCGGCTAAAGCCGGTAGCCGGCTTCAGCCGGCTAAAGCCGGTAGCCGGCTTCAGCCGG
>NZ_NQWI01000123.1 GCF_002532535.1 Candidatus Viridilinea mediisalina
ATGAGCCGTTGGTACCTCAGACCTGCCAGGTGTGCGCCGTTGGGTCTGTGGGGCTACGCATGGTGGCTGCACGGCGCACACCTCGCAGGTCGTTTGTCTGCGTTCCATGAGAAAACTCTTGACACCGCATCCAAAGCTTCCCAAAAACTCTATACCTGAAAGCAACGCCCCCCCCCGTCGCATACCAATGGCACCATCGTGCCATCGCTTCGGGAGGGCGCAAGGCCGACATGCGGGCGTAGCAGCGGCCTGTAGTTTGTGGTGGTGCCATGATATCCGCTGTGGGGCCGCTGCTACGCCCCTACGAGGTTCGTGGGCGGCCACGTCATCGCACCATCGCTTCAGGAGGGCGCAAGGCCAACATGAGGGCCCCGGCCCCACAGCGGCCTATGTGCCATGATCCGCGCTGTGGGGCCGCTGCTACGCCCCTATGGGGTTCGTGGGCGGCCACGTCATGGCTCTCATCCCCGTATTCGACGATTCATGGTATTCCCCACCTCAATTCGGCGGATGCTGCCACGGCCAGCGATGCTCGATCTCTAGGGTCAATGACCAACTTAGAAAGGTGCGGATGAGTACGAGTAACCCTAGAAAGATGATGCTGTTGAGGCTGGTTTCGAGGGCTACTGTACGTACCACATCGGCAGCAACCAGCATTTCCAAGCCGAGCAGCAAGCCGCGTCCAAGTTGTACCTTGTAGGCATGGTAGCTCGCTAACATTGGTTGGCGTGTCACGTAGCTACGGATAAAGTTGAAGGTGCTGAGTAGTGCCGCTACAACGATGATAATGACAGCGAGTAGCTCAAGGCCAACCGCTGCAACCTCGATCCATTCAAGGAGGTTGTGGATGATTTCATTTGGCATGACAACTCTCGGTGGGGTTTAAGTGTGAACAGAATGTTTGCCCCTGAAGTCACAGATATGGTGCTTGCCGTGCCACAAACCTCTCTGTGTTCTCTGCGCCTCTGTGGTGAATATCTCTGCATCCCGACCTTTCGGCGCTCACTCTGGTACGAGCAGCCCTGCCTCAACCGTGCCCTGGTAACTGGCCATGCGCCCGTCGGTACCGATCAATTGCGGTGGTTCTGTAAAGATCAGGCTCCCGTCAATGAGTTGGGGGTTGCAGGTACATTCTGCCCTGGCAAAGCGGATGAAGGCGTTTAGAAAGGCACGATCAATGGTCGCTTGATCACTACCGTCGGTTACATCAATTTTAATGGTATAGCTGAAGGTACGCTCAACCATGTTCTGCACAGGGGGCGGGCTGCTGCCAGGGAGGAGTTCGGGGCGAACGAAGAAGATGCCGGCCAGCGCAAGGCCAACGATGAGCACGAGGCTGATCACGCAGCCGCACCAACTGCGCCGCCGTTGAGTTGGTTGCTGGGCTGCGGGTTGTGCTGTAGGTGCGGTTGGTGGCGCGGGCGCTGCGGCGGGCGCAGGGGGCGCTGCGGCAGGCGCAGGGGGCGCTGCGGCAGGCGTGGGGGCAGGGACGGGCGTGGCGGGCGCAGGGGGCGCTGCGGCAGGCGTGGGCGCTGCGGCAGGGGCAGGGGGGGGTGCAGGGGCAGGGGCGGGCGCGGGGGCAGGGGCAGCAGGCGCGGGCGCGGGCGGCGGAGCAGCCTGCGCCGCAACCTGGGCTGGGGATGCAGCCGCAGGTATTGCAGTGGTTGCAGGCGCGGCGCGGCGCACTTGGGGCGCAGGGGTTGGCATAGGGCGTAAGGCGGCCCGCATTTCGGTGATACTCTGGAAGCGATCCTCTTGGCGCATCTCCAGCGCACGCGCAATTGCCGCCTCGGTGCGCTGTGAAATGCCGGGCACAAGGGTTGTCAAGCGGGGAAAATTGAAGGGCGCTTGCTCCTGTGGATCACGTCCGCTCAACAGGTGGTGCAGCGTTGCGCCCAGGGCGTAGACATCCGATTGCTTCGTGGCCAGCCCTTGGTACTGTTCGGGCGGTGCATAGCCCGGTGTGCCAATCTGTGTCCCACGCACATTGACCTGAAATGCCTTGGCAATCCCAAAATCAATCAGCTTGAGTAGCCCCGATGTGTGCTCACGCATCACATTGGCAGGCTTCATATCGCGGTAGATCAACCCGCGTCCGTGCATATACTCTAGCACCGCACACAACTCATCGGCCCACGCCAAGACCCGAGCTTCCGGCTGCGGCCCCTCACGTTCAACAATATCCTCCAGGTCTTCACCATGGATAAAATCCATCACCAGATAGTGCCGACCCTCATCGTTAAACGATGCGTAGATACGCGGAATCTGAGGGTACGTCAGTTTGCGCAACATCTCTGCCTCGGCCTGGAAACGGTTCACCGCCTCAGCGCGTTCCTTCGGATCGCTGAAGTTGTCGAGCATCTCCTTGATCGCGTAGATCTGCCCAGCCTCATCGCGCCCCCGATAGACCGCCCCTTGCCCCCCGGCCTTGATCACCTGCGTGAGGAAGTATTGCGGCCCCGCATTATTGAGAATCACATCATGGCCACAATGCTGGCAAAAGCGCGCTCGGGCCGCATTGGCTTGATGACAGGCTGGACAGAGGATGGCTTGTGTCATAGACAGGGAAGGTGCTAAAGATAATTGGTATTACTAAGGGTATGGTTCGTAGCCACGTTAGTGTTTGCGAGGACGCGAGGAGGCGAGGACGCGAAGCTGCGCATCCTCGCCTCACGCATCCTCACGTTCTGAAACCTTCACCAGCAAGCATACATGCGCTACCTAAAGGGCGGCGAGGCAAGCACACCGCCTTGACCGAGATTCCAGGCTCTGTTGGGGCCGCGATCAAGCGCAAAGGGCGTGCTTGGCCCCAAGTTGCGGTCGTAGATGTCGCCGTAGTTGCCCACTTGGCTGATGACTTGGAAGGCAAAGTCGTTGCTGAGCCCTAAGCGTTGCCCAAAGTCACCTTCTAGCCCCAGCAGGCGGCGGATGCGCGGATCGTTGCTGCTCTGGGCCAATTGGTTGACATTGTTCTGGTCTACGCGCAACTCTTCGGCGTACATTGTGGCAAAGACTACCCAGCTTACCACGTCGCGCCACTGGTCGTCATTCTCAATGAAGGCCGGGCCGAGTGGCTCACGCGAGATGCGCTCACCGAGTACGATGTGATCCTCTGGGTTGGCCATGGTCTCACGCTTCGAGGCGAGTTGCGAGCTATCGCTCGTGACCGCGTCGCATGCGCCTTCGTCGTAGGCCGGGTAGAGTTGTCCCTCTTCGGTGAAGGGAATGGCCTCGAAGCTGATGCCCCGCGCGGCAAAGTCGTCGTTGAGGTTCTGCTCACTGGTGGTACCCGCCGAAACGCAGATGCGTCTGCCCACAAGGTCGTCGGAGTTGGCGATGCCTGCGTTGGCCCGTACCATGAAGGTCTGCCCATCGTGGAAGGTGGTAGGCCCAAAGGCAAGCCCGTCCAGATCACGCCCCAGCGTCCAGGTCGTATTGCGGAAGAGTACATCCACGCGGCCCTCGCGCACCGCTGCAAAGCGCTCATTTGGCCCCGCAGTGGTCAGGCCAACAAAATCTACCGCATTGGCATCACTAAAGATGGCCGCCGCCATAGCCCGACAGAAGTCTACATCAAATCCGCTCCAACGGTTGCGAACATTGTCGTAGAACCCAAAGCCGGGCAGATCGGCGTTGGTACCACAGATCAGATAGCCTCGCCCTTGCACCTGGGCAAGCAGCCCTGGCCCCACCTGCACTGGCGCGGCATCTGGTGTGGTTGGAGTCTCTGACGCATCATTGCTCGCAGGCTGCTCCGCAACGGGGGTTGGTTCAGCACCGGGGGGGGCTTCTCCCTGCGCTACGGCAGCCT
Organism: Candidatus Viridilinea mediisalina; assembly: GCF_002532535.1. GTDB lineage: Bacteria > Chloroflexota > Chloroflexia > Chloroflexales > Chloroflexaceae > Viridilinea > Viridilinea mediisalina. The sequence continues at coordinate 3,812 of NZ_NQWI01000123.1, forward strand.
CCCCCGGCGCCGGGGTTGCGGTCACAATCAGCACAGCCGGCTGATCATTGCCGGGCAGCAGTTCGGCACAACCGTTCAGCAGCAAGGCAAGTGCGAGCAAGCTGCTCATCGCAACCAGACGGAGGATGCGGTCGAGAGGGAATGGTAGCTGTTTCAAGAATTGCTCCTCTTCTCTACCTAAAGGGCGGCGAGGCAAGCACACCGCCTTGACCAAGGTTCCAGGCTTTGTTGGGGCCACGTTCGAGCGCAAAGGGGGTGCGCGGCCCCAAATTGCGGTCGTAGATGTCGCCGTAGTTGCCCACCTGACTAATGATTTGCAAGGCAAAGTCGTTGTTGAGCCCTAATGCTTGGCCAAAGTCGCCTTCGCGCCCAAGCAGCCGCAGGATGCGCTGGTCGTCACTACTCTGCGCCAATTGGTTGACGTTGTTCTGGTCTACGCGCAACTCTTCAGCGTACATGGTCGCAAACACAACCCAACTCACCACATCACGCCACTGGTCGTCGTTTTCGATGAAGACGGGGCCAAGGGGCTCACGCGAGATGCGCTCATCGAGGACAACATGATCATCCGGGTTGGTCAAGGTCTCACGCTGCGACGCAAGCTGCGAGCTATCGCTCGTGACCGCATCACATTCACCTTCGTCGTAGGCCGGATAGAGCTCCCTATCACTATTAAAGAGCACGGCCTCAAAGTCAATCCCACGGGCCGCAAAATCTTCATTGAGCGTCTGTTCACTCGTGGTACCTGCTGCGACACAGATACGCCTGCCCGCAAGATCGTTGGAGTTGCTAACGCCCGCGTCGCGGCGCACCATGAAGGATTGCCCATCGTGGAACGTCGTAGGCCCAAAGGCCAGTTGATCCACGTCGCGGCCCAGAGTCCATGAGGTATTGCGGAAGAGCACATCCACCCGGCCTTGACGCACGGCCCCAAAGCGCTCATACTCGCCCGCGGTCGTGAGGCCAACAAAATCAACCTTACTGGCATCACCAAAGATTGCCGCCGCCAGCGCACGGCAGAAGTCCACATCAAAACCAAACCAATCGTTCCGCACATTGTCGTAGAAACCAAAGCCGGGCAGATTGGCATTGGTACCACAGATCAGATAGCCGCGATCCTGCACGCGAGCGAGCAACCCTGGGCCAGTTTGCGCGGGAGCCGCGTCTGGTGCAGTGGGGGTCTCAGTTTCATCATCACTGGGCGCGGGCGTTTCGTTTGCATCATCATCACTGGGCGCGGGCGTTTCGTTTGCATCATCATCACTGGGCGCAGGCGGAACAGGGGTTGGCTCTTGCACTGGCGCGGCAGCCGCCCCAGGTTCGGGGGTTGCGGTCACAATCAGGATCGCAGGCTGATCATTACTATCATTATTGGGCAGCAGATCACCGCAGCCGCTTAAGAGCAGCGCGAGCAACATCAGGCTACTCAGGGTCACAAGGCGTTGGACAAGGCTAGATGTTGGCGTCGGGTTCAAGGGTAAGCTCCTCATGTTCATCAGGGTAAGGGTAAGCTTCTCTTCATAATACGTTAGGTTGCACGCGCATGTTACAGCAAAGTGGGCGTTTTGTGAATCAGGCGGGCCTAAAGGGAAAGCTTCCCTTGCACACCCCCCTCATTTTAGCTACCCTACACCCGTGAATTCAACACAAAACCATGAACTATCACCAAACGATGAGCTTGGGGAGGTAGTCTTTAGTGGGATACCCTTCCTCGGGTTGCAGGCGGCCAATGCGGCCTCATTGTTTGGTAGCATTGTTGCAGGCAGTGCCCTGCCCTTCATTGTCCTTGAGTTGAGTGGCAGTCCCGCAGCTATGGGGATTACCGCAATTGTTGGTATGATCCCTTTGCTGTTTGGAATGGTCTTTGCAGGTACGATTGTAGATCGTTTAGGTTACCGCAGGGCGAGTGTGCTGGCCGATCTGGGCAATGCGCTCACCCTTGCAGCGATGCCGTTACTCTACCTGACCTTCAATGCACCGCTGCTCTTTCTACTCATTCTGATCTTTATCTCATCGCTCATGGCGCTACCGGGCGCTACGGCCCGCGAAGCCCTCTTGCCCCCGGTGGCCTACCGCGCTCAATTGCCGCTTGAACGCGCCAATGCCGTAGCCGAAATGATCCAGGGGCTCGTCTTTATGGCTGGGCCGGTGGCTGCCGGATTGGTGGTTGCCAATCTCGGCCCAAGTAGCGCCCTCTGGCTCAATGCCGCCGCATTCATGCTTTCGGCCCTGGTGATCTTAGCGACACAGCCTGACAGGTTGGGGCGCAGGCCGCAACAACTCGACTTCTTCCAGGAGTGGATGGAAGGGGTGCGCTTTCTGCGCCAAGATCGCGTGATCTGGCTGCTGGTGCTGCTCTCGGCACTGATTATTCTGCTGGGCACCCCCTTGGTTGATCTGGTCTCACCAATGTACACCCAAGGACTCCAAGCCCTCACCGATGAACCCTTTGATCTGACCAGTTTCTTAGGCATGCAGGCCGCTGGCACGGTGTTTGGCGCCATGCTCTATGGTTTCCTGGCCACACGGATGAAGCAACGCAGGCTGCTCGGTGACGGCCTGATTGCCGCTGGGATCACCTACTTTGCCTTTGCCAACCTGCCCCCCTTGCCCGTCCTGCTGGTCAATGCCTTCTTCATTGGGATGGTGCTGGGCCTGATGAACCCCCTCCTGACCACTGCGATTCAGCAGCGCACCCCCCCCGCACTACGTGGCCGCATCTTTGCGATTGTGGTCGGCTTTTCACTGATCGCCGCACCAATGGGGCTGCTGGTGGGCAATCTGGTACTCAACCAGATCGGCGTGCAACCTGCGCTATTCGCTATCGCCATCTGCTTCTTTGTGGTCGCTGGCGGTGTGCTGAAATTGCGGCTGCGTGGAGCGACGGAGGTGTTGGAGGAAGGATGAGAGAGGAAGGAGGAAGGAGGAAGGAGCAAGGAGGAAGGAGGAAGCGGGATGTTTGGCCTCCGTGGGCAGACATCGTAGTGCCGACTTTAGTCGGCTGAGTTCTTTGGCAGCGATGGGAAGCCGACTAAAGTCGGCACTACCTAATACCAATTACCATTCTTCTAAAACTCCTCTCGCAAAACTGCTAAAAATAGGTTATACTCCCCCCATCCCCAACTCACCCTGATTGTATGCCCTGTCCCCCTGTTCCTCTGTTCTCCCGTTCTCTGTTCCCCTGTTCTCCCGTCCCCCTGTTCCTCTGTTCTCCCGTTCTCTGTTCCCCTGTTCTCCCGTCCCCCTGTCCCCCCGTCCCCCTGTTCCTCTGTTCCCCTGTTCTCCCGTTCCCCTGTTCCCCTGTTCTCTGTTCTCTGTTCTCCCTCCTCCCTATGAAAGGCAGTTGCAGACCATGACCACTCGTGAAACAGATGATCAGCAGCAGCCTAAGACGACCCGCGAGAAGATCGCGCAGTTGCGCCGGGCGCGTTTGCATTTGCAGCGCGGCGGCGGACGTGAACGGATTACCCGTCAGCATGAGAGTGGCAAGCTCACAGCGCGTGAGCGTATTGACTTGTTGATTGAGAAGGAGACCTTTCAGGAGCTCTTTCTCTTTGCGCGCCATCGTGCAACCGCCTTCGGTATGGCTGGGAAGGATCTTCCTGGTGAAGGGGTAGTGACTGGCTGTGGTACCGTTGCTGGGCGTCAGGTTTTTGTTGCTGCTCAGGATTTTACCGTTGCTGGTGGTTCGGTGGGTGAGACCCAAGCGGACAAGATTTGTCAGACGATGGATTTGGCCCTGAAGTGCGGTGCGCCCTTTGTGACGTTTAATGACAGTGGGGGGGCGCGCATTCAGGAGGGTATTGATGCGCTGAGTGGCTACGGGCGTATCTTCTACCGCAATGTGCTGCTTTCGGGCGTGGTGCCCCAGATTGCGATCATTGCTGGCCCCTGTGCCGGTGGGGCGGCCTATTCGCCCGCGCTCATGGATTTTATCATTATGGTGCGCGGCACGAGCGAGATGTTCATCACCGGCCCCGAAGTCCTCAAGCAGGTAACCGGCGAAGTGGTCACCTCGACTGAACTGGGCGGCCCCGATGCCCAGATGAGTAGCGGTGTGGCCCACTTTGTTGCCGAGAGCGATGCCGATGCGGTGCATATCTGTCAGCAACTCCTGAACTTTTTGCCCGCCAATAACCTCGAAGACCCACCTGAGCAGGGCGATGGGGCGATCCATTTCTACGACGATCCGGCGCTCAATAGCGCCATTCCCGATGATCCGCGTGCGCCTTATGATGTTAAGCCGATCATTGAGCGCCTGGTGGATAATGGCGAACTGCTTGAGATCCATAAGACCTTTGCGCCCAATGCGATCATTGGCTTGGCCCGCATCAATGGCAGTACCGTCGGCGTTGTGGCCAATCAGCCCGCGGTGATGGCTGGCGTCCTCAATATTGATGCCTCCGATAAGATTGCTGGCTTTGTGCGCTTCTGCAACGCCTTCAATATCCCCCTGTTGACCCTGATTGATGTGCCGGGGTTCTTGCCAGGGGTGGATCAGGAGCGCGGGGGTATTATTCGCCATGGCGCGAAGATGCTCTTTGCCTATGGGGCCAGTACGGTGCCCAAGGTTTCGCTCATTCTGCGGAAAGCCTATGGCGGTGCCTATCTGGCGATGTGCGGCAAAGATCTGGGGGCCGACCGTGTGGCTGCATGGCCTACCTGTGAGATTGCCGTCATGGGCCCCGAAGGTGCGGTGAGTATCGTCTTCCGCGATGAGATCAAGAAGGCGAGCAATCCCGCTGAAGCCCGCGCTGAATTTGCCAGCCGCTACCGCGCCGAATTTGCCTCGCCCTATACCGGGGCGGGCCGTAACCTGATTGACGACATTATTGAACCGAGTGAGACCCGTCGCTACCTCAGCCTCGCCTTTGCCTCGCTGCGTACCAAGCGCGAACTGCGCCCCCAGAAGAAGCATGGCCTTGTGCCAATGTAGTGTGAGGAGGTTCCGATGGATCTGACAGTTGACCCCGTGTTGATTGGTTTGCAGATTACCATCACTGGGGTCATTGTGGTCTTCTCTGCCCTAGCGATGGTGGCCCTCACCCTGGTGGCGTTGGGGCAACTCAACCGCTTCCAAGGCAAGAGCAAGAGCAAAGCGGCGAGTGAACTGGCTACTACCAAAGTAGCCTCCGCCTTGCCCAAACCGGCTGCCGCGCTGCCCGATGGCCAGATCACGCCTGAACTGATTGCGTTGATCAGTGCCGCCGCCGCAGAAGCGTTGGGCCGCCCGGTGCGCGTCACCAGGGTGGAGTATGATCGCCGCCCCGGTGCCGATGCATGGGGCCGTCATGGCCGGATTACAATCATGGATTCGCGCCGCCGCCGCTAAGTGTATGTTCTCTCTCTGCTTTCGTGTTGGCGGCTTTGCCGCCAACACGAAAGCAGAGCAGAGTTGTGAGCGCGAGAAAGCTTGAAGTTAACGAGATGCAACGCGGTGGCTCGGTGGCTGAGCTTGTCGAAGCCACCGAGCCGCCCCAACCCCCAGCGGGGGTAACCTAGTTACAAACCACCTCTATCAAGGAGCAAAACGACCGTGAAACGTTTGCGTATTACTGTCAATGGAGTGAGCTACGACGTCGAGGTGGAGGTATTGGAGGATGATGGCGAGGAGTTGCGGAGTGCGCCGCCTCCCCCGGCTGCGGTGCGTAGCGCCGCGCCTACCGCTGCCGCGCCTACGGTGGCCACACCCGCCGCCGCCGCGCCCGCCGCCGCTGCGGGGGCCAATGCGCTCCCTTCGCCACTCGCTGGCATCGTGGCCGACGTCAAAGTCAAAGTGGGTGATAGCGTCCAAATCAACGATACGGTACTCGTGATCGAGGCGATGAAGATGAATACCAATGTCAGTTCGCCAGTGGCCGGTACGATCCGCGCCGTCCATGTGAAGGCTGGTGATACTGTACGACAGGGCCAGGCCCTGCTGGAGTTCAACTGATGCAGTGGCTGATCGATTTTTTCGCAGCTAGCGGCTTTGCCCACTTGTCGTTGGGCAATCTGCTCATGATGGCCATCGGTGCCTTCTTCATCTATCTCGCCATTACCCGCAACTTTGAACCCCTCCTGCTCGTACCGATTGGCTTCGGTATGATCCTGGGTAACATGCCCTTTGCTCCCGGCCTTGGCCAGGGGGTCTATGATGAAGGCAGTGTACTCCAGTATATCTACGCTGGGGTCAAGTATGGCGTCTTTCCACCGCTGATCTTCTTGGGGATCGGCGCAATGACCGACTTCTCAACCTTGATCGCCCAGCCGCGCCTGATTCTGCTTGGTGCAGCAGCACAGGTGGGCATCTTTCTCACCCTGATTGCGGCGATCTTCTTTGGTTCGCGCTTCCCCGTCCTCGAACTTGGTGATCCGAATGATCCGATGAGCTTGCTGCGTTCAGCAGCTTCAATTGGGATCATTGGCGGGGCTGATGGCCCCACTGCGATCTTTATCTCTTCGCAACTCGCCCCTGAACTGCTTGGTGCGGTCGCGGTTTCGGCCTATGCCTATATGGCCCTCGTGCCGGTGATCCAACCGCCGATTATGCGCCTGCTCACCACCCGTGAAGAACGTCTGATCCGTATGGCCGCTCCACCCGAAGTGAGCCGCGCCCAGCGCATCCTCTTCCCCATCATTGGCCTGATCGTCTGTGTCATGATCGTCCCCGATACGTTGCCGCTGCTCGGCATGCTCTTCTTTGGCAATCTGCTGAAAGAGAGCATGGTGACCGAACGACTCGCGAAGACCGCCCGCGAGTCGCTGATTGATGCAGTAACCATTATGCTTGGCCTGACCGTTGGGGCGAGTACCCAAGCGAGTACCTTCCTGACCCCCCGCTCGCTCCTGATCTTTGCGCTGGGGATGGTGGCATTTGCCATCTCAACCGCGAGTGGCATCCTCTTTGCAAAGTTCTTCAACCTCTTCACTCGTGATAAAATAAACCCATTGATTGGTGCGGCGGGCGTCTCGGCAGTGCCTATGGCAGCCCGTGTGGCCCACAATGTCGCCCAAGAGGAGGATCCCCAGAACTTCCTGATCTGGCAAGCGATGTGCCCCAACGTCGCTGGTGTGATTGGCTCGGCTGTCTCTGCTGGCGTCCTGCTCGTCATTTTACGGTAAGGGATGGGGGCGACGTAGTCACGTTACAGCTTACAAGGACGCGAGGACGCGAGGACGCGAGGACGCGAAGCCTTCGCCGCTTCGCCTCACGCATCCTCGCAAGATGCTCAAGCAACCTTCGACTTTTCTGAAACCATCCCTCTACTAGAAATCAACGAAAGTCTTATGGACGAGATTGTCACCTTCCTGCGGATCTACCCGCCCTTCGACAAATTACCCGTGGCTGCCGCTGAACTTGCTGCTTCCCAGGCTCAGATTGAGTATTTTGCAACTGGAAGTACCATTCTCAATGCTGGCGGGCCGCCCGCTCAGTTTCTCTACCTGATTCGTAAGGGTAGCGTGGATCTCGTGCATATCCAGGATGGTGAGCCAACCGTCGTTGATACACTAAACCCTGGTGAGGGCTTTGGGCATCGTTCGCTCATTCGCAATGCGCCGCCAGTGGTGGCTGTGCATGCCCAGACGGAGGTCTTGGCCTACCTCGTTCCAGCCAATGTTTTCCATCGCTTGTGCAATGAGTATCAGGATTTTGCGAACTACTTTTCGGCCTCATCGTTTGATCGCCTGATCTCGGCAGCCCAGCAGCGTCAGGGCAGTACGGCACCCTACCTCTTCCAGACACGGGTGCGCGATCTGATCCGCCGCCCACCGATCACGATTCGCCCCGATGCAACCGTGCGCCAAGCGGCTCAAGTCATGCGCGATGAGAATGTTAGTTGTCTCATTGTTGATCTGCCGCCGTATGGCTTTCAAGATGCCAATTCGGGAATCATTACCGACCGCGATCTGCGTAATCGTGTCCTCGCTAATGGGCTGCCCGATAATACGCCCTTGCGTGAAGTGATGACCGCCCCGGCCACTTCAATGCCCGCCGATAGCCTCGCCTTCGAGGCGCTCTTACTGATGCTCGAACGGCGCATCCACCACCTGCCTTTGATTGACAATGGCCAGGTGATTGGGATGGTAACCAATACCGATATTCTGCGCCGCCAGAGTAGTAGTCCGCTCTTTTTGCCCCGTCAGTTGGAACGTGCCCGTGGACTTGATGACCTGCGCACCTATGGCGATCAGGTCTATGATGCGGTCACCGGCTTGCTTGACGCCGGGGCGCGCGTCTCTGATGTGGGGCGTGTGGTGGCGGTTGCCCACGATGCGTTGCTGCAACGCATCATCCGTGATGCGGAAGAGGAGTTGGGCACCCCGCCCGCGCCCTATGCGTGGCTCGTGCTTGGCAGCGAAGGGCGCTATGAGCAGACCCTGCGCACCGATCAAGACAACGCCATGATCTACGCCGACGAGCATCCGCCCGATGCTCCAGAGTATTTTGCCAAACTTGCCGACATTGTGGTCGAACGTCTGGTACAATGTGGCTTCCCACGTTGTACGGGTGATATTCTGGCCACGAACCCGCGCTGGCGTCAGCCAGTCTCGCAGTGGCAAGCCATCTTTGGGCGCTGGATTGATGTCCCTGACGAAGAATCGCTGCTACGAGCGGGCATCTTCTTCGACTACCGCCAGGTTCATGGCAAGCTCAGAGCCGAAGCGGTCTTGCGCCCGGTGATCCAGCGGGCACGCGGCAACACGATCTTTCTGGCCCGCATGGCGCGGGCGGCCCTACGCACCCCTGCGCCCCTGACCTTTTTCCGCAGTGTTGCCCTGGAACGGCGCGGCGACCAGAAGGATCTGCTCGACCTCAAACAGCGTGGGACTGCCATCATCGTTGATCTCGCCCGCATCTATGGGCTTGAAGCGGGACGCTCCGAGACCAGTACGGTTTCGCGGTTACGCTCGGCGTGGCGCGAGGCCAGCATCAGCGAAGTAGACGCCGAACGGCTGATCAATGCCTTCGAGTTGATCAGCCTCGTCCGCCTACGGAGCCAACGTGACCAGATTGCTAATGGTGAAGAACCGAGTAACCTTGTAGTCTTCCCCCAACTGAGCCCCCTTGATCAGCGTGGACTCAAGGAGGCGTTCCAAGCGATTGCTCGCGCCCAACGAGGCATCGCAATGATGTTTCAGACAGATCGGCTTATTGGCTAAGGGATCAGCGATCCCACACAATCGGATGCGAGGGGCACCGCCGCTCCGCATCACCCCAAAGGCGTTATGAAATTCAGCACGCTCGGTAGGTTAGGCGTAGCACCGTGGCTACCCTGGGGGCGCAAACATGAACTGCCCGATTTTCTTCGCGCCTATGAGTCTGGCCCATGGCCCGATCCGCAGAAGCCTTGGCGGGAAGCCCGCTATGTTGTGCTTGATGTTGAAACAAGCGGGCTCAATGAGCGCCGCGATTCGCTCTTGGCGATTGGCCTCGTCGAGATCGAAGATGGTCGCATTCGTCTGGATCGCACCTGGCACACGATGATCCGCCCCCCAGAGGGGCTCTTGGTCGCAGCCGATTCGATCCGTATTCATGGGCTTATGCGTAACGAACTGGCCACGGCACCCACCTTTGAGGAGGTGCTACCGGCCCTGATCGAACGGCTGGCCCAACGGGTCTTGATTGTCCATGTCTCGCGCATTGATGTCGGCTTCCTCAACCGCGCTTTGAAGCAGCACTATGGCTCGAAGCTACACGGCCCCATCCTCGACACCGCCCGCATTGCGGTTACGATGCACCAGCGTGCCCAGATGTTGGGCGCAGTGAGCCACGACATGCCCATGCCCGCAATTCAGTTGCGCGGCCTCGCCAGCAGCTTTGGCCTGCCGGTCTATGGGCAGCACGACGCCCTCAACGACGCCCTCACCACCGCCCAAGTCTTCCTCGCCCAAGCCACCCGCTTGGCCCAACAGGGCAAACATACCCTCAAGGCGCTCTTGCGGAGCGGTGGGGTCTGATCTCATTTACGATTGTAGATTGTAGATTGTAGATTGCCGAACATGGCGTTCCAATGGGCTTTCGCGTTCTTGATCATGCGGCATGTTCAAGGGTCATTGGTGTACGGGGTTTTTGACGCGCTCCAATGGACCAAGAGCAGCGCACCTGACCTGGCAGGTGGGGCGCGTGCCGCCGCTCGTGGTACCCAAAAAGCCTTCCGCGCCGCACCTGCTAGGTCTCATGGGCCATTGGCATCTCAGGGGCTGTCTGAAAAGTCTATGAACTGGCGTTGGAGTGCCGGCGTTAGCCGGCGTTGGAGTGCCGGCGTTAGCCGACGTTGGAGTGCCGGCGTTAGCCGACGTTGGAGTGCCGGCGTTAGCCGGCGTTGGAGTGCCGGCGTTAGCCGGCGTTGGAGTGCCGGCGTTAGCCAGCGTTGGAGTGCCGACGTTAGCCGGCGTTGGAGTGCCGGCGTTAGCCGGCGTTGGAGTGCCGACGTTAGCCGGCGTTGGAGTGCCGGCGTTAGCCGGCGTTGGAGTGCCGGCGTTAGCCGGCGTTGGAGTGCCGGCGTTAGCCGGCGTTGGAGTGCCG
>NZ_NQWI01000293.1 GCF_002532535.1 Candidatus Viridilinea mediisalina
AAGAAGTTCTGGGCCGCGCCGCTTGGCTTCGACAGGCTCAGCCAGCGGCGCGGTGGTTGCTAGCCCAAGGCTTCTTCCTGCTAACATTTTTTTCGTTCGTGTTAGCGGCGAAGCCGCTAACACGAACGAAAAAAAGCGGGTTTGGGGCACGGCCCCAACAGCCCCCGCCTACAGATCAGGAATCAGCAACATCGTCCCTGGCGTCAGGCGGCGCACATTGGTCAAGCGATTCACCGCAGCAATCGGACGCCAGTTTGTCGCATCGCCATACTCCTTAAAGGCGATCCAGGCCAGCGTATCGCCCGCATTCACCGTCCAGACCCGCTCGCCACCGGGCCCACCGGAGGTGGGGTTCTGGGCCGGTTGGTTGGTTGGGTCTTTACTCTGCTGAAAGACGACATCCAAGGTAGCCCGTACTGGCGTACCATCACCCAAAAACATCGTAAAACGCTGGGTAATCTCAATCACCACCGCATCAAAAGTCCACGACTGGCCCCACTGGAAGCGCACCTTGGGCGGGCGTGCCCGCTGCGTCTTGGCATCCTTGAGGCTATCATCAACCAGCATCAGGTTCCAAATCGCCTCAGTGTGGCTCGAACGAACATCCTTACCACTCTCATAGGTGTCAAAGAAGAGTTGCATCTGGAGATGCGCTGGGCCCCCGCGGCTAAACTCCAATTGGGGCATGTTGCGCCCACCGCCAGCCCCCTGTACCCACTCATTGACCTTGTGGTACGTGTAGGCATTGGGGTTGAAGAGACATTCAATCTGATCACTGGTGTCGAGATTGATGATCAATGCTTTGGCAAGGTTTGTCTGTTCCATACGCGATGCTCATTTCTATTTACGATTGTAGATTGCAGATTGCAGATTGCCGAACATGGTGTTCCAATGGGCGTTAGCGTTCTTGATCATGCGGCATGTTCAAGGGTAATTGGTGTTGGGGAAGCGGATGTTGTTGATTGCCCCATTTTGTCCACCATGAGCGAAGGCGCGTAGGAACGTTCCTGTTTGTGCCGT
>NZ_NQWI01000124.1 GCF_002532535.1 Candidatus Viridilinea mediisalina
CAGAAGTGGCACGGTGGCTTCGACAAGCTCAGCCACCAGAAGTGGCACGGTGGCTTCGACAAGCTCAGCCACCAGAAAAAGATCAACCAAAACGCCCACTGATGTAATCCTCAGTGCGCTGATCTTTGGGGTTGGTAAAAATGTTGCCCGTAGCCCCAAATTCCACCAGCAAGCCAGCGCGGGTCTGGGAATCCATCAGCATAAAGGCGGTATCATCAGAGACGCGCCCGGCCTGCTCCATGTTGTGGGTCACAATCACTACGGTGTAGTCGCGCCGCAATTCAAGCATCGCGTCTTCAACCTTGAGCGTTGCAATCGGATCAAGAGCCGAACATGGCTCGTCCATCAACACGATCTCTGGCTGCGGCGCAATGGCACGTGCAATGCAGACCCGTTGCTGCTGGCCACCTGAGAGGCCCAGTGCAGAGCTCTTCAAGCGATCCTTGACTTCGTCCCAAATGGCCGCCTTGCGGAGCGACTGTTCAACCCGTTCAGCAATAGCGTTGCGGTCGCGCCATCCAAGTACGCGCAGCCCATAGGCAACATTGTCGAAGATCGATTTGGCGAAGGGGTTGGGGCGCTGGAAGACCATGCCGATGCGGCGGCGCAACATGATCGGATCGGCATCGTGGGCATAGATATTGGTGCCGTCAATCGCAATCATCCCCTTACCACGGGCACCGGGGGTATCATCGTGCATGCGGTTGATCGAACGCAGCAGCGTACTCTTCCCGCAGCCCGATGGCCCAATAATGGCGGTGATCTGACGATCACGGATCTCCATGCTAATATCGCGCAGCGCCTCAAAGGCTCCGTAGTAAAAGCTGAAATTTGCAATCTGTAGCCGCGTGGTACGACTTTCAGCCTGAACATGTCCAATGGTTCGCTCGGCTACGGTGCGTTGTAATGCCAGTGGGCTACGATGAGCCTTGATGTCTTCCACAAATACTCCTTATCCAACTCGTCCACTAATATAATCGGTAGTACGTTCATCTTGGGGGGAGGTAAAGATCTGGCTGGTCTCCCCCTCCTCTACGAGGACGCCGCGATGCACATCGTTGATGCGCTCTACCAGAAAGACCAGGGTGTGATCCGAGATGCGCGCCGCCTGCTGCATGTTGTGCGTCACAATCACAATCGTGAATTGCTGCTTCAGTTCAACCAGCAACTCTTCAATCTTTAAGGTCGAGATGGGATCGAGGGCTGAACAGGGTTCATCAAAGAGCAATACACTTGGGCGTAGCGCAATCGCCCGCGCAATGCAAAGCCGCTGCTGCTGCCCACCCGAGAGCGCCAACCCGGAATGGTTGAGCTTGTCTTTGACCTCATCCCAGAGTGCAGCCGAACGCAGGCTCTCTTCGACCCGTACATTCACATCAGCCTTGGACATGCCATCGAGCCGTAGGCCCACCGCTACATTCTCGAAGATCGAGAGTTGGCGCAGTGGATTAGGCTGCTGAAAGACCATCCCAATGCGCCGACGCACTGCTTGGGGTTTAATCGTATGGCTATAGACATCCTGATCACCCAACAAGACCTGACCCTCAACGCGTGCGCCCGGCACGACCTCGTGCATCCGGTTGATACAGCGCAAGACAGTACTCTTCCCGCAGCCCGAGGGTCCAATAATCGCCGTAATTGAGCGTGCCTTGAAGATGCTATTGACCGGATACACGGCCTGAAACGACCCATAGAAGGGTTTGAGGTCTTTGAGGGTGATGTTTGGATGCTCGTTTTGGTTTGCGTGGCTCATGTCATCCTTACATTAGAGGCTGTCTGAAAAGTCCATGAACTGGCGTTGGAGTGCTGGCTTCAGCCGGCTAAAGCCGGCACTCCAATGCATGTTACTAATTTTTCAGACAACTCCTTAGCGCAGGCGGTTGCGGGTAGCGACACGCACCGAGATGTTAACTAACAAAACCATGAGTGTCAAGACCAGCGCCGTACCCCAGGCCAGATCATTGAGCACCGGGAAGGGTTGCTCAGTATAACGATAGGTCAGCAGTGGTAAGGCAGCTATTGGTGCCATCAGATTGTACGAAAGATTGTTGTTGCCTAGCACAGTCAAGATCAGCGGTGCGGTTTCGCCCGCAGCGCGGGCAAAGGCGAGCATAACGCCCGTGACGATTGCACCAAGGGCAGCGGGCAAGACCACCGTGAGGGTGCGCCACCACTTGGGCGCTCCCAGGGCCATTGAAGCCTCGCGCACCGTCTGCGGTACCAACTTGAGAATCTCTTCGGTGGTACGGGTAATGATTGGAATCATCAATACCGCGAGCGCAATGCTGCCAATATAGCCCGCAAAGGCACCTGTAGTACGCACAATCAAGGTATAGGCCACAACCCCCACGATGATCGAAGGGGCAGCACTGAGTACGTCGGTACAGAAGCGCACCGTCATAGCCACACTATTCGAGGGGTACTCGGCAAGAAAGATGCCCGCCATAATCCCTACCGGCATCGCAATCAGCGTGGCCAAGCCCGTAATCAAGATGGTACCCACAATGCCGTGGAGGACACCACCGGGGCTACGAATATCATCCCCTAAGGCAATTGGTGCCCGATAGGCTTCGGTGAAGAAGGCGATGCTAAAAGAACTGCCCCCACGAACAATCACATAGCCAATGATCAAAAAGAGGGGAATCAGCGCCACAATGGTTGCAAGAATCGCCATACCACGCATAATCTGATCAACGATGGCGCGGCGGCGATAGTTGCTCGCTTGGGAAATCATGCGCGTATACTCCCGACTGGGCCGCGTGCGCTATACCAGACCAGCATGCGCGCTATGCCATTCAAAATTAAGGTAATCCCAAAGAGTACAAAAGCCATAAAGATTAGCATTGATTCGTGGAGGAAGTCGTTGGCGTTCGGCAATTCACTCGCGATCAGGGCTGCCGCAGTGATCCCTGGCTCCAGCAATGATTCGGGTACGCGACTCTTCTGCCCGCCCACAATCATCAGCGCGGCCATTGTCTCACCGAGGGCACGCCCTAGGCCAAGCATCATACCGCCAATAATACCAGCGCGGGCGTAGGGCAAGACCGCCTTCCAGATCACTTCCCAGCGGGTTGCACCCACCGCCAGCATCGCTTCACGCTGATGGTTGGGCACTACCGCAATCACATCGCGGCTAATTGCGGCAATGGTAGGCAGGATCATAATCGCCAGAATGATCCCGGTCACCATCAAGCTCCGTCCTGCCGTCACTGTGCCGCCAAGCAGCGGAAAGACCTGGCCGACACTGTTGGCCAGGGGAATTGCCACATGATCGCGGAAGAAGGGGGCAAAAACAAAGACGCCCCAGAGACCATAGACGACACTAGGAATTGCGGCCAAGAGCTCGACAAAGAACGACAGGGGTGTCTTGAGCCACTGCGGGCAGAGTTCGGTCAAAAAGACACCAATGAGGACGCCGAATGGCCCGGCGAGACAGAGCGCAATCATTGAGGAGACGAGGGTTCCATAGACGGCAGGAAGCGCTCCGAAATTGCCCCTGATAGGGTTCCACCCATCCTGGAAGAGGGCCGAGAGGCCGAAGCGCTCGCGCGCAAGCTCTGAACCATTCCAGATAACAAAACCAATGACGGCAACTAGACCAACTACTGCGAGGGCAAAGGAGAGGGTGATAAACCAAAAGAAGACATCGCCGTGCTGGGTACGGCGTTGAATGTACTGCCAAGTCGTGAGTTGTTGAGTGTCTTGTGGCATAGTGTCAATCGATGTGTATTATATACGCTTTGACGAAAATTGTTGCAACAACGTGAGGCGAGGATGCGTGAGGCGAGGATGCGTGAGCTTCGCGTCCTCGCGAGCTTCGCGTCCTCGCGTCCTCGCATCCTCGCACCCTCGCGCTCGATCATCTCCTAGCGCTCAAAGGCGCTAACACCATCCACGTTCACGGACATGATCATCTCGTTGGCAAGCTCCTTGACCTCGTCGGGCAACGGGGCATAGCGCAGCGCCAAAGCCGCTTCGTCACCCTCGTTGATCGCCCAGTAGAGGAAGTCAACCAGCGCCTGCGCGGTGGTCAGGTCGCTCATCTCTTCGCGCACGAGCAACCAGGTGAAGCCCGCAATCGGGTAGGCATTCTCGCCATCGGGCGGGTTGACAATGTTCACGCGCATGTCGGCGGGCATAGCGGCCAAGAAGCCCGCCGCTGCCTGCGAGGTGGACTCGAGGGTGGGCTTCACGAAGTTCCCCACCGCGTTGCGAACCGCAGGTGCCGGCAGGTTGTTCGACAGGGCGTAGATCAACTCGACATAGCCAATTGCCCCTTCGGTCTGGGCAACTGCCGCCGCCACGCCAGCATTCTGCTGACCACCAATGCCGGTCGGCCACTCTACCGAGTCGCTTGCGCCAATCTCAGTGGCCCACTCATCACTAATCGCGCTCAGGAACTCCGTGAAGATACTGGTCGTTCCCGAACCATCGGAGCGATGCACCACCGTAATCGCCAGGTCGGGCAGATCAACCCCTGGATTGTCTTCCGCAATCAGCGGATCGTTCCAGTTGGTGACGCGGCCAAAGAAGATCTCCACGAGGGTCTCACCCGAGAACTGGAGTTCATCCACCCCGGGGAGGTTGTAGGTCGCCACCACAGCACCGAGTACGGTCGGAATGTGGAAGAAGGGCGCACCATAAGCCTCAATCTCTTCATCGGAGGCGTAGCGATCAGTACCACCCATATCAGTGATGTCGGCATAGAAGTCACGGCGACCCTGGCCCGAACCAACCGCCTGGTAGTTGATGGTTACGTTGGGGGCCAGTTCGCGGTACTGCTCGATCCAAGCCTGGTAGACCGGATCGGGGAAGCTCGCCCCAGAGCCGGTGAGCGTCACCGAGAGATCGCGGGGCTCAAAGGCAGCCGCTGCAACCGGTTCGGGCTCAGGTTCGGGCATGCTGGCAAGCGCTTCGGCATACTCCTCTGGCAACTCAATGGCGGGGGTACCATTTACATTGATGCGCGCAATCATCGCCAGCGTACGCAGCTTGACCTCTTCGGGCAACGGCGCATAGCGCAAGGCCAGCGCTTCTTCATCACCCTCAGTAATCGCCCAGAAGAGGAAGTCAGCCAGCGCCTGCGCAGTGGTCAGGTCGCTCATCTCTTCGCGCACGAGCAGCCAAGTGAAGCCCGCAATCGGGTAGGCATTCTCGCCATCGGGCGGGTTGACAATGTTCACGCGCATGTCGGCGGGCATAGCGGCCAAGAAGCCCGCCGCTGCCTGCGAGGTGGACTCGAGGGTGGGCTTCACGAAGTTCCCCACCGCGTTGCGAACCGCAGGTGCCGGCAGGTTGTTCGACAGGGCGTAGATCAACTCGACGTAGCCAATTGCCCCTTCGGTCTGGGCAACTGCTGCTGCTACGCCAGCGTTCTGCTGACCACCAATGCCGGTCGGCCACTCCACCGAGTCGCTTGCGCCAATCTCAGTAGCCCACTCATCACTAATCGCGCTCAGGAACTCCGTGAAGATACTGGTTGTTCCCGAACCATCGGAGCGATGCACTACGGTAATCGGCAGGTCGGGCAGATCAACCCCTGGATTGTCTTCCGCAATTAGCGGATCGCTCCAGTTGGTGACGCGGCCAAAGAAGATCTCCACAAGGGTCTCACCCGAGAACTGGAGTTCATCCACCCCGGGGAGGTTGTAGGTCGCCACCACAGCGCCAAGCACCGTCGGGATGTGGAAGAAGGGCGCACCATAAGCCTCAAGTTCTTCATCGGAGGCGTAGCGATCAGTACCACCCATATCGGTGATGTCGGCATAGAAGTCACGGCGACCCTGGCCCGAACCAACCGCCTGATAGTTGATGGTCACGTTGGGGGCCAATTCGCGGTAGCGCTCGATCCAAGCCTGGTAGACCGGATCGGGGAAGCTCGCCCCAGAGCCGGTGAGCGTCACCGAGAGATCGCGGGGCTGGAAGCCATCTGTAGTAACAACGGGGGCCTCGGTCGGAACCTCGGTCGGAGCTTCGGGCTCAGGGGTAGCTGCGGGAGCAGCCGGGGCCGTCGTCGGAGGTGCAACCTCCGGGGTACCACCACATGCAGCGAGCAGTGGCAGTAGCAACGCGAACAGAAGTAGAACCACTCGAAGGCGCGTAAAAATACGCATGTGAAGCGCAATCCTTCCTGCTTCATGGCAGCTACAGCGATGGTCACAAGCTCGACCAGACAAGCCTCACCCTTGAAGCTCGCGCTGTTAGTCTGCGTGGACAATAGAGAACCGTCAAGCCGAATGCAGCATTCCGCCGCGAGTCAGTATAAAGTCCCGACATTAAATTGGAGCTAATCGTATGTTAAGAGTTTGTTAGGAGATGCTTGTTCTGTTGTGATGCTTCAGAAGCTGTCTGAAAAGCTAGTGGGCCCGTGTTGGAGTGCCGGCTTTAGCCGGCTGAAGCCGGCACTCCAACGCCAACCCATAGACTTTTCTGACCGCCTCTAAAACCCGCTGTTGGGACTACGCCCCCAAGTGAAGTGTGAACAGGTAGCGCAAATTGTGCTACCATAGACCCATGGAATCTCACGCGCAGTTGATCCCACGGGCGTTTGCCGCCCTTGAGCCCTTTCCGGCCCTGCGGGCCGACGTTGGCCCGGCGCTTAGTCGTCAGGCCGCACAGGTTGGTGCTGCGCTCGCGCGCTACCAAGAGCGCCCGCTGATCTTTGCGGCACTTGAGGCTGCCCTCGCCGAGCCGCGTGGCGGCCTGATTGTGCTGGAAGGCCCGCCCGGAAGTGGCGTTACGAGCCTGATTGCCGCCCTCGCAACCCGTCTAGCGATGCCGCTCTGGCTGGCTACCAATAGTGGCCCCGCAGGTCTCGCGGCGCTCTATGCCCAACTTGCGGCACTCTATCGCCCCAATGCGCCCATGCTCGATCCTGCTGCTGCCAGCGATCCAGCCGCTCTTGAGCAACTGCTCGCCGATGCGGCCATGAGCCAGGGACGGCAGCGCCAAGTGCTGTTGGCCATTGATGAATTTAACCCTGTTGGTCAGCCGCTGCACCCCGGCCCAGTGCCGCTACCCGCTGAGTTGCCCCGTGGGGTGACCATGCTCTTTGGCTCTGCTCCCGGTGCGATGCTGCCCTATCCACCAATTGCGCGTATCATTCTGCCCGATGCCGACCTTGAACTGGAGAGTTTGCAGAGCCAGATTCTGACCAAGCTGGGGTGCCCAGGCGCGTGGCACGCAGCGTTGCAGCAGGCTGCTGCTGGCAACCTGCTCTACCTCTATTTGGCCAGTGCCATGCTGCAAGCCGACCAGATTGCCCTTGATGCGTTACCGCCAGGCTTGGAGGCGTTGCTGCATGCTTGGTGGCACCAACTACCTCCTAATGAACAGCAGTTGGCGGCGCTGCTTGCGGCTGCGGCTGAACCACTCCCGCTTACCTTGGCGGCCCAACTGATTGATGCTGATCCGGGGTCTGCCATTGCTACGTGGGAGCAACTGGGCCTGGTTGATATGACGATGCAGGCCGCACCACCTGCGGAGGGAGACACGGCGCCTAGCCCGCCAGTGTTGCTAGGGGCCTTTGCCCATCCCGTCTGTGCCGCTCTGCTTGCCCGCTTTGCCTATGCTGAGATTGCAACAGCCCACCGTAGCCTTGCTGATGCGGCCCTCGCCCAAGCTGAGGCGGAACGTGGGCCACGCCAACATTCTGGCTTTGCCCCCCGGGCCACGGCGGTAAGTGGTTACCTGCGCCGCCAATTGGCGCGCCACGAAACGTTGGCCCCAGGCGAACCACGCGCTGCTGGCCTCGCACGCCTCATTGATCGTGATTGGCTCCGTAACCACGAACGCCACGATGCCCTCTCTGCTGCGCTTGAAGCTGCCCGTTGGGAATTGCGCGCTACTGCGACTGGCGATGATCCGCTGCGCCTCGCTCGTGCCGTCGCGCTAACCGGCATGCTCACCAGCCGGGCCCGCACCCTTACGCCCGAAGCTGCCGCCGAGGCCCTTACCGTCGGTCTAAGCCACGGTGGGCGCGACCATGCGCTCAAGCGCGTACAAACGATGATCGAACGTCTGCCCGATGGCCCCGCCAAGGCTGCTGTACTCAAGCGTGTGGGTGAGGTCTGCTATGGAGCCAACATGCGCTCCAGCGCAATGCGTCTGCTCTCGCGGGCGCTCGACCTCGAGGCCAGTCCGCTCTCGCGGGCCTGGCGCGATAGCCGTGAGGCGCTGCATGCGACGCTGGCAAGTGCTGCACTCACCTGTGCCGATGTGGATAGCGCCCTACGCATTACCGAACGGATCGAACACCTCGAACGACGGGCGATGGTCGAGACCGAAGCGGTACGCTACCTGCTCCAGACTGGCGACCACCTGCGGGCCCAGCGGCTCGCCCGCGCTATTTTGCACGAAACCATGGGCGCTTGGGCCCGCGCCGAGGTGGGCGTGGCCCTCGTGCGCGCCGGTGACGCATTGGGCACCATGCTGCTCGAAGAGATCGAATTGGAGACGGTGGTCGCGTGGGCACAGATTGAACTCGCCTGTGACGAAGCGGCCCACAACGAAGCCGGTGCTTTGCAGCGTATTGCCGACCTACCCAACCAGAACCAGCGTGATCGCGGCTTGGCCAAACTGGCCCACGCCTTTGTGCATGCGGGCAACGAAGGGGCCGCTCTCGCTGCCGCTGAAGCCATTGTCGCCGTAGAAGTGCGAATTGCAGCGCTCATCGAGTTGCGTCTCGGCCTTGAGGGGCTCGTTGCGATGCTGGCGCTCGAACGGGCCACAAGCGACATTGATGCCGTGACGGGTGAAGACCGTGCGCCGCTCGTGGCCGACCTTGCCGCTGCCCTCGCTGCCTTGGGGCGCATCGAACGGGCACTGACGCTGATTGAGAGTCTCAACGAAGGGGAAGAGCGCGACCGCGCCCGCGCCAGGATGGCGGTTGCCCTAGCCCAGAGTGGCAAGCATGAAGCGGCTGAAGAGATCTTGCGCTACATAGACGACGACGACGAACGCGATTGGGCTTACGACGAGTTTGCCCGTCAACTCGCTGCCGCACAGCATTGGGATGAAGCAGCGATCATGTGTGAGCGCATCAGCGGCGAAGAGCAGCGCGCCCGGGCGAGTGGCGACCTCGCAATGGCACAGGCACGCGCCGGAGACGCCGTGCCCGCCCTCGCCCACGCCTTAGCGCTTGGCGTACCTGCCGAACGAGCCCGCGCCCTCAACGTGATCGGGCCAGCCCTCGTTGCCGCAGGCGATGCCGCACGGGCGGTTGCTGTCGCTGCGGCCAACAGCGAAGCCCTCAACAACGCCGAAACACGGGCCCGCTACCTTGCCGCCATTGGCGGCGCACTGGCCGAAGCTGGCCAGACCGAAGCCGCCGCGACGGTGATTGCCAGCATCAGACGGCCAAGTGACCGTGCGCGGGCCGGCGCCACCCTCGCCAGCGTCCTCGCCCCACAGCATCCCGAACTCGCCCGCAGCACCTTAGGGGCCACCCTGCGCGAAGCCGCCGTCGGGCGCGAAGCCAGCCTGCGTGCGCTCGAACGCGCCGCCCCCGCCCTAGGGCTCATCGGCGGCTCACAGCTTCTCGATGCCATCTCGGCCACCGTAGATGCCCTTGACCGCTGGTGAGGGGAGGCGAGGGAAGCATGTGCTCTCGCGTACCCTTACCGTAAACAAGAAGATCCAGCCCAGATTGTACAAAATATCTATTGCATGGGTGTAATCCTAACCTCTATACTTGGTGGGTAGTGTGAGCTCATACCGAGATACTGCTGCACGATGCGCATAGCGAACCACGTCAGCGTGCGCTGGTATGCGGTAGATCTATTGCTTATCACTCGTCACCCATCATTGGTATAACCCATGCACCGTTGCCTTTCTGCATCGCCGTTGGCGTGAGATAGGCTTTTTTGCTGTCTTTGGAGAGCAGTATGACCACACGGATCTTAATTGCCGACGATGAACCAATTATTCGCATGAATCTACGCGAGACCCTACAAGAGCAGGGCTATCTCGTTGTCGGTGAAGTAGGTGATGGGCAAAGTGCAGTCAACCTGACGCGCCAACTGCGGCCCGACATTGCCCTACTTGATGTAAAGATGCCCCACCTTGACGGGATTAGTGCCGCTCGTTCGATTACCGCCGAGACCTTAGCCCCGGTTCTGTTACTCACAGCCTACAGTTCACGCGAATTGGTCAGCGAAGCACGCGAAGCGGGCGTACTCGGCTACCTGATCAAGCCGATTCGTGAAGCGGAACTCATGCCGCTAATAGAGGTTGCGATTGCCCGTTGGGCCGAGCGCACGCAACGGAGCAAAGAGTTGAATCTACTCAAAGATCGGCTTGAGACCCGTAAAATGATTGAGCGAGCCAAAGGCTGCCTCATGGATCAACAGGGTCTTAACGAGGCTGATGCATTCCGCAAAATCCAGCAACTAGCCATGAACAGCCGCAAGACCATGCGAGAAGTCGCGCAGGCCATTTTGCTCACCCGCGAGCTAGGGGCGTAGGGGGCCATTGCAGATTGTAGATTGTAGATTGTAGATTGTAGATTGCCGAACATGGCGTCCCAATGGGCTTTCGCGTGCTTGATGATGCGGCATGTTCAAGGGTAATTGGTATCATTCCCTTGCCGGGGGGTGAAGGCGGCTTTGCATCCTCCCCAAAAACCGCTTGTTGTTCCGTGCTAGCACGGAACAACAAGCGGTTTTTGGGGTTATAGCCCCAACAGCAGGGGGGGAATGGCGTCAGCTTCTAACGTCAATGAGCAAGGGGAACATAGCCCTATAGATACTAGTACTCTCCATTTCTGTTTGACAATTTCGTACAGACATGCTATGGTTATGCCAATCAAAGAGGTTTACTTTGCAATCCAATCTCATTATGTCTACAGCAAAACCTACGGTGATTGATCTCTTTGCTGGTGCCGGTGGGTTCGGATTAGGTTTCGAGCTTGCTGGTTTTAATGTACCATTCTCCCTAGAGATGGATGCGTGGGCTTGCGATACACTACGTCACAATCATCCCGATATGCTGGTTGTGCAACAAGACATTAGAGATTTATGGATCATTCGCCTAGGCTTGTTGAAAGATTTAAACATATCAAGTGGGGTGAGTCTAGTTCTGATGTTCCTGAAGAGTATGGAGCTAGACGCCGTAATGGAAATGGTGCTTTGTCTGGGGTTAGCTACGATCAAAACAACCGCCGTCTTTACCCTCACAAACCTTCTCATACAATCGCCGCCTCATTCTATGCAAATTTTATTCATCCGTTTCAACATAGAAACCTAACAGCGAGAGAAGGTGCAAGGATTCAATCTTTTCCTGATCATTATCGATTTATGAAAAAAAAAACTGTAGTATCTCATAAATTACTACAAAGAGAGAATCGATTTGAAGAAAAATTTCTCTGTCAATATAATCAAGTAGGTAATGCGGTGCCACCCATTCTAGCACGTACCATTGCCTTGTATCTACAGGAACAACTTGATATATGTCCTCTACCGATAGAAATCTATTAGTTCACGGTTCTAATTTATGGCAGAAGGAGAGTCATCGTACGAAGTATCGTAGCGATGAAGCTCGGCGTTATCTTCGGGAGATTCGATCTGAATACGATAGATGGCATGCAGAAAATATAGCGCTTGTGGGGCCAAATTCTACACCATTAGCACAAGACATTGATATAATTCAGAATCGAGTAAGTCTGCTCTCGATTTACAAGGACTTCTGCTATTGAGTGTAAAACGTACTTAGATAAGACCATGCTTGAAGGTTCGTCCAGAGCAGCAGAGGACTTAAAGGCACGTAACCCAAATAGCCTTTACATTGTCGTTATGGAGTGGATTAAACTGACCAGCGATGTGAATCTGCGAAAGTACAAGGTTGATCAAATATATGTCCTTCGGCAACAGAAGAATACAGATAGAGAATTCAGGTATACCGAAGACTATATAAAAAACCCAATCAGCTATCAAATAGTTTGGCATTTGTTTGATACAGTGCGTCGTCATTTGACATCAGATTGGACGAGTGGCATTGAACATGGCATACAGCGAGGATGGTTAATTGATTAGAGCATGAAATGCATCTATCTGTGCAAAACGTGCTTCAACATTACGTACATCATTGGTCGAGATGGTGATGGCATAGTAAAATGCTGTATCTGCTTGCAGATCCTGGAAACGCTGGTAGAACACCTCTTTGTTTTCAGCGACAAAATGCTCTGAATAGCGTGTCATCAACACCGAGTAGACATCAAAGAGGGCAATGTTGATGACATTGCGCTTGCCATCGGGACTAGTGTGTTTGCGGAAGGCATGCTTGCCAAAGACGTGGTAGTTGTTGCGCATGCTCCGCTCAAAGATGGGCGTCAACTCTCTGGAGAGCTGTTCGGCACCCATGTCGTTCATTTGACGCAGGGTTTCTGCTAGGAATTCGTCAATGTCCCCCTTGCACTGACGGTAGCCAGCCACGCCTGAGAGGTAGAAGCCACAGAAGCGGTTGATGACCTCACGGTCGCGCATGGTTAGGCTGTTCAAGCCCTGATCGGTTGCTTCAACAAAACTTGGATTGCGCGCCTGCTCACGGAGCCAGCGGGTGGCCGCGCCTACGTAGAGGCAGTTGCGCATCTGCTGACGACTCAGAGCGACGCCGCTGTTTACACGCTCGAAAATATCGAGACGGGCGCGATCAGGGACTTTGGCATCAATAATGTAGAGAATCAGTTGGGTGTCTTCGATGCGGTTTTGTAACTTGGGAGGCAATTCATCAAAGCGTAAGCCGTTTAACTCTTTGCTATTTCCCTTAAAGCCACGCAATCTCAACTCATTCTTCAGGTAGCTTTGAAATGTACTGAGTCTTTGTAGACCGTCAACTACCACCACCCGACCATCGCGCTCCTCAGCGAGATAGAAGACCGGCAGGGGAATACGCATCAATGCCGATTCGATCAGTTTACTCTGTTTTTTTTCATCCCAAACGAAATCGCGCTGGAAATCTGGATCAAGAATATACTGATTATTATTCATTCGCCGTACAACCTCATACACAGTGCGTGTCTCGGAGCGAATGAGCAGGCTATCAATAGGATATTCACCAAGATCGAAGGTGTTTGCATCCAGCCCCTCTACATCTGTCTGCTTCTGTCTTTGACTGTTAAGACCGGCATCAGCCTCGGTCATTTCCTGAATATCATCTCTACTCATAGTTGTCTTCTCGTGGGTATGACCAAAATCTGTAGGGCGATGCCCTACAACCCTATAGGACTGATGAAGGCTGCGAGGGAACCTGGTTCCCTCGCGCACCCTAGCTACACATGTTGGTCACACCCTCTTCTCGTTTGGATTTGACCAAAATCTGTAGGGCGATGCCCTACAACCCTGCGGACTAATGTAAGGCTGCGAGGGAACCTGGTTCCTTCGCAGCCTTATTAGGTGCAAAAGAGAGATCGTTCTCTGATCTGAGGTAAGCTAGTTCTCACATTCCCCCCATAATACCACACCAGTAGGTCAAGCATCTTAGTGACCCCGAAACAGCCGCGCCTGCCCGCGTAAGCGCTCTGGTAGCGCATCTAGGGGCGGTGTGCCGCGCTCTAGGGCGGTGAGTAGTGCGGCGATCCACGGTTCGCTCTCCATGTCGCCCCAGTCAGTTGGTAGCGTGAGGACGCAGGGCAGGCCGTGGTGCGCTATCGTCTGGGCTAGTTTGCTCAGATGAGCGCCTGTGGCGCTGGGTGTCGGCTGATTGCCCGCTGAAAGCAGCACGAGGCGCGGTGGCGTGTTGCTGTTACGCATAATGAAGTCGGCGAAGGCGTAGCCCGACATAGGCAGCGCTGTGCCGTTGGGTTGCTCCAATGCGAGGCAAGGGGCACCATGCTGGTACCCCACTGGTGCCACGAACCAGAAGATAGTGACGCCCGTCTGTAAGCCTGTTGCTAGGGCCGCGAGGGTTGCTCGTTCGCCTGTGCATGGTGCAGGCAGCACAACCGTCGGCAATTCACCAAGTGCCAACCGAATCAGCGCAACCTCACCCGATAGATCCAGCCCGCTGGCTGTATCTACTGGCTCGGCAAGGGCTACAAAGACTTGTGGTGTTAGTACCATTGGAGATTGGAGATTGGAGATTGGAGATTGGAGATTGGAGATTGGAGATTGGAGATTGGAGATTGGAGATTGG
>NZ_NQWI01000125.1 GCF_002532535.1 Candidatus Viridilinea mediisalina
CTCGCCTCCTCGCCTCCTCGCCTCCTCGCCTCCTCGCCTCCTCGCCTCCTCGCCTCCTCGCCTCCTCGCCTCCTCGCCTCCTCGCAAACTATGGTTGATCAACTCCAACTCTACCTCAAGCGTCAGGCAAGCTCGTTGCCGCACTATATCGCTGAACAGTTCATACAGGCCGCCTTGGGCTGGGTACCCACGATCATCGGCGTCGGCTTGCGCGGCTTGGCCTACCGCACCATTGTGCAGATGGACGGCCTCGCAGCGATTGAAGATGGCGTACGCATCCGCTTTGCGGCCAACCTCCGGCTTGGCAAAGGGGTCTACCTTGACCATGGCAGCTACCTGCACGCCTGTCCGGGCGGGATCAGCATCGGTGCTGAAAGTTTGGTCATGAAGAACGCGATCCTCCATGTCTACAACTTCCGCGATCTACCCCATGCCGGCATCACCATTGGCGCACGTTCGCTCATTGGCGAAGCCTGCATCCTGCGTGGGCAAGGCGGGATCACCATTGGCGATGATGTCTACCTGGGGACACTCGTGCAACTCTTGGCGGTCAACCATGTCTTTGCCGATACCACACGGCCCATTAGTATGCAGGGGATCACAGCCCAGGGCATCACCATTGGTCATGGCAGTTGGATCGGTTCAGGCGCAATTGTACTTGATGGAGTAACCATCGGGCGCAACGTTGTGGTTGGGGCAGGTGCCTTGGTCACCAAAGACATCCCCGACTACTGTGTAGCCGTCGGCAACCCGGCCCGCGTCGTGCGCGATCTACAGCGCGATCCGCTGCCCGAACGCCCTGCTGATCTTGTAGTGTTTTGATGGATAGGACTTTGGGATGCTCAGGATGGCCCTCACCCCCCTTCCCCCTCTCCCACAAGTGGGAGAGGGGGCGAAGACAGCGAGATTCTTGGCGTTACAATGAGGTTTTTGCGTGGCAACGCACATATTTTCTGTCCGCCCATGAACCCTACGGGGGGAGGGAGCCGACTCCTCCCCCCGTAGGGGGGAGGCTGGGAGGGGGGGATCGCGGATCATGCCCCCTTATTTGAAAGGTATTGACCCTAGATGGCCCTCACCCCCTACCCCTCTCCCAGGTTGTGGGAGAGGGGCGAAGACGCCACAGTTTTTTCGCGTTCCTTTGTGTTCTTTTGCGGAAATGAACACATGTTCTTTCTCAATAAATAAATCCTGTTCTCCTGTTCTCCTGTTCTCCTGTTCTCCTGTTCTCCTGTTCTCTGTTCGCCTGTTCTCTGTTCCCCTGTTCCCCTGTTCCCCTATTCCCCTGTTTTCTGACGGAGTAAAGATCATGACCACCCTCTCAGTCGTCATTCCTGCCTACAATGAGGAAGACGGTATCGCGGCCATTGTTGAGCGTATTTTGGCAATTAAACCGGATTTGGCCAAAGTGGGCGTTGACGGCTTGGAGTGCATCGTGGTTGACGATGGCTCGCAGGATCGCACCGCCGAGATTGTGCAGAGCTACGGCGAGCGGGTACGCCTCATTCGCCAGCAAAACAAAGGTTATGGTGGGGCGCTCAAGACCGGATTCGCCGCAGCACAGGGCGAACTGCTTGGGTTCCTTGATGCCGATAGCACCTATCCGCCCGAATATTTTCCCAAGATGTGCGAAATTGCCCTTGATGGGGCCGATCTGGTGATTGGCAGCCGTATGGCTGGGGCGCATAGCGAGATGCCGATTGTGCGCCGCATTGGCAATACGATTTTTGCGACCATGCTCTCAGTCGTAGCCGGGGTTCGCATCAGCGACAGCGCCAGCGGTCAGCGGATCTTGCGCCGCTCGATCCTGCCGCGCATCTATCCGTTGCCCAATACCCTCGATTTTACCCCCGCCATGAGTACCCGCGCTCTGCATGAGAACCTGAAGATTGTTGAGACGCCCATCCCCTACAAGGAGCGTTCGGGACGCAGTAAGCTGCATGTGGTACGTGATGGCCTCCGCTTCACCAAATCCATCGTCTGGACAGCGCTCACCTATAACCCGGTGCGCATCTTTGGTGGCGTGGGGCTGCTCACGCTCATTTTGGCCTTTCTCATCCTGATTGGCCAACTTGGGGGCCAATTGGCGGGCCTGCTTGATCAGTGGTCCTTCCCGCAACTCTTCGGCGCACTCGTACTCGCCGTTGCTGGTATAACCCTCTACACCACAGGCACCACCTTCAGCTATGTTGTAGCGCTCTTCCACCGCGACCCCATCCGCCAAGGGCTGTTTGGGCCACGCGGGAATGGCCGGAGAATCGAAGGCCACTACTGGTGGCTGGGCTTCCTCTCGATTCTGATTGGCGTTGGGGTCTATGTTGCCGCCGTGATCTTCAACCTCACCGACCCCAGTTTGGCCGCCTCTTGGTTTGCCCCCGTCCTTAGTGCCCTCCTAGTACTCACCGGCGTCCAATTGGTAAGCGCATGGGCCCTTGCGCGTGTGCTGGCCGAACTGAGCCGCCGCGACAGCGAAAAGCAGGCCGACCTCAAGTGGGCCGAAGAGGTCGCGGCGGTGGCCGTGCAGCAGGCATAGGTATGGGCTGTGCCCCTGCCTTACGGCGGGGGTTTGGGGGAGGCTTCGCCTCCCCCGAAAATTTTTTCGTTCGTTGTGGCGGCGAAGCCGCCACAACGAACGAAAAAAACAAGGTCTGGGGCGCAGCCCTACACACAAACCAATGTACGAATCCTTCAACAATTGGAGCTACGAAAACCTGGGCCAGTGGCACTACGTCCTGGGCTACCTGATTGTGCTGACCAGCCACAACTGGCCGATCATTGTGGCACTGGCCGCCAGTTTCTGGTTTGGCTTCAAAGCCTACATGCGGCCCTCGCGGCTCAATGTGAGTTGGCTGCTCACTGCGTTCCTCTTTGGCCTCGTCTATGAGTATGATAAACATATTGCAACCGAACTGCGTGCGGCCATAGATTTCCTGTTTGGCGCGGAAATAAGCTTCTGGAACGAGCCACTGCACCGACTGATTGGCCCGATTATTACTACACTTTTGTTAGCTAGTGCTATCGGAATGCTGGTACAATCAATAAGACTAACTATTTTGGCGCGGCGCGCACGCACCAAGCCGGCTACACATCCAGCCCCGGTGCAGCGTAACGCCCAATAACCTACCCGTCGTATCCGCGCCCCCAAGCGCGTCATTGGAGGAGTGTTGTCCTATGAGTGAGCAGGAACAGACCCCCACAACCACCGAGAAGCAGCGGGTTGCGCCCGGCGATAAGCCGAGCAGCATCAAGCTGGTCGCCCCGGCGAAGGCCAACGAGCGGGCGGGTGAGATTCGCTTTGTTGAGATGCCGCGCGAGCGCAGCCAGCGCCTTGATGTACTGGTACTCAATCCCCCGTCGCCTGATGGTGATCTCTTCCTGCGCGACATTGCCCGCGTGGGCCGCCGCACCCGTGATGGGATCATCTGGCCCCAGACCGCCCTCGCCCAGATTGGGGCCGTGGTCAAGGAGGCCGGCTATAGCGTTGAAGTGGTTGACGCCATTGGCCTGATGATGGACTGGAAGAGCTTTGAGCAGTACATGTGGGAGAAGAAGCCGCGCTATATGATCATCCACGCCACGGCGCCCACGCTCACCAACGATATGCGGACAACCTTCATCGGTAAGGCGGTGGGAACCATCAGTATGGCGATTGGCACCCATGTGACCCCCATGACCCGTGAGACGCTGGAAGCCTATCCGACCCTCGATATTGTGGTGCGCGGCGAACCTGAACTGACGATTGTGGATGTCATTCGCACCATTGATCGCCAGGTGACCCAAGAGCATGGCGATGAGACGGTGCCGGTTGGCAATGCCGATCTGACTGCTCCGTGGCGTAAACTGCCCTTCCCCGATGCATCCTACCTGACGACACGGGGCCGCTTTTTGGGCATCGCGCCCCAACTCATCTCGCGCGCTCTGCGCGAAACCCTTGGGATCGGCTTCCGCGATGAGCATGGCGAGGTCAAGATCAACCCCGACCGGCCCTTCATCGAGAATCTGGACAGCCTGCCGATTCCTCTGCACGACCAGTTGCCCTGGCGCAAGTACAAAGTGCCGATTGTAGGCGGCCCCTACACCTTTGTCCTCACCAGCCGCGGCTGCCCAGCGGGCTGTCGCTACTGCATCAAGCACGTCACCTACCAGTCGAGCGTGCGCCACCGCAGCCCCCAGCACGTCCTCGAAGAGATGATTATGCTCAAGCAGATGGGCATGCACCACATCCACTTCGAGGCCGATCTCTTCACCGTCAATAAGGAGTTTGTCTACGATCTCTGCAACACCATCATCAAAGATGGCATCCAGTTGCGCTGGAGTTGTAACAGCCGCGTAGACTTCGTAGACGAAGCGGAGCTTCAGTTGATGCGGAAAGCTGGCTGCTTCCTGATCGCCTGGGGTCTTGAGAGCGGCAGCGAATCGGTACTCAAGCGGGCACGCAAAGGCACCACCGTCCAACGCATCCAAGAGACGATTGCGGCCAGCCATCGTGCCGGGATCATGAACTGGGGCTACTTCATCATCGGGCTACCCGGCGAGACGGTCGAGACCATCCAGCAGACGATTGCGCTCTCGAAGCGCCTGCCGATTGACATTGGGCTCTTCCACATTGCCACGCCCTACCCTGGCACCCCCTTCTACTACGAAGCGGTCGCCAACGGCTGGATCAAGATGAACCAGTGGGAAGACTACGATATGTACGCCCACACCGTCTTGAACTACCCGCATCTCAGTTCGGATGATCTGGAATACTGGGCCAAGCGCGCCGCCCGCGAGTGGTCGCTACGCCCCGGCCCGATCAAGACCTTCCTCAAGGGTGCCGCCAACCCCGACACCCTCGGCCAGCTCTGGACGATTGGGATCAACCACATCAAGTGGATGAGCGGCAGCTTGCGGAGTAACAGCCTGCGGAAGCTTTCTGGTTCAGGGGATTAGAAAGAACAGAGGAACGGAAGAACAGGGGAACAGGAGAACGGAAGAACAGGGGAACAGGGGAACGCACAAAAAGCGTGGTGCCTTCGCCCCTCTCCTTGGAAGCGGTAAAGCGGTAAAGCGGGAGAGCGGGAGAACGGGAGAACGGGAGAGCGAACATAGCAACACAACAAAACTGCGGTGCTTTCGCCCCTCTCCCACAACGTGGTTCATGGGCGGACAGAAAACATGTGCGTTGGCACGCAAAAACCTCATTGTAACGCCAAGAATCTCGCTGTCTTCGCCCCTCTCCCACGTTGTGGGAGAGGCGGTGCCCGGTTGGTGAGCCTGTCGAACCAGAGCTTGCCGAAGGGGGTAGGGGGTGAGGGCCAACCGGCGCATCTCCATCAGGAATCCGTAGGCACCCGCACAAGAATTCTGTCCGCCCTTAAACCCACAAGGGCTTTCAGGTATAGACTTTTTTGCTCCGCCACGTTCTCACGCGATCCATTGAGACAAGGCAGCAACTCTTGGTGTCTAAGGGGTTTTTGGCACACTCCAATGAACCAAGAGCAGCGCACCTGATCGGCGGGGGCATCCATGGGGCGCACCTTGCGCTGGTGTTGCTTGCACGCGCCGGGGTGAGCCGTAGTAGGCTACGCATCCTTGATCCGCATTTCGAGCGCGAAGGGCTATTGCGGGTGCAACCGGGTGAAGTGCGCCGAGCCAGCCGCCTAGAAGATGGCAGCATCAGCCTGACCCTTGCCGAGCAGACGCTCACGACGCAGCGCGTCCTCCTGGCGACCGGCTTTACCCCCCAACGGCCCGGTGGGGCTTGGCTTGATCATGCGATTGCCGCCCACGATTTGCCACTCGCCCCCTGCGGCTACCCAGCGATTGCCCCAAGCCTAATGTGGGCACCCGGCCTCTACGTAACCGGCGCACTTGCCGAATTGGAACTGGGGCCAGTGGCACGCAACATTGCTGGGGCGCGCCACGCAGGGGCGCGATTGGGAGGAAAAGCGCCTTCGCCGTCTTGAGCGTAATAAGTATCCGTTCAGGGGAGAGGCTCTTTTTTTTAACCGATACATCAAATAATGGTTTCTTCTTGGTTATTATAGCTGTCGCTCCCACTCAGCCAATCCAACAGTCACCGCCTGCTCAAACCACTGTTTAAATTCTCGTTTTTTTACTTCTAGCCGGTTCATATCTGCATGTGTAATAATAAAGCCTTCATCAATCAGCGGATGAGTTTCACGAAAACTACGACTTTCAGGTGTGATCGACATTTCTTCTTCACTATTAGGATATGATTTGTGAAGCAAGTTCAGGAACACAGTCGCTATCATAACACCACGATTTTCACGTCCAAGGTAATGAAACGAGACCACGATCTCAGCATTCGTCGCTATAATATTACTAGTATCTTCTATTCTCAATCTAGCCCACAATCGGGGTCTTGTAAGATTTGCATAGTAATTCAGTTTCTTTGCAACTGCAACAATATCGCCTTGATACCAAAAAATCGAAGATTCATTGTTGATACTTACACGAGCAGTTATTGGAAGCGCAAGCGAGGTGGTTCTTTCTTCTATGGAAGACGCAAATGTGTCAAGCAATTGTCGAGCGAAAGCTTGTAATTGATTTGCAACCTGCAAGACGCGGTCAAATTGGGCTTGCTGCCGCTGACGATACCTCTCCGCAATACCATCAATTACGTCAACAACGACTTTACTTGTTAACGATATATCTTCAGAAATTGCTAATGCGTTAAGGTATGCTCGCTTTTGGATCTGATCGAACAAGCGAACTAATCTTGACAGATCGCCACCATCCGCTTCTTCAAGTGCGTTAATATACTCAACCCATTGATCACGATTCACAACCAATGGAAACCTACCTGCTCGTAAGAGAACAAGGGTCGCTAAGCAGCGTGCAACCCGTCCATTTCCATCTTGGAATGGATGGATTTGGGTAAATCGGTGATGAAGCCATGCCGCTTCAATCTCAGGAGTAATCTCTTGATTCAGGTGTATATGATGCCAAGTCAAAAGTTGTTCCATCTCTGACTGGACATGTTCTGGTGGACAATATTCATGTGTGATTCCATCAGGCCGACGTGGGTTATTAGGAAGTCGTTTCCACTCACCCTTAATAAGAGGAACAAGGCCCATTCGACCTTGTATATCCATAGCTTCCGTATATTCTTGGTGACGTAACAAAATCTGATGAAGAGTTCTAATATAATGTAAAGATAATGTTTCATTTCGAGAGACAAAAGCAAAAAGGCCATCTAGGGCATCTCGTTGATCATTAATAATTTGTATCACTTCGCTGACAGGTCGATTCGTTGCTCCATGAGTAATCAATGATGAGTCGATGCCTTGCTCAATAAGCAGTTGAGTGGTTCCTCTATCTATTGTATAAACCCTCTCAATAATTCCCGTTTCTATAGCCCACTCTCGCCGTAACCGCTCATTGAATACTTCTACTAAGGATGTATCCTTGAGTGTTCGATACGTCTCGTTCCATGCCTCAGCAAGAGAACTTAGCTCCGTTGAAACAAGATCCTGCCATGTGACTGGTAAGTCAGTGATTGGTTGCCATTGCATGTTTATTTCCTTTTTTTGATCTCCAAGTAAGTATACCAATCCAGTGGTAGAACTGGTAGATCTTCAGTCAAGCACGCCTCCTGTTGTCTATGCCGCTATCGCATAAGCTGGTATGCGAATAATTGTACCACACTCCCATTTTTGTTGCGTTTTGGCGGCTTTGCCGCCAAAACGCAACAAAAAGAGCTTTTCGGGGGAGGCTTCGCCTCCCCCGAACCCCCACCGGAGGTGACTACCATAACCCTAATCCGTGCGCTCTTCGATCTCGCCCTCTACCTCAAGGTAGATGTGGCGCAGACGTGCCTCCATGTCAGCATCGGCATGCCACATGTCGCGCTGGATCGCTTCGAGCAGGCGGGCGAGGATGCTCTCGAGGGCGTGTGGGTTGACCTCGCGCATCCATTGCTGCATGGCTGCGTCGAGGACGTAACGCTGCGCCAGGTCTTCGTACATCCAGTCTTCCACCACGTCGCCCACCGCGTCCCAGATGAAGACGTTGTCCATGGTGTGGGCCATGTCGCCTGCCCCTTTGAAGCCGTGGCGCTGGAGGCCGGCGATCCATTTGGGGTTGAGGATGCGCGTGCGGAAGATGCGCCGACTCTCCTGTTGGGTGTCACGGTAGAGCAATCGCTGTGGATCGGAGGCGTCGCCGCTGTAGGCGAGGGGCGCACGTCCCGCGACGGTTTTGACCGCTAGGCCAAAGCCGCCCAAGTAGCCCGCCCAGTCGTCGTCGGAGTAGAGGTCGTATTCGCGGGTGTCTTCGTTCTTGACGACGAGTTGGATGCCTGCTAGACGTTGGCGAAAGGTTGCGTGGCGGGCTACGCCATGCACGCCGCGTCCGTAGGCGTAGCCGCCCCAACTGATGAAGATGTCGGCCAGTTCGCTGCGATCTTGCCACTCGCGCAGTTCGATCAGCTCGCTGATGCCGGTGCCGTAGCCGCCCGGTGGCTCGGTGAAGATGCGGAAGCTGGCGTCGCGCAGGGCGGCTTCGGGGTCGAGGCCGCGCTGCATGAGTTCGTCACGGTCGCGGAGCACGTTGCGCCGCACGCTGTTGCGCTCCGGTGGTTCGTCGAGCATGGCGACCATTTGTACCGCGTCGTCAACGAGCGCCATCAGGTTGGGAAAGGTGTCGCGGAAGAGGCCGGAGATGCGTAGGGTGACATCAATGCGTGGGAATTTGAGTTGATCGAGTGGGATGGGTTCGACCCCCTCGACCCGTCCGCTCTGCCCGTTCCAGCGCGGGCGCACGCCCATGAGGTAGAGAATCTGCGCGATGTCTTCGCCCATGGTTCGCATGGTGGGCGTAGACCAGACGACCATGCCGATGGTGTCGGGTAGGCTGCCGGTTTCGTTGCGGTAGCGTTCGACCATGGTGTCGCCGAGGCCAACGCCAATCGCCCAAGCGGCGGGTGAGGGGACCTTCTGTGGATCAACGGTGTAGAAGTTGCGCCCACTCGGGAGCACGTCGGCCATGCCGCGTGTGGGTGCGCCGCTGCCGCCGGGTAGAATGTGGCGGCCCCGCAGGGCGGCGCTGATGGTGCTGAGTTCGTCGCTCGTCTGCATGAGCCGGGGGATGAGTAGGTCGCGCACGTAGCAGAGGACGGGTGCGAGTGGCTCTTCGTCACAGCCACTGGTGTCGCCCGCGCAGATGGCAGCAAGGATGCGTAACGCTTCAGCGTGGATCGCCTCCAGCGCGGTGCCGTAGGTGGGGAAGCGTCCGCTGGGGTCGCGCTCACCGCGCTGTGCAAGCAGCGTGTCGTAGTCGTAGCCCCACTGGCGGGCGAGGAGTTCGCGGAGCGAGGGCACATCGCCGTTGGGCAGGCGCACCAGTTGGACCAAAAATTCTACCAACTGCGCTCCTTCAGGCGCTTCGCCCAGCGTGTGCAGGCCGTCGCTGATTGCGGCATCGGCCAGCTCGCAGAGGTAGGCGTGCAGACGGTGAACAAAGGCGTCAAAGTCGGCAAAGGCGCTCGCTTCGTCCACCGCCATGTCACGATCCAGGTTGCAGGCCACCGTCTGCGCCCAAATGGTACGCGCCAGGATGGGCAGTTGCACCGGATTCATCGCCGCCATCTGCATATACTCAAGCAACTGGGTATCGAGTGTGGCGAGATGTTCATAACGGTCGGCGCTGGTCATCGCCGGAATGAGGTAGTCATCTACACAGGCATAGGAGCGGCGTTTGGCCTGCACCCCTTCGCCCGGGTTATTGATGATGTAGGGGTAGATGTTGGGCAGATCCATGATCGCCAGATCGGGGTAGCAGTGGGACGAGAGGGCGAGGGCTTTGCCGGGCATCCACTCGAGGGTGCCGTGGGTGCCGATGTGCAGCAGCGCATCGGCCTGAAAGGTGTCGCGCAGCCAACGGTAGCTGAGCAGGTAGGCGGGCGGCGGCGGCAGGAGCGGATCGTGTACCTTATCGGCATCGTGGGCGAAGCCGCGTGGCGGCTGCATGCCGATGTACATATTGCCGTTGATGATCCCGTTGATGATCACCTGGCCGTTGTGGGCCAAAATGGGGCCAGGGAAAGCGCCCCAATCCCGCTCCATCTCGCTACGCCGCTCGGCGGGCAGGTGCGCGACCCAGGGCGCGTACTGCTCAGGCGCTGCCAGCGCAACCGCCCGCGCCGCAAGGGCATCGGGCGTCTGCCAGCGCTCGTCGTTGGTGGCGTGGGCCAGCAGTTCGGCAATCAGCTCTTCGCCCGAAGCGTAGGTATGGTCAACCTGGTAGCCCTCGTTGGCGAGCATGTTCACAATCTTGACGACGCTCTCCAGCGAGTCGAGGCCGGTGGCGCAGCCGATGCGCTCGTTGGTAGCCGGATAGTTGTGCAAAATGATGCCCACGCGCTTCGCCTCATTGGGACGCAGGCGCAACGTGGCCCAACGCAGGGCGAGGCGCACCATCGCCGCCACCCGCTCTGGGATGGGCTGGTGGGTGTAGAGCGTTGCGCCGGTGAGCGCATCGGCGGGCCGCGCCTCGTGGGTGCTGACGGGAAAGGCGATCAGCACCCCATCAAATTCGGGTTGCGCCGCATTACTCGTCACCTCCATCATCGTCGTCCCCTGCATACTCGCCCACCAATCGTCGTGCGAAAGGTAGAGCAGCATCGCCTGGAGCACCGGCACACCAAGGCGCGCATAGGCATCGGCCACCGCTGGCGTCGCGAGGCGGATCGAGAAGTGCATGGTGTTGAGCAGCACATGGATCAGCGGTTCGCCTTCGTGCATAAAGTAGTTCTCAACCACCCAATCGGAGATGCGATTCTTGCGAATGGGATCGGGCATACGCATGTAGAAACAGACCAGCGGAAAGCCACCCTGACGCTCCACCTCGCGGATGATCGCATCGGCCCAGGCGAGATTGTCATCCTCGTAGTAGCCCGGATAGAAGCAGAGGCCCACGACGGGCTGACCCGTCTGGCGCAGCGCGGCGGCGCTCGTCCCCCGGGCGGCAAGGTGCGCCTCAAGGGTAGCGGCAATCCCGGTAGCGGGATGGTAGAGCGCCTCGCTGGGCTGGGGCTGGGGGGGATCGTGGGGCAGCGCAACGCCGCGCGTCGCGGCTAAGAGGCAGAGCAGGTTACGCCAATTTTGGGTACCGTCAAACTGCACATAGCGCCGCACTTCTTCAAAGCGCGCACTACCAACCTCGCTACTAAACTCCTGCGAGAGCGCAGCGGCATCTTCGTCCGAAGGATGCACGTAGCAGTAGGCCAGCGCCTCGCGGGCCGCCGTGAGAAAGAGCGCCAGATGGGGGCAAGAGGCGGCACCACCATGCAGAATGACGATCAGCACATCGGCCTGACGTACCACCTCATCACAAAAACGCTCGGCGACCGCACGATCGGTCAGGCTGCTCGCCGCCCGCGCCTGGAGCGTAAAGAAGTTGGGATATTCTGGCTCAAGCGCCAGCAGCGCCTGACGAGCAGCGGCAATTCCGTTGCCGGTGGCGCTGAGCAGGACGAATTTCATGGTCATGGTTACGCCCTCCCCACGGGTTCAAAGGGCAGCCGACGCATGCGGTGGGGCAGCGCCAACTCGCTGGCTAGGCGCACATCCTCGGCAGCCACCTGCGTCCGCCCGTGCCACGCCGCCAGCGCCTTCGCCGTCTTGAGCGTAATAATGTCGGCGCGGTGGCCATCCACGCCCAACTCTTGACCCTGGGTTGCTATCGTCTGTAGGTGGCTGCGTTCGGCGACAACCTGCGGATGCAGGGCGACCGCAGCGGCGATCCGGTCACGCAGTTCTTGCGAAGCGGTGGCCCACTGACTGGCAAAGGCGGAGGGGTTCGCCTCATAGGCCAAGCGGCGCTCCATAATCTCCACTCGATCAGCGGTGGTGCTAATGCCCGCCACCGTCACACAGAGGCCGAAGCGGTCGAGCAGTTGCGGGCGCAACTCGCCCTCTTCGGGATTCATCGTCCCCACTAGCGTAAAGCGGGCCGGATGGGCAAACGAGACCCCCTCGCGCTCAACGGTATTAACCCCCATCGCGGCGGCGTCGAGCAGCAGATCAACCAGGTGGTCATCGAGCAGATTGACCTCATCCACCATCAATACACTCACGGCTTCGGTGATTATACCCAAGAGCGAGATCAACTCTTCACCAATCTCACAATTGATGATATTGTTGCTGCTGTAAAGCGTGACACAAAGATCTGCGACGATAAGAAGCTAGAATAGAGTGAAAAGTGGCGCGATCTTCTGAATCTCTTCAAATACTCCCTACAGTACGAATACGCACCAAAATAACGGTCTTGATCATCGCCACCCCCAGCATAATGGCCTGAATGAGCGGATTGGCAACCAAGAAGAGGGCTGAACCACCAATGGAGAGCCAAACAAGGATGAGCGTCGCCAACTTCGTTTGGCGCGTCATGCCCCGGTGGGTCTGCCAGGTGGTAATGATCGGCCCAAAGACGCGGCTACCCAACAGCCAGCGATAGAGCCGTTCGGAACTGCGGATATAGCAGGCTGCGGCAAGCAGCACAAAGGGTGTCGTCGGCAGCCCAGGAATGATCACCCCCAAACCGCCAAGCGCCAACGCGAACGATCCAGCCCCAATCAGCAGCCAACGCACAATGCGAGAGCGGTGGGGTTGGGCTGTTTCTGGTGTGTCAATCGGGACTTCGCCGTGTGACATAGTATGCTCAGGTGTTTTTTGATGAAGGATGCGAGGGAACCATGTTCCCTCGCGCACCCTAATCTATTCCCCCTGCTTCGCCGCCTGGCGCGGGCTCTGCCACGCAATATCGGCAATCGAGGCGCGCGCATTGGCGCTGCGCGCCAAGACGAAGAGGCAGTCGGAGAGCCGGTTTAGGTAGCTCATCACATGGGGATTGACCAACTCATCGTGGGCGAGAGCAACCACCATGCGTTCGGCGCGGCGGCAGATGGTACGCGCCGCATGCAGATGGGCCGCCGCAAGGCTGCCGCCAGGCAGGATGAACTGGCGCAACGGGGCCAAGCCTGCTTCAAGCTGATCAATCGTATCCTCAAGCATGGCAACATCTTCTTCCTGAACACGCGGGATATTGGGCGAATCCTCAATCGTCGTCAGATCAGACCCGACCACAAAGAGCGTATGTTGAATCCGCGAGAGCAGTTGATCGATTTCAGGATCAACCGGGTGAGCGCGGGCCACACCAATCATAGCATTGCACTCATCCACCGTCCCATAGGCATGCACACGCGGCGAATCCTTCGTTACGCGCAGCCCGCCCCACATCCCCGTCTTGCCGAGGTCGCCGGTCTTGGTGTAGATTTTCATGATCTTTTTCCTTACAAAGCTAACGCCCTGTACCCCCGCACACTGCGGTCACGGGGATCAGGTGTGAGGCCCAAATAACGGAAACGCAGATCGTCCCAGAGAGCCAGCCGCGACCAATCGGGTACTTCTAGCCGTTCCATATCACTGGCAACGAAGGGCGTTGGGAGCAGGATCGTGATCTGGTGTCCTCCTTTGCCGTTGAAGCAGCGCAATCCCCATGTGTCAATCCCGCCGTTAGGGGTGATCCGACGGTAGAATTCGGCCCGTGCGGTGCGCCGCTGCCGCAGCAACTCTGGAGCAAGCGGTTTGTGCTGTGTACCTTTATGTTCACCAATGCACAGATGGAAGTGCCATGCCCCAAAGTCCACCGTTAGGTAGCCATTGCTCAGGCTAATCTCTGGCGGGTAGTCAGGTTCCTTGAGGTCAAGCATGGTAATTGGTACACAGGGACCAAAGATGAAGTGGTTACGGTGATCATGAAAGAGATCGGTAAAAAGATGGTAGAGAATTGTTTCGGTTGGCACCAGTGGAAAGAGTTCCAGTGTGCCAAAGCCCGGTTCAACGCTGATTTGTGCTGCGGTGGTTATCATCAGTGATACCTCTTATTTAACCTACGCGGAATGCCGCAAACCTATTTTCGCAATAGCGCAAAAGGAGCGCTGTTGGGGAAGCAGATTTTGTTGCGTACCCCATTACTTTGTCACTCTGAGTACCTCATGGCCCGCAGGCCAGTGGCACGGAGAGAAACAGCGTGAGTGCGCTGCCCCTCCGCTGGCTGAGCTTGTCGAAGCCAGCGGAGGGTGGCGGCGC
>NZ_NQWI01000005.1 GCF_002532535.1 Candidatus Viridilinea mediisalina
AAAGCATCGTAAACGGGAGGGGTTCGGTGAGGGCTTCGCCCTCCCCAAAAACCCCTCCCACGATCCTGGAGGTTCCAGAAACATTATCTGAAAGACTATAGTTCAGCGGAAGCATCCCTACCCCAATGGCACCCAAAGCAAAAAAACAGGCCACCAAGAAGCCCACGAATGGCGCAAAGCTCGGTTTTGAGGCGACCCTCTGGGCCGCTGCTGATAAGCTGCGCAACAATATGGACGCTGGCGAGTACAAGCATGTGGTGCTTGGCTTGGTCTTTCTTAAGTATATCTCTGATGCCTTTGAGGAGCGCCACCGCTGGTTGTTGGCGCAGGCGGCGAATCCGGCAAGTGACTACTTTGTCCGTGAGGAGCGCGCCCGCTATGAGGTGGCTGAAGATCGTGATGAGTATCTCGCGGATCAGATCTTTTGGGTGCCGCCTGAAGCGCGTTGGTCGTTCCTCCAGGCGCGGGCGAAGCAGCCGGAGATTGGGAAGTTGCTCGATACGGCGATGGAGGCGATTGAACGCGATAATCCGTCGCTCAAGCGCGTTCTGCCGAAAGATTATGCCCGCCCATCGCTCGATACGCAGCGCCTCGGTGAACTGATTGATCTTATCAGTACGATTGGCTTGGGTGACCAAGAGAATCGCTCGAAGGATATTTTGGGCCGGGTCTATGAGTATTTTCTTGGCCGCTTCGCCAGCGCCGAGGGGAAGGGCGGCGGTGAGTTCTATACGCCGCGCTCTATTGTGCAGCTCCTCGTAGCCATGTTGGCCCCCTATAAGGGGCGCGTCTTTGACCCCTGCTGCGGGTCGGGGGGCATGTTTGTGCAGAGCGAGAAGTTTGTTGAGGCGCACGGGGGGCGTATCGGCGATATTAGTATCTATGGCCAGGAGAGTAACCCGACGACGTGGCGCTTGGCGAAGATGAATTTGGCGATCCGGGGTATTGATGGCAATCTTGGCGCGGAACATGCCGATAGTTTCCACCGCGATCTGCACAAGGATCTGCGGGCTGATTATATTTTGGCCAATCCGCCCTTCAATATCTCCGATTGGGGCGGTGAGCGGCTGCGCGAGGATGCCCGTTGGCGCTATGGTACGCCGCCGGTGGGCAATGCCAACTATGCATGGGTGCAGCACTTTGTTCACCACCTTGCACCGCATGGCATCGCTGGCTTTGTGCTGGCCAATGGCAGCATGTCGAGTAACCAGTCGGGCGAGGGCGAGATCCGCCGTGCGCTCGTTGAGGCCGACCTGGTGGATTGTATGGTGGCCCTCCCTGGCCAACTCTTCTACTCGACCCAAATCCCGGTCTGCCTCTGGTTTCTGGCACGCAATAAGGCCAATGGCCGTTCAGCCATTGACGCCCGCGCCCTGAGCTTGTCGAAGGGCAGCGGGGGTGAGGGCAAGCCGGGAAAAGCATTACGCGACCGGCGCGGCGAGACGCTCTTCATTGATGCGCGCAAGCTGGGCGTCATGGCTGATCGCACCCACCGCGAATTGACCGAGGCCGATCTTGCGAAGATCGCCGGCACCTACCACGCCTGGCGCGGCGATGAGGGCGCAACAGCGTACAGCGACGAGCCGGGCTTCTGCAAGGCGGCCAAGCTGGACGAGATCACCAGCCACGGCTTCGTGCTTACTCCTGGTCGCTACGTCGGCGCCGCCGCCGCCGAAGATGATGACGAGCCCTTTGCAGCAAAATACGCCCGGCTCACCGCCGAGTTGGAGCAGCAGTTTGCAGAAGGAGCGCGGTTGGAAGCGGAGATTCGAGAGAATTTGCGAATCGTAAAGGGGATGGGTTCGGGGAGGGCTGCGCCCTCCCCGAAAACCCCTCCCACGATCCTAGAGGTTCCAGAAACATAGGTAGGGGGTGCGGGGGAACCTGGTTCCCCCGCATTTCCCCCTGTCCGGCGGGGTTGTAGGGCACCGCCCTACAGATTCCAGTCACACCCAAGTAATACCAG
Organism: Candidatus Viridilinea mediisalina; assembly: GCF_002532535.1. Lineage (GTDB taxonomy): Bacteria > Chloroflexota > Chloroflexia > Chloroflexales > Chloroflexaceae > Viridilinea > Viridilinea mediisalina. The sequence goes on from NZ_NQWI01000005.1 coordinate 1,967, forward strand.
TTACGAGTGATGAGTGGCGAGTGACAAGCAGGGTATACCTCATTGCAATGCGGTATATTCAACGGTAATTGGTATAATTGGCTATAGTGCAGGAGGAAGCATGGAACTTACCGAACTACTCAGGGCAAAGCGCCCCGAAATCTTGCAGATCGCCGCCCAGCATGGCGCATCCAACCTACGCATTTTTGGCTCAATCGCCCGTGGTGAAGCTGGTCCAGAGAGCGATCTCGACCTGCTTGTGACTATGGCAAACGACCGGAGCCTATTAGATCTCATTGGCCTGTGGCAAGACCTTGAAGATCTCCTCGAACATAAGGTTGATGTGGTTACCGATGCGGGCCTGAATGTACACATACGCGAACGAGTACTGCAGGAGGCTGTAGCGCTATTTACGCCATAGGTAGTGCCGACTTCAGTTGGCTGAGGATATGCAGATATGAGAAGTTGTCTGAAAAGCTAGTGGGCACATGTTGGAGTGCCGGCTTTAGCCGGAGGTTGTCTGAAAAGCTAGTGGGCACATGTTGGAGTGCCGGCTTTAGCCGGCTGAAGCCGGCACTCCAACGCCAGTTAATAGAATTTTCAGATAGCCTCTAAGCGATGAGTACATGACCTGTGTTATCTGCCGTCAGGTGCCAAGCCAATGTGTTGAAAGTAATGATATGCAAAAACATGCGAAGGTTGGGACATGAAAACTGATAGGATAGAAAAATTAGGTGATTATTTACCGTTTTCATATGGAAAAAGTTTACTAAAAAGCAAAAGAATTACGACTGGAACGTTTCCAGTATATGGATCAAATGGTGTTATCGGATTTCATAACACATATTTAACAGATAATTTTACCATAATTATTGGCAGAAAAGGAACCGTTGGTTCGGTTCAATTCTCAAAAACCCCTTGTTGGCCGATTGATACAACATTTTTCATATCAATATCAGATCTATATTTAGCGAGATTTGCATTTTATTCTATTAAGTCCCTTGGCTTAGAAAAAATGAATTCTGACAGTGCTGTTCCTGGTCTGAATCGAGATGCAGCACATGCGCGTCTAATTCGCATCCCCCCCCTCCCCGAACAACGCGCCATTGCCCGCATCCTCGGCAGCCTCGACGACAAGATCGAACTCAACCGCCGCCAGAATGTGACTCTCGAAGCCCTGGCGCGGGCGGTCTTCAAGAGTTGGTTTGTAGACTTTGATCCCGTGCGGGCCAAGGCCGCAGGCCGCGCCCCGGATGCGATGGATGCGGCGACGGCGAGGCTCTTCCCCGATGGCTTTGAGGTGGTTGATGGGCGTGAGGTGCCGAGGGGGTGGGGCTTGGCCCGTTTAGATAGGATCACAGAGAATCCACGACGAAGTTTTCACCCAAGTGATGTTGATCCGAAGACGCCATATATTGGTCTTGAACACATGCCCCGAAAGTGTGTAGCACTTGATGACTGGGGCAGTACGGATACCATTGAGAGTAATAAATTTGGCTTTGATCGAGGAGAAATTTTGTTTGGCAAGCTGCGACCTTATTTCCATAAAGTTGGTGTAGCGGCGATAAGCGGAGTGTGTTCCACCGATATTTTAGTTTTACGGCCAACTGAACTTAATTGGTTCGGCTTTGTACTGGCCCATGTATCTAGCGATGAGTTTGTCCAACATACAGATCAGTCATCTCATGGCACCAAGATGCCTCGTACAAGCTGGAAAGACATGGCACGTTATCAAGTGGTACTTCCACCAGAGCTTGTAGCGTCTCGCTACAACGATTTTGCATTTCCCCTCATACAAAGTATAGTTACCAATGTTCACCAATCCCGCACCCTCGCCGCGCTACGCGACGCATTGCTCCCGAAGTTGCTTTCAGGGGAGTTGCGCGTGCGTGAGGCGGAGCAGGTGGTGGAGGAGGTGCTGTGAAGGGGCGCACGATCAAGGTCTGTTGCACAGACAGTAAATGGGAAGCCGACTAAAGTCGGCACTACGCTACTACGCGCTACGCTACACGCTACGATGCCCTACAGGTAGTGCCGACTTTAGTCGGCTGAAGTCGCCAGAGATCATGGCAAGCCGACTAAAGTCGGCACTACGCTACTACGCGCTACGCTACACGCTACGATGCCCTACAGGTAGTGCCGACTTTAGTCGGCTGAAGTCGCCAGAGATCATGGCAAGCCGACTAAAGTCGGCACTACGCTACTACGCGCTACGCTACACGCTACGATGCCCTACAGGTAGTGCCGACTTTAGTCGGCTGAAGTCGCCAGAGATCATGGCAAGCCGACTAAAGTCGGCACTACGCTACTACGCGCTACGCTACACGCTACGATGCCCTACAGGTAGTGCCGACTTTAAGTCGGCTGAGGTTCTCGGAGATCATGGCAAGCCGACTAAAGTCGGCACTACGCTACTACACGCTACGCTACACGCTACGATGCCCTACAGGTAGTGCCGACTTTAGTCGGCTGAGGTTCTCGGAGATCATGGCAAGCCGACTAAAGTCGGCACTACGCTACTACACGCTACGCTACACGCTACGATGCCCTACAGGTAGTGCCGACTTTAGTCGGCTGAGGTTCTCGGAGATCATGGCAAGCCGACTAAAGTCGGCACTACGATGAGGGCAATGCAAATACATGCCATTCTATGAATATCGCATGCTCAGTCCAGATGAACAACGTGCAATTGTTGCCGAACGATTAGATCGGGGGTTTCCTCCCCATCGCCCGCCCCATCTGGAACAAGGACAAGGCTACTATCTGCTAACGGCAACAATCTATCAGCATCATGCCATTATGCTCTCGGAAACACGACTGTCACTATTCGAGCAAGCGTTGCTTGAAGCCTTTGAACAGCCAGGCATTACGTGTTGTGCCTGGGTTGTACTCCCTAACCATTACCACCTTCTCGTCCAACTTCCGGCACTTGCTGTTGTCTCAGCAATTCTTAAGCGACTGCATGGACGTACCGCTCGACAATGGAATATTGAGGATAATACCATTGGACGCAAGGTTTGGTATTACTACAGTGATCGTGCAATTCGTGACGAACAGCACTTCTATCGTGCGACTAATTACCTCCATGCCAACGCTGTGCGCCACAGATATGCTAAGCACTCTTTGGATTGGCGTTTTTCAAGCTTGCATCGCTACATTGCAGATCTAGGGATGGATTGGGTAAAAAAAATAGAGCAAGATTATCCTTTTGATACGTTTGGAGATGGATGGGATGCTGCTTGAAGAGTGAAGGACTCTTTCTTATTTAGTGAAATCTTTGTGCCATAGGTAATGCCGACTTTAGAGAATAGGTAGTGCCGACTTTAGTCGGCTGAAGTCGCCAGAGATCATGGGAAGCCGACTAAAGTCGGCACTACGCTACGCGCTACGATGCACGCTACACGCTACGATGCCCTACAGGTAGTGCCGACTTTAGTCGGCTGAAGTCGCCAGAGATCATGGCAAGCCGACTAAAGTCGGCACTACGCTACTACGCGCTTAGAGGTCATGAGAAGCCGACTGAAGTCGGCACTACGGTGGTAAGACTGATTTCTATTTCCTGAAACCATCCTTAATGCCCAAGGGGGAGCTATGCCAGCAACGTTGACCGAAGCTGACCTCGAAGCAGCAACCCTCGTCTGGCTCGCTGAGCTTGGCTATACCACGCGCTTTGGCCCCGAGATTGCCCCTGGTGCGTCGGCTGCCGAGCGTGATGACTACACTCAGGTGGTGTTGCTTGGGCGACTGCGGGCTGCCCTGCTGCGGCTGAACCCTGCGCTTCCCGCTGAGGCTTGCGCTGAGGCGCTGCGCCAGATTCTGCATCCCAATGCGCCTGCGCTGCTTGCCAATAACCGCACCTTTCACCGCATGCTGGTTGCTGGTGTGGCTGTGGAATATCGGCGACCCGATGGCTCGCTTGGCGGCGAGTTGGTGCGCCTGGTGGATATTGCGAACCCCGCCAACAACGATTGGTTGGCGGTCAACCAGTTCACGGTGGCCGAGGGCCAACACAAGCGCCGCCCCGATATTGTGCTGTTTCTCAATGGCTTGCCCTTGGTGGTGCTGGAACTCAAGAATCCCGCCGATGAGCAGGCAACCGTCTGGATGGCATGGCAACAGGTGCAGACCTACAAGGCCCAGATAGCAACGCTCTTCCTCTACAACGCGGCGTTGATTATCTCCGACGGCCACACGGCGCGGGTGGGGACGCTGACCGCCGACAAAGAGTGGTTTATGCCCTGGCGCACGATTGAGGGCGAGACGGTAGCACCAACAACCCTGTTGGAATTGGAAGTATTGACCCGTGGCATGCTCGCACCACACCACTTGCTCGCGCTCTTGCGCTCCTTCATCGTCTTTGAGGAGGATGAGAGCGGCAGCCTCGTCAAGAAACTCGCCGGCTACCACCAGTTCCACGCCGTCAACAAAGCCGTAGACGCCACCCTTGAGGCGACTGCGCCCACCGGCGACCGGAGGGCGGGGGTGGTGTGGCACACCCAAGGTTCCGGCAAGAGCCTCACGATGGCCTTCTACGCCGGGCGGATCATTCAAGCGCCAGCAATGGCCAACCCCACGCTTGTGGTTATCACCGATCGCAACGACCTCGATGATCAACTCTTCGGCACCTTTGCGCGTTGCCACGAATTGCTGCGCCAAACCCCGATCCAAGCCACCGACCGCAACGATCTGCGCGCCAAACTCGAAGTGGCCGCTGGTGGCGTCATCTTCACCACCATCCAAAAATTCCTGCCTGAAGTGCGCGGCGAACGCTCCGAACCGCTCTCCATGCGGCGCAACATCGTCGTGATTGCCGACGAGGCCCACCGCAGCCAGTACGGTTTTGAGGCAAAACTCGACACCAAAAGCGGCACATTGACCTATGGCTTTGCCCAGCATGTGCGCGACGCGCTGCCCGCCGCCTCCTTCATCGGCTTCACCGGCACCCCGATTGAACTCACTGATCGCAATACCCGCGCCGTCTTTGGCGACTACATCAGCATCTACGACATCCAGCGTGCCGTGCAAGATCGGGCGACCGTACCCATCTACTACGAAAGTCGCTTGGCCAAACTCGCCCTCGACGAAACCGAACGGCCCAACCTTGACCAGAGTTTTGAAGAGGTAACCGAAGGCGAGGAGGTCACCAAGAAGGAGCAACTCAAGAGCAAATGGGCCGCCCTCGAAGCGGTGGTTGGCGCTGAACGACGCATTGCATTGCTGGCCAAAGACCTCGTTGAACACTTCGCGCAGCGCCTCGAGGTCATGGAAGGCAAAGCCATGATTGTCTGCATGAGCCGCCGCATCTGCATCGATCTCTACCAAGCCCTGATTGCACTCTGCCCGCAATGGCACAGCGACGACGACAACCAGGGCGCACTCAAGATCGTCATGACCGGCTCGGCAAGCGATCCGCTGGCGTGGCAACCCCATATTCGCAACAAAGCGCGCCGCGAGGCGCTGGCCAACCGCTTCAAAAACGCAAGCGACCCCCTGAAACTGGTCATCGTGCGCGACATGTGGCTCACCGGCTTTGATGCGCCCAGCTTGCACACGATGTATGTAGATAAACCCATGCGCGGCCACGGCCTCATGCAAGCCATCGCCCGCGTCAACCGCGTCTTCAAAGACAAGCCCGGCGGCCTCATCGTAGACTACCTGGGCCTCGCCGACTCGCTCCGCGAAGCGATGGCCAACTACACCGCAAACGGCGGCAGCGGCCAAAGCACCCTCGCCCAAGAGGATGCAGTCGCCATCATGCAGGAAAAGCACGAGCTTTGCTGCAACCTCTTCCACGGCTTCGACTGGTCAGTGTGGGCCAACGGCAGCCCCATCCAGCGCCTTGCGCTGCTCCCGCCAGCCCAAGAACACATCCTCGCCCAAGAGGATGGCAAGAACCGCCTGCTCCAAGCCGTCACCCAACTCTCACGCGCTTTTGCCCTCGCCATCCCCCACGACGAAGCTATCGCCATCCGCGACGACGTCGCCTTCTTCCAAGCCATCCATGCTGCGCTGGCCAAAACACCGAGCAACACAACCAAAACCGCCACTGCCGACCTCGACCAAGCGATCCGTCAACTCGTCGCCAAAGCCATCGCCCCCGACCATGTGATCGACATCTTCGCTGCGGCAGGCATCAAAAAGCCCGACATCTCCATCCTCTCCGACGAATTCCTCGCCGAAGTACGCGGCATCCCACACAAAAACGTCGCCATCGAACTCCTCCGCAAACTGCTTGCCGACGAGATCAAGACCCGCTCACGCAGCAACGCAGTACAGGGGCGCTCCTTCAGCGCAATGCTCGAACGGTCACTCCGCGCCTACCAGAATCGCGCCCTAGAGACCGCCCAAATCATCGAGGAGCTGATCAAACTTGCCGAAGAGCTACGTACCGCCCAGCAGCGCGGGGAAGAACTGGGCCTCAACGAAGACGAACTCGCCTTCTACGAAGCCCTAGAGGTCAACGACAGCGCCGTCAAAGTTCTCGGCGACGAAACCCTCAAGACCATCGCCCGCGAACTGGTAGAGACCGTGCGCCGCAACGCCACCATTGACTGGACACTCAAAGAGAGCGCCCGCGCCAAACTGCGCGTCATGGTCAAACGGCTCCTCCGCAAACACGGCTACCCCCCCGACAAACGAGAGTGCGCCACCCTCGTCGTGCTTGAACAAGCGACGCTACGAGCAGCGGAGTGGGCGGGGTAGGAGGCTTTCAAGAATAGGCTTTTTTGCTCCGCCGCGTTCTCACGCAGTCCACCACGGACGCCGCTCGCCCGCGTAGGCTGCCGCTTCAATGCGCTGCCAGCGCCCACCCATGACGATCATAGCGATACTCGTTGCTGCCGCAGCAATGGCCAACAACCAACCGAAGAGATTGACAAACATGAGCGTACTCCTAGGTAGCGTATACCATAGCATAACGCAACGCTACGCATCGTGTACCCACCATGCGACCGATGCGGGACTGGTTCTTTGTACGGATATGGTTCGCTCGGCTGATGTGTAGCCCGCTACTAGGAACGGTCATACCACGCCAGAATATCAAGGGGCGGTGGGTATGCTATACTGCAACGCATTAGGCCATGATTCATAGCCTGTATTGCTTGGCAGAGTTTGCCTATGCTTGAACCAGCCAATATTCTGATTGTTGAAGATGAGCCGTTCATTCGGCGCATCTACCATGATCTGCTGACCAGTGATGGCTATCGGGTCTCGCAGGCGGCCAGTGGTGAAGAGGCGCTGGCCTATTTGCAGTTGATTACGCCTGATCTGATCCTGCTCGATCTGGGGCTGCCAGGGATTGATGGCTTTGAGGTGACACGGCAGATTAAAGCTGATCGCAGCAAGCCTTTCACCCCGGTGATGGTGATCTCGGCCCAAGCCGATCCCACGATCAGTGTCAATGCGCTCGATGCCGGTGCAGATGATTTTCTGGTCAAACCGGTTGAGATGGACGAGTTGCTGGCCCGTGTGCGGGCGATGCTGCGTTTGCAACGGGCGCAACGGGGTATGCAACGAGCCCAGCGTAAGACCGAGTTGTTACTCCATTTGACCCGCGATCTGGGCGCGAGTCTTGATCTTGATGTGCTGCTGACCCGTTTTCTCGATCATTTGGCCGATGCGGTGGGGGCGGTGCGTGCTTCGATTATTCTGAGCGATTTTGATAATGATGAACGTACACTCTACTATTCCAGTAGTCGCAACCCTGCGACCAAGGTGCTGCCCGATATTTTGCGCCAAGGGTTTGCTGGCTGGGTGATGCGCACCGGTGAACCCGCAGTTCTTGCCGATACCCGCACTGATCCGCGTTGGCTCAATACCTCTTCCTTGCACTCCAGCGTGCGCTCGGTGGCGGCTACGCCAATTATGCGCGAGGGGCGCGCCCTCGGCGCGATCACGCTGGTTCACCATACGCCCGGCTTCTTTACCGATGAGCATATTGAACTACTCAGTTCGGTGGCAGCCCAGAGCGCCGTTGCGCTCGAGAGTGCGCGCCTCTTTCGCCTGACCCGCCGCCAAACCGAGCTGTTATCCCAACGCACCGAGGAATTGCGTAAGGTCAATGAGATTAACGCCTACCTCTCGGAGTTGATGGCCCCTGATCAGGTGACCCGCCTGTTGGTCTATATGATCCAGCAGCAGTTTGGCTACCCGCTGGTCTATCTGTTCTGGCGCGAAGGCGATGAACTGGTCTTGCAGGCGGCGGCTGGCTCGGTGAGTGCCAGTCTACTGCTCGGTTCACGCTTGCGTGCCGACCGAGGTATGCACGGGTGGGCCATTCGCCATCAGCAGGTGCTGCACGTTGATGATGCAACCCAAGATAGCCGTTTTGAGGCGCAGTTGCCCGATGATGGGCTAGTGCGTTCACAGTTAGTGTTGCCGATTGTGTTGCGCCGCCAGGTCTTGGGGACGCTTGATGTGCGTAGCCCTGAGGTGGCGGCCTTTGGGCCGAGTGATGCGGCAGTTCTGAGTGCGATTGTTAATCAGTTTAGTACCGCGTTGGGCAATGCGCGCCTGCTTGAGAATGAACAGCAGCGCATCGCCCAACTCAGCCGGGTCAATCGCCTCTCGGTGGAGTTGACCGCCCAGCTTGATGCGCCCCAACACCTACAAGCCGTGGCCCGCTCGGTGGCCAAGATCTTTGGGGTGCCCTTTGCTGGGCTGCTGCTCTGTGCTGATAGCGAACACGACCTACCCCAGGTGGCGTTGGCGGGCAGTGTGACTGTGGAGCAGGAGGCGATGCTGAGTAGCTTGGCAGCACAGCATGGGGAGTTGTCCTCCGCGATTGGGGCGCTGGGGGGGCCCATGCTGCTGAACAATCTAGCCCAAGCGCAGGAATTTGCCCCGCTGCACCCCTTACTGGCCACCTGGAAGATCAATGCGGTGCTCGTCGTGCCGCTTATGGCTGGCACCCGTACCTTGGGCATGCTCTGCCTCGATGCATCCGGGCGGCCTGAGGGCTTTGGGCAGGCCGATCGCGAGTTAGTGGGTACCGTGGCCAGCCTGATTGTCCAGGTGATCGAGAATGCGCGGCTCTACCGCGTAGTTGCCGATGAACGCTCGACGCTCAATGCGGTGCTGCGGGGAGCCGCCGATCCGATTCTGCTGGTTAGCCCAGAGCACGAATTGTTGCTGGCCAATCGTGCCGCCGAAGAGCAACTTGGCCTTGGACTTGAACATGCATTGGGTCAACCCCTGGCCCAACAGACCAACATCGATGCGGCCATCCTGCAGCAACTCATGGCGCTGATTGAACAGGGGAGCATCAATGGGGCCGCAGGCGAAGTGAACCAAGCTGATGATGTAACCTATAGTGTCAGCGTGGCACCCGTGCAGAGTGGCGATGGCCAGCCCCTCGGCAGCGTGATGGTCATGCGCGACATTAGCCCGATTAAGCGCCTGGAACGCCAAGAGCGCGAACGGGTGCGCTCCGTCTTTCGGCGCTATGTCTCGCCCCAAGTCGCTGAACAACTCCTGAGCGCTGGGGGTGATTTTGGCCAACCTACTGAGCGCGATGTCGCGGTGATTTTTGCCGATCTGCGCAACTTTACCAGTATCACCGAGCGCACTGAGCCGCGCATTCTGATCGAACATATTCTCAATCGCTACTACACGATGGTAACCGATGTCCTGTATACCCATGATGGCACGGTAGATAAGTTCTTGGGCGATGGGATCATTGCCGTCTTTGGCACACCCATCGCCCGCCCAGACGATCCGCAACGCGCCCTCGAGTCGGCGGTTGCGGTTCAACGCGCCTTTCACGAACTCGCCCAACTCTGGAAGCAGGAGTTGGGCTACTGCATCGGCATGGGGGTGGGCTTGAGCTATGGGCGGGCCACGATTGGCAATATTGGCTCCGAACAGCGCCAAGATTATACCCTGATTGGTGATGTGGTCAATACCGCTTCGCGCCTCTGCTCGGTGGCCCAAGCTAATCAGATTATTGTTTCGCATAACTTGATTTCGGCCTTGCCACCAGACTATCAGCCCCGTTGGAACCTGCGCCCCCTGGGGCCGGTGGCAATTAAAGGAAAGCAGGCACCTCATCATATCTTTGAGGTGGAATTGTGATTGTCTAGAGGAGTGTGCATTGATGTTGTCTCTTGCCCGTTCTTGCCTCCAGATGCGCAGGCTCGCTGTGCTGCTGGTATCCTTGCTGGTGCTCATTGCAGGTTGTAGTACCCCCACAACGACCCTCACAGGCACGGTGGTTGATGCCTATACGGGCATGCCTGTGCCTGAAGCAAGTATCCTGATTGGTAATACAAGCCTTACGACCGATGCCGCAGGCAGTTTTAGTACGGCCAGTTGGCGGCATGCCGATACGCTGGAGGTGCGTGCACCCAACTATGAGGTTGTGAGTATTGCCTTAGGCGAGCAGCCTGAAGTGACGGCCACCGAGGGGACCACGGTCACCCTCGCTACCATGCTGCGCCCCAATACCCTTGTAGGTGAGATTAGCGATGAGTTTACGGGTGATCCTGTGGCTGGCGCTGAGGTGACGGCCAGCTTTGCGGTGACCGCAACGGTGACCAGTACCACCGATGCCGAGGGGCGCTTTAGCCTAACCGAGCTGCCAGAGAGCTTTACCCTGCGTGTGACGGCTGCTGAGTATGCGCCAGCGGAAGTGGCCTTGGAACGCACCACGACCCATGATCTCGCTCTGCGCCCCAATGTGTTGAGTGGCACCATCAGCGACCGCTTCAGTGGCGCGGGGGTGGCCGACGCAACCGTAACGGTGGCCGGGGTGAGTGGGCGCAGTGATAGTGCCGGGCACTACCGCATTGAGGGCATCCCGGCGGAAGCTACGTTGGTTGAGATCAGTGCCGATGGCTATGCGAGCCTTTCGCAGGAATTGGGGCGCAGCACCAGCCTCGATGCCGTGCTCCGCCCCGACACCCTACGCGGGCGTCTGATTGATCAAGCGAGTGGCGAGCCAATTGCCAATGCAACGATCATTGCAACCACCAGTTTTCCTGGTACCGCTGTGGCCTTTGAACGGATCACCGCTAGTCGTGATGGGAGCTTTACCCTGCGTGGCTTGCCTGAACAGGGCTACTTGCAGGTTCTCTCGCCTGGCTACGGTACGGTCGTGCTGCCGATTGAACCCGGTGCAGTACCCAACGAGATCGCGCTCGAACGCTTCCGCGTCAAGGCGCTCTATGTCACCTCTGCCGTAGCGAGTGTCCCAACAATGATGGAACGCTACATTGAGTTAATCGAACGAACTGAACTCAACGCCATTGTGATTGACATCAAGAGCGACCTACGCGATGATTTGGGCCTGGTCTACTACGATTCACAAGTACCCTTGGTCCGCGAACTGAATCTTTCAAAACCCTACATTGATATGCCAGCCTTGGTGCAGAGTCTGCGTGAACGGGGCGTTTATACCATTGCACGTATCCAGCTCTACTCCCACGACAACGTCCTCTCCGATGCTCGCCCCGAATGGTCAATTCGCTGGCGCGAAACTGGTGAAGTCTATGCCGACTTCCCTGGGCCGGGAATCCGCTATGCCTACCTCGACCCGACCAATCGCAACGTGTGGGACTACAACATTGCACTGGGGGTTGAAGCGGCGCTCATGGGCTTTGATGAGGTCAATTACGACTACATTCGCTTCCCTGATTGGTTTGGCACCCGCGCCGAATTCCGCGATCAACTACTCTTCTCCGAACCGCTCGATCCAGTGGATAATCCGGCGCGCATGTTTGAGGTGATTGTTGAGTTTATGGAAGAGGCCCACCGGGCCGTCAATGGCGCTGGGGCCAAAATGTCCGTCTGTGTCTTTGGCCGCGTGGTCTCTGGGCCTTCGCTCACGATTGCCCAAGATATGCGGCTGATGGGGGATCATACTGACTATATCGCCCCAATGCCCTACCCATCCTTGTGGTGGCCGGGTTCCTTTGGCATCGCCTCGCCCGTAGATGAACCCTTCGCCATTCTGGAAGCCTCGAATCGGGCGGGCCTCGAACAGATCGAAGGTGAGTACGCACGCCTACGCCCCTGGTTGCAGGATCATACCGATCCCTGGTCCTACAAGGTGGTACGCTACGGCCCCGAGGAAGTACGGGCCCAGATTGATGCCACTGAGATGTTCCCCGAAATTGATGGCTGGATGCTCTACGATTCGGCCAATGTCTATCGCGGTGCCTTTGGCGGTGCCGCACGCCCGAATCCGTAGGGGTGGTTTTAGAGGCTGTCTGAAGAAAATCTGGGGGCACACGCTGGAGTGCCGGCTTTAGCCGGCTGAGGTCGCCGACACCCCCCGGATGCCGACTAAAGTCGGCACTCCAACGGTAAAGCTGAAAGTGTAGTGCCGACTTTAGCCGGCTGAGGTCGCCGACACCCCCCGGATGCCGACTAAAGTCGGCACTCCAACGGTAAAGCTGAAAGCGCGTTTCTGCAACCATCCCCAAAAGAAAGAATTTAAGAAGTTCCCTATGAGAAAACCTTGGCACCCCATGCTCACCGCGATCCTCCTGCCCCTGCTGCTGCTTGTGCTGGCACCACCCGTAGCGGCGCAGCAGCAGGGGCCACAGGCGCGCATCGGAACCTGGACGCTCACGACGGTGGCTGATTGGCAGGCTGGGGCGGCAAGTGGCACCATGGTGACCAATAATGCCGGTGGTGAACTGCGCCTCGCCGATGGGCAGGCTAGTGGGAGCTTTATCTCGGTGCCCTTCAAGACCGACTTTGCGGCTAATGCCGCCGGGTTGCTCTGGGAGGCGGAGTTGCCCCCTGGTACCCAACTCAGCCTGGCGTTGCGTTCGCGCATTACGCCGCCCGAAGATGCTGGTGAGGCGGGATGGAGCGCGTGGTACCAGCTTGAGTCCGGTAATACCCGCTCGGCTACGGGTGGTTGGGCCAGCCCCCATGTGGTGGCCCTGCCCCGAGGTAGCGAATATTTGCAGTTGCGGGTCAATTTGAGCAGCGATGTCGCCCGTGCTTCAGCCAGCTTGCGCCAGGTGAGTGTGAGCTACCTTGATAGCGCCTCAACATTCCCGACCTTTGCGGCGGGCCTGCCGCGTCAGCCGATCCTCTTTGGGCCCGAAACGCTCACGCAGCGCCCCGCAGTGATTGCGCGGCGCGACTGGAGTGGGCGCGTGGCGGCGGCGCAACCCGGACGCAGCGATCCACTGGGGGTGATTGTGCATCAGCTTGATACCACCCTCACCGCTGATGCGAGCCTCGAGCTTGTGCGGGCGCTGCTGGCCTACCAGACCCAGGTGCTAGGCTGGGAGGATCTGAGCTATCACTACCTGATCGATCCCGAAGGCAATCTCTATGAGGGGCGTTTGGGCGGCCCGACCTCGCGGGTGACTCAGGTGGCTGGTGGTGATCGTGCGGTGCATGTGGCCCTGCTGAATCCGCGTGAAGAGCCACTGAGCCCAACGGCGCAGAGTAGCTTGGTGAGCCTCTTGGCATGGTTGGGCCAAGCCTATGATTTTGCGCCGACCGGGCAGCATAGTGTGGGGAGTGCCGGTGGGCGTACCACGCGCCCCAATATTGCGGCCCACAACGAGGTGGTGCCTACCGCGCCCGATCCCTATGGGCCGGTGCAGAACGCCTTGCCCCAATTGCGTACCCTTGCCGACCAGTCTACGGTGCGGGCACGTTGGTACTTTGCCGAGGGCAATGTGAGCGACTACAGCCAGCGGCTTAGTCTCTTCAACCCGACCAATAGTCCCGCCGATGCGCGCATCACGCTCGTGCGCCCGGGGGCCGCCCCGGTTGCGCGCATCGTGGATGTCGCGCCAGGTGCCCGTAGCGACCTGACGATCAATGCGTTGGTGCAGGACGAAAACGCCCTCCCCGCGATTGTCGAGTCGAGTGTCGCCCTGCTGGCCGAACGGAGCATGGGCCTCACCAGCGATATTGGCGGCGGGCCGGGCATCAGCCGCCTCTCGCGGGTCTGGTATTTTGCCGAAGGCTCAACCGAGGGCACCAACCGCACCTTCTTGGTGCTCTTCAATCCCAATGCCACCAGCGCACAGGCTACGGTGACCTACATGCGCCGCGATGGTACCAGTCTGAGCCAGGAGGTGCAGATTGCGGGCCAGGATCGCCTCGTGATCACCGTGGGGGACATCACCCAGCCCGATGGCAGCATGCCACTGCAGGGAACTAATTTTGGCGTCCAGGTGATTGCCAACCAACCGATAGCCGCCGAGCGCACGATGCGCTTTGGGCCAGGGCAGACCGGCATGCACACTGGGCGCGGCATCGCCACCCTTGCGCGCGAATGGCACTTTGCCGAAGGGACAACCGAAGGCGATTTTCGTATGCGGCTGCTCGTCCTCAACCCCAACCGCCACATGGCCAATCTTGAGGTGAGCTTTATGGGGCCTGATGGTCAGCAAGAACTGCGGCGCTACGCCGTACCGCCGCGCACCCAACTCACGATTGATGCCAACGAAGTTGTGCCTAATCTCGGCGTAAGTACCAAACTACGCTCGGATCGTCCGGTCGCGGTCGAACGCTCCTTACACTTCAACAACGGCGCGACCGGCAGTGTCGGCGCGGGCGCAACCGCTCCAGAGCTACGCTGGGCCTTCGTAGATGGACGCACCAGCGATGCCACCTACTACCTCTGCGTCAGCAACCCGGGCTACTTGCCCGCCGACGTCACCGTAGACCTACGCTTCAGCGATGGAGCCATTGGTAGCCAACGTTTCCGCGTGCCTGCGGGGGCACGCTACACCATGGCCGTCCACGAATTCTACCCCGATGAAGCAGCAGTCACAGCGATAGTGCGCGCCACTCAGCCCATTGTCGCCGAACGCTCACTCTTCCCCGGCGGTGGCGCACGCGGTGGCTTCACCGTCTTGGGATTGCCGTTGCCATAATACCAGTTATGAGTGACGAGTGACGAGTGACAAGCAGAAAATAGCGCATACCAATGATATGGTTTGCCCCACATCCATGCTTATGCTATACTATCCTGCGGCGTTCAAATGCGCCAAATACACACATCCCCAGTAAGAACGTGCTCCTGCCGGTAGCGCCGGTCTGGTCGTTCGGGAAGGGGGTGGCGGCTGGAAACATTCCAGGATATGTAAGGAGCAACAAGAGACCTATGACCCAAGCAGCTACGCAACGTGTCGTGTCCATCAAGGCTTTGTTGGAGGCGGGGGCCCATTTTGGGCATCAGACCAATCGTTGGAATCCGAAGATGCGCGACTATATCTTTACTGCGCGCAACGGCATCCATATCATCGATCTACAGAAGACGGTCAAGGGTCTGAGTGATGCCTACCGCTTCATTGCCGATATGACGGCACGCGGCGAGAAGATTCTGTTTGTCGGTACCAAGAAGCAGGCCCAAGAGGCGATTGCCGAAGAGGCAACCCGTGCCGGACAGTACTATATTACGCAGCGCTGGCTTGGTGGTACGCTCACCAACTTTGCCACCATGAAGGCTCGCCTGAAACTGTTGGCCGATCTTGAAGCCCAGCGCGACCGGGGCGATTTTGCCCGCCTGACCAAGGCAGAAGGGCTGAAGCTCGAAGAGAAGATTGGCAAGCTCAATCGTGTCTTTAGCGGCATCAAGACGATGGATCGCGTCCCTGGTGCCATCTTCATTATTGATCCGCACAAAGAAGTTCTCGCGGTCAAAGAGGCGGCTACGGTTGGAGTGCCTGTGGTAGCAATGGTAGATACCAACTGCAATCCCGATCCGATTGACTTTGTGATTCCCTGCAATGACGATGCCATCCGGGGTATTCGCCTGATGACCAGCAAGATCGCCGATGCCGCCCTCGAGGGCCAGCATCGCCGCGACGCGGCGCATCAGTAGGTGCGTTTGACAACCCGCTTGCTAAGGCTACATCAACGTCACCTCCGGTGGGGGTGCGGGGGAGGCTGCGCCTCCCCCGAAAAGCTTTTTTGTTGCTATTTGGCGGCGAAGCACCATACGCATGACATTAAGCGCTCGGCGGGGGTTTGGGGGAGGTGAAGGTAAGCTTCCCCCAAGAGAACTCATTTTATTCCGTGTTGGTGGCGAAGCCACCAACACGGAATAAAAAACGGGATTTGGGGCGTAGCCCCAACGATTTGCCATGACCCTAAACGCTTGCCGTAAGGCAACACCATACGCATAAGGAGAGTGCTACAGTGGCTGTTCCGATTGAATTGGTCAAAGAGTTGCGTGAACGCACTGGTGCCGGCATTAAGGAGTGCCGCGACATCCTGGAACAGGTTGATGGCAGTATCAACAAGGCGATTGAGATTCTGCGCGAGCGCGGCATTGAGGCAGCGGCGAAGAAGGCTTCGCGTGAGGCTAAAGAGGGGCTGATTGGCTCCTATGTCCACCACGGTGCGCGCGTGGCGGGCCTGGTTGAACTCAATTGCGAAACCGATTTTGTGGCGCGTACCGAGGATTTCGCTGCGCTGGCCAAAGATCTTGCCCAGCATATCGTTGCGCTCAATCCGCGCTTCATCAGTGAGGCCGAAGTGACTGATGAGATCGTTGCGGAGAGCGGCCAGATCCGTGAGACCTTTGTGAAGGAGCAGGTGCTGCTCGCCCAACCCTTTGTGAAGGATAGCTCTCAAACGATTGAGGATAAACTGAAGCAGGCCATTGCCAAGCTTGGTGAGAATATCGTGGTACGCCGCTTTGTGCGCTATGAAATTGGTGCCTAGTAGCCGGTTAGCGGGGTGTAGTGGGTCGTTGGGCCTATTGCACCCCGCTAACTGCCCAATGCCCCTATGCAAGAGCCCAAATATCGCCGTGTGTTGATCAAACTGAGTGGCGAACAGATTAAAGGCACCGATGAGGTGGTGAGCTATGATATGCTCGACTACCTCGCCCGTGAGGTTGAAGCTGTCCATCGCCACGGCGTTGAAGTCGCCTTGGTCATTGGGGGCGGCAATATCTGGCGTGGCAACCAGTCCATCGCTCGTGGTATGGATACCGCCCAGTCCCACTATATGGGCATGCTCGGGACTATTATCAATAGCCTAGCCCTGCAAGATGCGCTTGAGCGTCATGGGCTGCATACGCGGGCCATGACCGCGATCCAGATGAATGAGGTGGCCGAACCCTACATCCGGCGTCGCGCCACCCGCCACATGGAGAAGGGGCGCGTGGTGATTCTTGCCGGGGGCACCGGGAATCCCTACTTCACCACCGATTCGGCTGCCGCCCTACGCGCCGCCGAAATCCATGCCCAGGTCATCTTGATGGCAAAAAATGGCGTGGACGGGGTCTATACCGCTGATCCACGGCGCGATCCCAAGGCAACCCGCATTGACCACCTGACCTACATGGAGGCGCTGAACCGTGGTCTGGCGGTGATGGATTCGACAGCCCTGACCTTCTGCATGGATAATAATATTCCGATTATCGTCTTTAATGCGCTACAAGCGGGAACAATAGAGCGCATTGTAATGGGGGAGCAGGTTGGCACCCTCGTGAGTAGAGCCTAGGAGGGCGTGATGGTCAATGATGTCATCCGTGAATATGAGGCCCATCTCAAGAAGGCGGTGGAGGCGCTGAAGCACCAACTGGCTACTATTCGTACCGGACGAGCCTCGGCGGGTCTGGTTGAACACCTGCAGGTGGAAGCCTATGGTGCGCCAATGCCGCTGAACCAACTAGCGAGTATTACCGTGCCCGAGGCACGCCTGATTGTGATCCAACCCTACGATGCGGGGATGATTAAAACCATCGAGAAGGCGATCCAACACTCCGATCTCGGCATTAACCCCGGCAACGATGGGCGTGTGATCCGCCTCGCCGTGCCCCAATTGACCGAAGAGCGCCGCCGCGAAATGGTCAAGGTGGTGCGCCACCGCGTTGAGGACGTGAAGGTCTCGGTGCGCAATCAGCGCCGCGATGCCATAGATCAGCTCAAGGAGTTGGAACACGAAAAGCTGATTGGTGAAGATGACATGCGGCGTGGTCAGGATCGGGTGCAACAGGCGACCGATCGTTGTATTGCTGAACTTGATCAGCTTGGTAAGGAAAAAGAAGCTGAAGTCATGGCGGTCTAGGGTAAGATTCGACGAGGGCGATCAGCCATCTATGAGTAGCTTTGAGGGCGAACGCATCCCCCAACATATTGCGGTGATCATGGACGGCAATGGCCGCTGGGCCAACCAGCGTGGTCTGCCGCGCCTCGCGGGTCACCGTGCTGGCACTGAGAATATCCGTGCTATTGTCTCCGAGGCATCAAAGATCGGTGTGCGTTACCTTACGCTCTATGCTTTTTCAACGGAGAACTGGAATCGGCCTTCGTTGGAAGTTCAGGGGTTGATGCAAATCCTCAGTGATTTTATTGATCGTGAGACGCAGAGTTTGCATGAGCAGAATGTGCGTCTGCGCCACCTTGGGCGGCTTGAGGGCTTGAATAAGCTGCTGGCCCGTAAGGTTGAGCGGGCGATCAATTTGACCTACGCCAACAGTGGGCTAACCCTAGCAATTGCCTTCAACTATGGTGGGCGCGCCGACATTATTGATGCGGTGCGCCGCATTGTAGCAAGTGGTATCGATCCTGCCATGATTGATGAATCCATGATCGAGGCCCATCTTACCACCGCAGGCATGCCCGATCCCGACATGGTTATTCGCACCAGTGGTGAACGGCGCCTCTCCAATTTTCTGATCTGGCAGGCGGCCTATAGCGAATATTGGTTTACGCCGGTCTTCTGGCCCGATTTCCGGCCAGAACATTTGCATCAGGCAATTCGTGAGTATGGACGGCGCGAACGCCGCTTCGGCGGCATCAACGAAGCGCCCTAGCTCATTGACCCGCCGCATCCTCAGCGTGATCGTGTTGATCCCGCTGATCGTTGCCGCGGGCTGGTGGGCTTGGGCAACCGTGCTGGTGGTGGCGCTCTGCGTCGCCCTGGGCATTCATGAACTCTTTGGGATTATGCGCCAAGGAGCCTTTACGCCGCGCCTTGGCCCCGGATTGGCCGTGGGCCTGAGCCTGGTTGCCGCAGTAGCGCTGCGTCCCTTCAGCCCCTTCGATCTGGTGGGCCTCTGCCTCGCATTGAGCCTAATCCTTACGCTGACCTATGAGCTCTGGCCTGGCGACCGCAGCACCAGCCTGCAGAGTTGGGCGCTCACCGTGACAGGCGCACTCTACGTGAGCTGGCTGCTAAGTAGCTTCATCATGCTGCGCCAGCTTAGCCTGCCGCTGCACGAAGGTTGGCTGGAATTCTTAGCCATCCCCGCCGGGGCACGCTGGGTCTTTCTGGCACTTGCGATCACCTGGCTGCAAGACACCGCCGCCTTCTTCGTCGGGCGAGCCTTTGGGCGACAGCGCATGGCCCCCGTCCTCAGCCCCAAAAAGACATGGGAGGGCGTTGTGGGGGGCTGGCTGATCTCAATCGTCACAGCCATCATTGCGGTGCCCCTGCTTGGCCTGCCGCTCAGCTACCTCGCCGCAGGCATCATCGGAGCAATCGCAGGCATCGTGGGGCCTCTGGGCGACCTCAGCGCATCGCTGATCAAACGCCAAATCGGAGTCAAAGACTCCGGCCAACTCATCCCTGGCCACGGCGGCATCCTTGATCGCATGGACAGCCTGCTCTTCGTTGGCCCGGTGGTCTACTATGGGGTCTTGTTGGTGGCAGGGGGAGGGGCATAGCCTGCTGTAAAGCTTGACAGCCATAGGGTTGTGGTTTATGCTTGCCCCTAGATTAGAAACTAGTTACCTTCGTTAAGTCGCTCATGCGGCAAGCAATCGTCAGTGAACGTGTCGGTCGGTAGCATGGTAGGGGGGCCGGGCCCTCGCTACCCCTTCTGTAAAGCTTGCTCTAGAATGAGAGTATTGCCCGATGTCTACCCTGATCAGCCCTGAGAGTCTGGAATTAGCCCCACCACCCTTTGTCGCACCGCCTCATCGGAAACGTTGGTTGCTCATTCAGCCCAAGAGCAATACGCCACTGATGGTTGATTCTGGCAAGGTGAGTATGCCGCTCAATTTGCTGATGGTTGCGTCGATGCTCAAAGAGCATTTCTTGGTGGATTTTCTGGATGAGCGTGTTGGCGATGAGGTGCCGCAGGATTTTACTGGGTATGATATTGTCGCCCTGACTTCGCGTACCCTCAATGCGAAACGGGTCTATGCCATTGCCGACCGGGCCCGCGCCCAGGGCAAGAAGGTTATCCTTGGTGGGGTGCATCCCACCATGATGATCGATGAGGCGCGTGAACATTGCGATACGGTGGTGTTTGGTGAGATTGAGTCGATCTATGATGAGTTGACGCGCGATATCTATGCTGATCAATTGAAGCCGCTCTATCGCCCTGCCTCTGAAGCGGGCTGGAAGCCGATGAGTACGCTCGATCAGCCCGATTTCTCCTTTGCGCGCCGTTCGCCCAATAGTAAGCACTATTCTTTCCGCTTACCACTGCTTGCTACGAAGGGTTGCCCCGTGGGCTGTAACTTCTGCTGTACCCCGCGGATCTATGGTAAAAACTTCCGCATGCGTGAAGTTGAACGTGTGATTGATGAAATTCGCATGCGTCAGTACGAGTCTGGCAAACCCAATATCCACTTCTCGTTCATGGACGATAATATTAGCTTCCGCCCCGCTTTTGCCGATGCGCTCTTTAATGCGATGGTTGGCATGGGGGTAAAATGGAATGCCAATATCTCGATGAACTTCTTAGAGAAGCCGGAGGTCTCGGCCTTGGCCAAAGAGGCGGGCTGCCAGATGCTCAATGTGGGCTTTGAGTCGGTCTCGCCCGAAACAATTAAGCATGTCCATAAGGGCTCTAATCGAACGGCACGCTACGATGAGATTGTGAGCAATGTGCATAAGCAGGGTATTGCGCTGCAAGGCTATTTCATCTTTGGCTTTGATACCGATACGCCTGCCAGTTTTCAGCATACCTACGATTTTATTATGCAGAACCGGATTGAGTTTCCGGTCTTTACGATTGCGACGCCCTTCCCCGGAACGCCGTGGTATGAAGAGGTACGCCACCGCCTCGTGCAGCACGATTGGGATAAGTACGATACCTTCCACTACATGTATGAGCCGGCCAAGATGCAGCGCGATGAGTTTTTGCGGAACTTCATTAAGGTGCAGCGCGAAATCTACTCTTGGCCCAATATCTGGAAACGCATGGCAGGGCGTAAGCTCGATTGGGTCTGGCTGGTGAATGTGGCGATGCACCACTTTACCCAACGCCTCACTCCGGCTACGTTTATGTAGGCTATCGTTCTTCGGGGGCGGCTTCGCCGCCCCCGAAGAACGATTTGCTAGTGCGAAAAAGCTCTGGGCCGCGCCGCTTGGCTTCGACAGGCTGGTTTCGGCAGGCTCAACCACCGAGCCAGCGGCGCGGTGGCTGAGCCTGTCGAAGCCCCCGCGCCGCCCCCCCCATCAAGCCCAAGGCTTTTTCGCGCTAACAACGATTTTCTTTCGTTTTGGCCGCTTCAGCAACGAAAGAAAAACCCGCTGTTGGGGCTATGCCCCAACAGCGGGTTTTCGACGTACAGCAGTACACTCCGGGCGCTGCGCGGGTTAGCGCTGCGTCTCAATCGGGACTTTGGTCGCCGTCTTGCTGCTGCCAGAACCAGAACTGGACTCGGTGACAAAGCGGTTGATCTCGCCTGTTACATTGCTCACGCCACGGAAGACCACCTTGACCATGCCAAGGTGCAGTTTGCCGACCGAGTCGAAAAGACTGTTGGTGGCTTGAACTGCCTCCTTGCGGGGCTCCTCGGGCAGAACGAACAGAGGCCACGTCACCATCATGGTGCCTACACGCGCCAGGTTAGACCCAAACGCCTCAGCAGCATCAAAAACATCGGCACTGCTGGTGTTCGTCTTCGTTTGCTGTGGATTGGACATAAAAAGCACCTCCTCAACACTAGTGCTGTCTTGGCTATTATAGGGCGGTATGCGGGCTTTGTCAACGCATTGCGTTATTCTCTCATGAGGGCTACGTTCATGTTGTTGGGGCTACGCCCCAAATCCTGTTTTTTGTTCCGTGTTGGCGGCTTCGCCGCCAACATGAAACAATTGGTACATAGCCTCAAACCTCCGTAATACTCCAATGGTATGCTTAGTGTATGGATTTGTGTCTAGATTGGGAAAGCGCTGTGGCTACCCATATTATAGGTCCAATTGAAGAAGAACTACGGCTGGCAGCATTGCGCCGCTACCAGATTCTCGATACGCCGCCTGAGGCGGATTTTGATGATCTCGTGAAGTTGGCAGCAGCCCTCTGTGCCGTGCAGTGTGCGCTGATTGGTTTTATTGACCATGATCGGCTGTGGGTGAAGGCTTGCGTCGGCCTTGCCCTGGATACGTTGCCGCGCTCAACGACCTTCAGCAATGATGCGCTCACGCAACCCGATGCGCTGATGGTGGTGGCTGATGCCCAGACCGACCAGCGCTTTCAGGCGCATCCCTTGGTGGCGGGCGCTCCCTTTGTGCGCTTCTTTGCTGCGGTGCCCCTCGTGACCCACGATGGCTATGCGATTGGTACGCTTTGTGTCTTTGATCCTGCGGTGCATAGCTTGAGTCGGCTGCAATACGATACGCTGCGTTCGTTGGCCCGCCAGGTGGTGATGCATTTAGAACAGCGTTGGCAGATTCGCCAGTTGCAAGAAGCGGTCGCGGCCCGTGAGACGAGTGAGCGCCATGCTCAACGCTTGGTGAGTGAGTTGCAGCGCCAGGCCCGTACCTTACGATTGCTTGAACAGGTGCGTACCTTGATGGCCCAGGAGATTGAACTCCGCGCTGTCTTGCGTGCGATTGTTGAGGCGCTCGTGCAGGTCTTTGGCTTCCATGTGGTGAGTGTCTACCTGCGTGAGGGCGATAGCTTATGTCTGCAACATCAGGTTGGCCGTGAAGACCCAGAGGTCAAGCTGAAACTCAGTGAGGGCCTGCTTGGGCGCGTGGCGCACACAGGTCAGCCAAGCCTGATCACCGATGAGCATAGTGATCCTGCGTATCTGTCGAGGAACGAGGAGCTTGCCTGTACGATAGCCGTGCCGCTGCGCGTGCATCAGCAAGTGGTGGGCGTCTTGAAGGTGGAGAGTCCGCAGGCGGGGAGCCTGGGGCAAGCCGATCTTGATTTACTGGTAGTGCTCAGCGATCAGGCTTCGCTGGCGATTGAACGTGCCCGCTTACACGATCATCTGCATGCACGCCTACAAGAGACGCTGCTGCTCAATCGGGTCTTGACCGCATCGGCCAGTGCGAACAATCAGATTGAGGTACTCAATCTTGCCTGTGGTGAATTGGCGCGGGCCTTTAAGCTGCCCCAAGCAGCCTGTGCGCTGCTCAATGAGGAACAGACGGAACTGCTGGTGGTGAGTGAATATCGCCTGCCTGAACGGCCCTCCGGTTTGGGGGTGCGCATCGCGCTGGCGGGCAATCTGTTGACCCAGCAGGTTTTGCATGAACGCAAGCCGGTGCAGGTGACCGATACCCTGGTTGATGCGCGCACTGCGGCAACAAGCGAACTCTTTACGCGCCGTGGGACACGGGCGATCCTGATTCTGCCCCTGATGGTCAACAATAGCGTGATTGGTACAATTGGCCTTGATGCGCTTGAACCGCGCAGCTTTACCCAAGAGGAGATCACATTAGCTCAGCGCATTGCGTTGGCCATTGGGCCGGCGCTGGAGAATGTGCAACTCACCCTGGCACTGCGGGTAGAATTGGCGGAACGTTCGCGCACCGAGGCGGCTTTGCGTGAAGCCAAGGAGATAGCTGAGGCAGCAACGCGGGCCAAGTCGGAGTTTTTGGCCAATATGAGCCACGAAATTCGCACGCCGATGAACGCGGTGATCGGCATGACCGGGCTCTTGCTCGATACTACATTGAGCAAAGAGCAGCGCGAGTTTGTTGAGACGATCCGCACCAGTGGCGATGCGCTGCTGGGGGTTATCAACGACATCCTTGACTTCTCGAAGATTGAGTCGGGCAGGCTGGAGTTGGAGCAGAGCCCCTTCAATCTGCGCGACTGTGTGGAGGCGGCACTCGACCTCGTTGCGGCGCATGCTGCCGACAAGGGGCTTGATCTCGCCTCGATGATCGCCTCAGATGTGCCCCATGCACTTGTGGGTGATGTCACCCGCATCCGCCAGATTTTGGTGAACCTGCTGAACAATGCGGTCAAATTTACACAGGCTGGCGAAGTGGTACTCGCGGTTGTCCAAGAACAGAGCCAGAACGGGCGGCACCATCTGCTCTTTAGTGTACGCGATACGGGCATCGGGATTCCGCCCGAGCGCATGGATCGGCTCTTTCATGCCTTTAGCCAAGTGGATGCCTCGACGACACGCCAATTTGGGGGCACCGGCTTGGGCCTTGCGATCAGCCGTCGCCTCTGTGAATTGATGGGGGGACGCATGTGGTGTGAAAGTGTGCAGGGCCGTGGCACCACCTTCTTCTTTACCGTCATTGCCCCCACAGCCGTGCAAGCGCCACGCATCT
Organism: Candidatus Viridilinea mediisalina; assembly: GCF_002532535.1. Classification (GTDB taxonomy): domain Bacteria; phylum Chloroflexota; class Chloroflexia; order Chloroflexales; family Chloroflexaceae; genus Viridilinea; species Viridilinea mediisalina. Next base: position 26,360 of record NZ_NQWI01000005.1, read on the forward strand.
ACCAGCGTGGCCGGGTTCCCCAACTTACAGGCAAGCGCCTACTGGTCGTGGACGACAATGCGACCAATCGCCAAATTCTGAGCCTCCAAGCCGAGAGTTGGGGCATGCGTGTGCGGGCCACCGCATCGGCCTATGAGGCCCTCGATTGGCTCAAGCGCGGCGATCCATGCGATCTTGCCATTCTTGATATGCAGATGCCGGGTATGGATGGAACCCAATTGGCCGCTGCAATCTGTGACGGCTTATTGGCGCAAGCGCCACCCTTAGTGCTGTTGACCTCGCTAGGGCGACGTGAGGAAGATCTGCGTGCGGGCTATTTTGCAGCAACCCTGACCAAGCCGGTCAAGCCGGGCCAACTCTACCATGTGCTACTCGATGTGCTCACGGGTTCAACCAACCACCGCAGCGCCTCAGCGGAGCCCACTTCGGGCTTTGATGCGACTATGGCCACGCGCATGCCACTACGCATCCTCCTAGCCGAAGACAACATCATCAACCAGCGGGTGGCCCTGAAGATGCTGGGACGCTTGGGCTATCGCGCCGACGTGGCCGCCAATGGCCTAGAGGTGCTTGATGCACTTGCGCGGCAGCACTACGACATTGTGTTCATGGATGTGCAAATGCCTGAACTGGACGGCCTTGAGGCTGCGCGGCGGATCAATCGCGAACTGGCAGCCGAGCGCCGGCCCTACATTATCGCCATGACGGCCAACGCCATGCAGGGCGACCGCGAACTCTGTTTGGCCGCCGGTATGGATGACTACATCAGCAAACCCGTGCGCGTCGAGGATCTGGTGTTGGCCCTTGAGCAGAGTGGCACCAAACGTTCCTGTCTTGCCACGCCAACACCTGCGCCCAACGTTAACATTGTGAGCCACCTGATCGATCAAGCTACGCTGAACCAGTTGCGCGACGGGCTCGGCAACGGCGACCCTGCGATCGTGGTAGAACTCGGCAAACTCTTTCTGCACGAAGCTCCCAAGCAGATACACGAGATGGAGCAGGCCATTCAGGCGAACAGCGTTCACGGGGTTGTACGGATCACCCATACGCTGAAATCGAGTGCCGCAATACTGGGGGCCAAGAGCCTTGCGACCAAGAGCGCCGAGCTGGAACAGCTTGCGCGCCAAGGCGAGCTTGCTATGGTGCATGCCCAGCTTAAGGAATTTGATCAACTACACAGTGCAACAGTGAGCGCCTTGCAGGCGCTGCTGCGCAACTATCACGCAGATTGAGGGTTTCGTCGTTTTGTTCCGTGTTGGCGGCGAAGCCGCCAACACGGAACAAAACACGGAACTGTTCACACTTACCGCCGTACAAGGGGTAGGTAGAGCGTATGCGCGGTATTACGCATAGCAATCTCGACAGTGGGGTTGAGGCTATCGTTGGAGGGAATCCGTAGCATAGCATGGTGCAAACCAAACCCGTCCGGTTCGTACTGCACCTGCAGGGTACAGCCTGCGAGGGAGGGCAAAGTCATGCCGCTGCAACGGTCGTCAACGAGGCGAAACGCATCAGCATGTGGCCCTATGCTCTGCACCTGTTCCAGGGTAAGATCTTCATAGCCCTGGTTGGTAATCTGAATAATCTGGGTCACACGAGGGCTACCAGCATCCAGCGCTGGGAAGACGAGCTCCTCTGCCGCATGGGGCAGGCTCACCTGGATCGCTGCCGCCGCAGCGGTAGTAAACTGCCAGCGATAGCTCTGCCCAAGCTGGTTGCCCACTTGATCGGCAACGCTGCCCGCCAGGGTAGCGGTGTAGGTGGTCTGTGGGCGCAGTGACTGCATTGGCGTATAGTAGAGCGTGCGGCTCTGCTCGTCATAGTGCAGACGCCCAACCAAACCTTGGACACTCAAGGCATTGGTGAGGCTCGCCCGATCCATGGGTTTCGAGAAGTGAACAGAGATCATGGGCAAATAGCTCACTGGCTGTTCACTCACCGCTTCAGTCACAAAGCGCACTTGGGTCGCATCAGCCGCTGGGAAGGTCTGTAGCACACTGGGCCGCGTCTGATCGGCAGGGTCGGGATGCACCCGGATGCTCACGCGGGCGGGGCGACTGCTGACGCCGTTGTGCTGGGCGACGAAGGTAAACTCATCGATGCCGCTGAAGCCGGGCATCGCTTCATAGACCAGATTGGGTAGATCACCACTGAGGCTACCGTAGCGCGGATTGCTCGCTAGGGCATAGGTTGGGCTCAGACCACTCGCCTCACGCCCGGCCAACCGGAGGTTGAGCGCAGCCGAACCAACCACCTCAAGGGCCTGTGGTTCAGCCACCAGGGTGTTGATGGTACTCACCACGAGATCGGTAGGCGTCTCTTCAAAGGCACTGGGGAAGTGTACCACCGCTTGGTTCGTAATCAGCGTACCCGTTGGTAAGCCGGCACGAGCACGAACGGTCATGGTCACAATCCCACCTGCTCCCGGAGCCACCTCGCCAATCAACCAACTAGCTTGGCGCAGTTCTGCATTATAGGTACCAGCGTGGCTCATGATGAGCGTTGTCTCATCGAGATGCTCGTCCAGTTCATCAATGATGAAGACATCATAGGCAATGCCAGCCCCTTCATTCTCAAACTCAATCGTATAGGTGAGCAATTCACCCGGCAGAATATCACCTGCCGGACTCACCGCCTTGGTATTGGGATCGTGGGCGGGCACAATCTCCATCTCATCGCTCTTGCAGCTACTCGGCTCATTGCTAGCCAAACAGGCGGTAGGTGCAGCCTCACGCTCAAGGAGCGCCTGATCGAGACCAGGCAGGATGCGGCAGGCATCGGTGACACACTCGCCATCGAGGCAGACCTCACCGCGCATGGTGCAGTTGAACCAGACGGATGAAGGCCGCCACATCCGCATACCAGCGCAGTAGTGGCGGTAGCGCAGATTGCCTTCACACCACTGTTTACCTACCGCTCCATTGCCACCACCACAATCATACTCGTGGGGATTATCAGCACAGGTGCTACGACAAGCGACCAACTCCACGGCGCGCTGGGTGACATTCTTGTAGGGCAGGGCATCGAGGACATCCTTGGCCACACCTTCGGCATCGCGGCGAACAACATTGTAGGTGACTTTGATCGCCCCCCAGGCGGCCTTGAAGGGCGCCGTAACCGTATCAATCGCGGCATCCACCGGAACCATGGCCCCCTTAGAGATCATACAGTTACGCAGACAGGTACCATAGGTAGCCGTAAACTGGTAGCTCATCAACTGAGCATCAGGAAGCGCCTGCTGCTCACTTGCCAGGCTCCATGCGCCATACTCATGGTAGTTGCCCGTATGACTATTCATAATCAAGCCACCATCGGGATCAAGGAACTCAACCTGATCATCATTTTGATGGATCATGAAGGCTTTGCCATCTTGTTCAAGCAACAACATCAGCGCAAACGGTGCAAAGCGGGTATAGACCAAGACGCGGGTTTGTTCGCCATTACGGTGGCGTATCTGCTGGCCCACATCGCTAAAGCTAAAGCCACGCTGCAACGCCAGATCATGAAGCTCACGCACCGCCGGATTGGCCAACGCCTGCGCCAATTCACGCTGCTCAAGGTAACGCTCCTCGACCACCGGATTGGGTGTTGCACCACGGTAGTGTTCCAGATTGAACAGAGGCATACCGCTATTCTCGGCATCCAAGCGCGCCAGCACCTGCACCTTGCGATCAGTCATGCCCCATGGAATACTGAGCCAACAGACAAAGCGCCCTTGGGCATTGGGGGCTAGATCACCCAAGTTCCAGCTCACCTGATGCTCAGTACGGTGGTAATAGTAGTCGCCACTACACGACTGAAGCGGCAAACCTTCGGGCAGATTGAGCAGCAACACGGCCCCGCGTGCGGCCTCTTCCATACGATTGCGATAACTTACAACGACCGGACTCACCTGGCCAGGATTGACAATCTTGGTCACGAAGGTATTGACCAACAGCCCCGCCGTGGGCGGCACGGGCGGCGGCAACCCCGAAATATCGGCATAGACAATGCTCTCGCCAGGAATGGGGTCTTCGTTTGGCTCAACCCAGATCAGATCTTCATGTTGGCGATGCCGCATAAAGGTGAAGCTGCTACGTAGATTGGGCGCATAGGCATTGGGATGGGTTGAAACCTGGCGCGCCGCAGCAAAATCATCCTCCGAAGTACGCACATAGACACCGTGGTAGGTGATGCTATTGCCTGTCTGGGTATGGCGATCATAGGCCACTACCAGCTTATCTTCCGCATAGATGCCCATCGTCACGTTGTAAACATTCTCTTGAGCTGGTGCCAAGGTACGCACCGCCGACAACGTTTTGGTCGCTGGATTGAAGGTACGATAGAGCAGCGCATAGCCTGCACTCGCTTCCTCACGCTGCTGCCAAACCATATGAAGTAGACCCGTGGAATCGACGGCAATATCGCCACCAATGATGGTACTCTGTCCAGCGGTTGAAACTTGTAAAGCTTCACCCCACTCCTCACCATCATAGTAGACCAACATATACGCTGGATTGTAGGTATCCCCACTGAGTGTATGCAGATAGACATAGGCTGCAAAGAGCCAGCCATCTTTGCCTACATACATATTAGGAGCTCGCACACCATAGTCACCCGATCCTTGCGGGTGTTGGGTCAACCCCAGCGCATCACTCCATGTCGTCCCGCCGTCATCAGAATGTTTATAGAGGAGATTGGAGGGTGGGCTATTCCAGCCATACTGGCTCATATAGACCGCATGGAGTTTTCCTTGGGCATCAACCACCACACTGGGCATGTAGTCCCAAGCCCCCCAACCGCCATCGTGTAGCGCCACTGGATTTGCCCAGGTCTCACCCCGATCACTCGACTTGGTAAAGAAAGACCCAACATTAAAAGTAAAACCTTGGTAAAGCGTACCAGCGCCATCAATCGCCAGACTCTGCACCGAGCTACTATCGGGCATACTATCGGTACGCACCGCATTTGACCATGTACTCCCGCCATCCTCACTGCGGCGGAAGTAGTTGTACCACGGAACGAACTGGGTTGTACGCAGCGTGTAGGCCACATACAAATGGCCAGCGCTATCGCGCACAATATGGTTGCCGGGCGAATAGATGCGCGTGCCATCACCACGATTTTGATCAGTATCAATGACCGAAAAATCAATCCCCGCTGCGGGTATTGGCTGAACCGTCTCGATCGGTGCCTCGGTTGCAACCGCAGGTGGTTGGGCTAAACTAGGCAGTACCAACGCCACCAGCAGGCCAAGCCGCACGATGTGCCAAAGCCATGTGCCGTTCATAATGTCGCTCCTTTGCGAATAGGGATGCACACAAGGCCGCTGGGCAGGTAGCTTGGTAGACTCCTACCAACCTGCCCATATATCAAGGAATCATCATGATAGGCACTTTGGCCCAACGATGCTGAAATTATCCAACAACTCACGGTGATCATTTCGTTACGGGCATCTTATACTGCTGCACATGCAACCATTTGCACCATCCCTATGCCGTGTGCTACAGTTACCCTAGAGGGCTTACCAAGGAGCATGCGGTATGAATACCTCCGATGAACAGAGCCGTATTACTCCCGCCGTTGAGGACTATCTCAAGGCGATCTATATGCTCCAGCAGCATGGGGTCGTCACCACGTCGCTGCTCGGCGAGCAACGAGGCTCAAAGCCTGGTTCGGTTACTGGCATGATCAAGAAGCTGGCCGAGATGAACCTGGTAGAGCATACGCCCTACCAAGGGGTATGCTTAACCCCTGCTGGTGAGCGGGTTGCACTGGAGGTTATTCGGCACCATCGCTTGCTTGAACTCTACCTCGTTGAGGCCTTGGGCTACAGTTGGGATGAGGTTCACGAAGAGGCTGAGAAACTGGAACATCACATCAGCGAAAAGTTGGAGGCACGCATTGCGGCGCACCTCGGTCATCCCACCTTTGACCCCCACGGGGATCCGATTCCTACGCTGGAGGGTACGCTACCTGAACGGATTGATCTGCGCCTCGCTGATCTCGCTATCGGCGAGCATGCACGGATTGTGCGTGTGCGTGACCAGAGCGCCGAGCGCTTACGCTACCTTGCCGACCTAGGCCTCATTCCTGGCGCTCTAATCGACATTATTGCCAGTGCCCCTTTTGATGGCCCACTTTCGCTGCGCTTGGGTAGCGCCACCCACGCCCTCGATCGCCGTATGGCGCGAACGATTGAGGTGGAACGGGTGGAGTAGTCCCAATGGCTTTGACGTAGCCCTTTAGGCAAGGATACAGAAACGAGAAAATAGAAGATAGGTTTGCGGCATCAGGATGCGCCACATGCCTCCAAACTGTTTAGTTGTCAAATTTGGACAAAATGCACAAGAAAATCCGGCCTTACCCTGTTGAATTTATCCAGATCATCTGCTACGATGAAGCGGAAGATGGGCTGCAACGAAGCAACTCAAAGGGGGAAGTCATGGAAATCTTGTTTGAACTCCAAGGATTCTTGATCGGACTAATTGGTTGGGCCGCCAGTGTGCTGATGATCCAAAACAGCGAACGCCTAACCGTAAACGATAAAAGGGCAATGGCGGTCTGTATGTGGGTCTTTTGGATGATGCCAGGGATTGGAACCTTGGCGCTGCAGGGGGTGCTGACGATGAGTACCGCAGCGCTCTATGTGGGCATCACCACGTTGGCATTGGGTGCGCTCGTGTTGTTGGGCGCCGTCGGGCCGCGGACACGCCCGTAGGCGGATCCAATATTTCGATAGCCGATAGCCGAACACGGCGTCCCTCGGAGTGCCGACTAACGTCGGCACTCCGAGGGACGCCAAACGGTAACGTTGCTACCAACTATCTCAGGCGTGCCAACTACGCTACGTATCATGCGCTTCACTACTCTGTGTTCTCTGTGTCTCTGTGGTGAAAACCTCTGCGTCTCTGCAAAACTCTCTCTGCTCGCGCAACGCCTGAAGCACCTGACGATACGCTGCGATACGTTGTTGGCGCAACTGCGGGCGGTGCCCCAGTTTCAGTTTGAACCATTCGCTTGCCAGTTCGTACCCAAAGCCCGCCCAAAAATAGGCGCGTAGCAGGCGCTCAAAGTGCCAGCCGTGCCACATGCGGGCAAGCAGCAGCTTGCTGCGGTGAAAGTTGATCAGACGGGCGGCACTTGCCTGTTCGCTGCTGCGTCCTTCATAGTGCAGTACCAGCGCAGTGGGCAGATAGGCGATGGCCCCCTGACCATGCCCCCACGCGGCTTGCAGGCGTGCCTGCCATTCCAACTCTTCGCTATACATGAAGAAACGCTCGTCCAACAGCCCGGCCTGCGGCAGTGCCGCGACGCGCACCAAGAGCGCCGCACCAACCAGCCAATCTACCAACTGCACCTGGTCGGCAGGCAGATCCGCACAGCGGTAGCGCCTAGCCCAAGGATTACGCGGCCAGCAGCGTTCAAGCGAGGTACTCTCCCAAAAGAATGTAGCCGCCGTAGGCCAACGACGGCGCGACGGCTGGTGCTGTCCATCACCATAGATCAGTTGGGGCCCAACGGCAACCCAGGTCGGATGTTGCTCAAGGGCAGCTACAAGCTGCACCAACGCATCACCCTGTGGCTCAGTATCGGGATTGAGCAGCAGGACATAGCGGGGCTGCGTTGCGGCAGGCCGGGCAAGCAGTTGGCGCAGGGCCAGATTATTGCCCGCCGCAAAGCCCAGATTCGCCCCCGGCGTGAGCAAGTGTACCTGCGGGAACTCCGAGCGAACCATGGCTACCGTGCCATCGTGGCTGCCATTATCAACCACCACAAGCTCATAGGTAAAGGGGGCAGCATCCAGCCCTGCCTGCACACACTGCAAACAGCGGCGCAACAGGTCACGCACATTCCAAGTAACAATGATGATGGTGAGCATGATAAGCCGTGCAGCATGCCTTCTGGTGAGGGTTTGGGACGGCTGCGCCGCCCCCGAAAATCCTTGTTAGCGCGAAAAAGCCTTGGGTTGGCAGGCGACCTCGCGGTGGCTTCGACAGGCTCAGCCACCGCGCCGCTGGCTCGGTGGTTGAGCCTGCCGAAACCAGCCTGTCGAAGCCAAGCGGCGCGGCCCAGAACTTTTTCGCGCTAACAAATCCTTGTTCGTTCGTGTTGGCGGCTGTGCCGCCAACACGAACGAACAAAGAGGGTTTGTGGTTAGGACTTGTTGATCCTTGCACATCAACTGTGGTATTGTATCACCTGACGGATACCATATCTCTTCAAAAACTCCCTTGCCCCACCCCATCACCCGCATCCTCGATATTGGCGCAGTCGTGCTGCTTGTCCTCTACGCTTGGCTGGCTTGGGCCAGCAGTAGCGGCAGTGGCGGCGCGGCGCTCGATCCGGTGTGGGCCAGTGTGCGCGCCCAGGGCACCCTGCGCATCGCCGTAGATGTCGGCTTTCGCCCCTTTGCGGATCAGCACGGCTCAGAGTTGGTTGGCTATGACATTGATCTCGCACGGGCCATTGCCGAACGGCTGGGGCTGCGGGTTGAGTTTGTGCCCACCGGCTTCGATGCGCTCTATGATAGCCTGACGAGTGGCCGGGCTGACATGATCGCCTCGGCTTTGCCCTATGCCCCCGAACAGGGCTATCGGGCCCGCTTCTCGCACTTCTACTTCGATGCGGGCCAGGTGCTCGTCGTACCAAGTGCGGCCCCCAACCACAACCCAACTGATCTTGCGGGTCGCGTCGTTGGAGTAGCCCTGGGCAGCGAAGGCGACACGCTCGCCCGACGCATGCTTGGCGACGGGGGCCATTTCCAGCTCATTGCCGACTACAACACCCCCGACGAGGCCCTAGAAGCCTTACGCCGGGAGCAATTGGATGCCGTGATCACCGACAACGTAAGCGCCTTGAGTGCGGTGCAACACACCCCTGGCCTGCGCATTGACCGTGCGCTCACCAGTGAGCCATTTGCCTTAGGGCTGCCGCGCGCCGCCTTTCAGCTTGAAGCCGAAGTGAACCGGGCGCTGACGCAGTTGCGGCATGAGGGCTTCTTGGAGGAGTTGAATCAGCGCTGGTTGCGGTGAGGTGGAGGCAAAACATGTTGTTAGCGCGAAGAAGTTCTGGGCCGCGACGTTGGCTGCGACAAGCTCAACCAACGTCGCGGTGGCTGCGACAAGCTCAACCAATGCGATGCCCCTCACGAGCTCAGGAATTTTTCGCGCTAACAACACATTCCACCACAGAAACACCAAGGGCATAGAGGATTTGACGATGGGCAATATGGTAAGACTCGCCCCAAACCTCTCTGGTTCTCGGTGTCTCTGTGGTAGAAACCTCTACCTCTGTGGCAGCGTTAACGCACCGTCAATGGCAGATAGACCGTATAGATACTCGTGAGATCCAGCTCAAAGAGTGGCGTAGTACCGGCCCGCTCATCGGGGATACTGGCGACAGGGAGGACAGGCTTACTCGGCGCATCTTTGGACTCGTCCAAGCCACCACTAGCCAAGTTCGCCGTGGCAAGATCGAACGAGGTACTCAACCGATACTCAGCGGCGCTGTAGCCATAGACCTCAACTTGGTAAATTCCGGGAACAACCTCATTGGCCGAGATAATGACCTGTTCGTCGGCGCTACCGGAAAGATTGCTCACCCAAGCCGATTGATCGGCACGCGACGACCAGACATAGAGATCAGCATCGCCACTCAGCACCTCCAGATTAACCTGGAAAGCTTGGCCCTCCTCCACATGGTAGCGATAGATGCGGGTCTGACCACGCGCAATGCGGTCGCGGGGAGCTTCATAGTTGATCAACTGACGCGCATTGCCAATTGAGATATTTCCTGCACCATCACGCGCTCGCACCTGTAGGTAGCGCATGCCTGGTTTGGGCAGCAGCGACCAATGGTAACGCTCTGGGTTCTGGCTAAAAGCCATCCAACCTGACTGGATGACCGGCACCCAGCGTTTGGCACTCTCATTGTAGAGGTATTCGATCACATGCAGATGAGAGACGCCGCTACCAGGTTGGGGATCACTGGCATGAATTCCAAGTGTGAGATCACGATTGACTACAGTAGAACTGGTTCCGTCATTGACACGAATGCGCTCTACAACAGGTGGTATGCGATCAAGGCCGGCTGGCGCAACCAAGAAGGTGCGCTGTACCACGTTGTTGTTGGTATCGATCTCAGGAATCGTGTGCTCAGGATCAATGATCGCATAAATCGTCACCAACCCTGGATTGGCAAAGCGCACCTCAAGGGGTAGGGTACTCTCCGTAGAACGCGGATCGAGGAAGGGAACCATAGCAGTTCCGAGCAGCGGGCCAGTAGGCGAGTCACGATGGAAAGCGACAGGCACATTCTCAAGTACTTGCTTACCACCTTGGCGCTGCACCAACAAACCCAATTCTACGGATGTATTGATCCTCGGCGTAAGGGGATTCAGCCAGAGTTGATCGCGGCTACTAAAGAGATCATCGTTGAGTTCATCGGTAGGATCAAGCACACTGAAGGCATTTCGCAAGCGGGCTTGGGATCCGTCGGGATTGCGTACAACCAGATCGTAGGTGGCAGGCTCCAAACCAGCCGGTACCTCAACGAACAGGAGCGTCCCGTTCACCCGGGTCGTAGTGAGCGGCAGCGTGCCCAATTGTACACGTACATCCTCAGCAAAATTGAGTCCTTCGATGAGTACCTCAGCAGGCTGGTCATTGAACGCACTCGTAGGCATAACCTGCTCGATCTCAGGAGTTGTGCCGAGCACAATAAACGCATTAGCGAGCAGACCTGTCCGTCCATTACTCGTGACCAGCAGATCATAGCGACCCGGAGCGAGACCAGCGGGCACCGTAGCCTTGAAACTGGTGCGGTTTTCAGGCGTGATGTTTGTAAGATCAATCAATCCAGCTTGGCTACTCAGTTGTGCTGAGGGTGCAGTATTTGCACTAAAACCATTACCACGAATAGTAACCTGGGTAGCTTGGGTGTTAGTAGCTTCATTGGGCGTTATCGAACGCAGGAAGGCACCATCACCAGGATCGCTCAGGACAGCAATAAAGTCTTGTTCGATCAGATCCTCACGCACTGTCAGTTGACGCTGGTTGGGTGTAAAGGTATAACCACTGCGCTCAGGCGTGAGCGTATAGCTACCAACAGGTACATCAGCTAGCGTATAGTTACCTTGTATATCCGTAAAGACATTACGAATACCATCAGAGAGCATCACATCGGCAACACCAACCCCATCAGGATCGGTGATCCGTCCGCTGACACTGTAGGTCAATAGCGTTGCAGTGAAATCTTGCCCACTCAGGTTGGTTGTTACACTAATCGTCCGACTTGTTGGAGCAAAGCTATAGTCTGTGTGACTCACCACAAGCGTATAGCTACCAATAGGCAGATCACTGAGCGTATACGTTCCTTGGGCGTCGGTGGTGGTGCTACGGGTACCATCAGAGATAGTAACCCCAGCAACCCCAGCCCCATTGGCCTCGGCAACCCGCCCACTGACATCGTAGGTCAACAGGGTTGCGATGAAATCTTGGTCTGCGAGGTCATCAGTAACACTGATCGCCAGTGTTGCAGGGTTAAAGCTATAGAGCGTGTGGGTAGCGGTGAGCGTATAGTGGCCAGTTGGCACATCAGCAAGAGCATAGGCACCTTCGGCATCAGTTGTGGTGCTCCGGGTACCATCAGAGATGGTAACCCCAGCGACACCCGTCCCATTGGCCTCGGCAACCCGCCCACTGACCGTGTACTGCAACAGCCTTGCGGTGAAATCTTGGTCTTCGAGGTCATCGGTGACACTGATCGCCAATGTTGCAGGGCTAAAGCTGTAGAGCGTATGGGTAGCAGTGAGCGTATGGTGACCGACGGGCACATCGGCAAGGGCATAGGCACCTTGGGCATCAGTTGTGGTGCTACGGGTACCATCAGAGATAGTAACCCCAGCGACACCCGTCCCATTGGCTTCGGCAACGCGCCCACTGACCTGGAAGGTCAAGAGGGTTGCAGCAAAGTCTTGATCATGCAGATCTTCCGTCACGCTAATCGTTCGGCTGATGGGTGTGAAAGCATAGCTATCATGCGCTGGAGTAAGGGTATACGTCCCCACAGTTAGATCACTCAGCGTATAGTTGCCATCATCGTCGGTGAGAGTTGTCAGCGTGAATGGATCGCTAGACACAGGATAGGTGAACACTTGTGAGGCAATGAGCGTAACATTGGCAATACCATAACCATCATTGTCAGCGACATTTCCACTCACCTGATAGGGGATCAAGGTTGCCGTGAAATCCTGACCACTGAGGTGTTGACCAATATTGATACTTATCTCACGACTCTCTGGGCTGAAGGTGTAATGTTCATGGTCGGGGGTAATGGTGTAGTTTCCTACAAGCACATCAGTGAAGGTGTAGTGTCCATGATGGTCAGTGAACGTTGTGATCGTAACTGGATCATCAGGCCCAGGGTACGCGGGCCGTTCTACAGCAACGACTTCTAGCTGAGCAACACCGTCACCAAGACTATCAGTAACCTGACCACTCACTCTATGGTGGATAAGGTACGCAACAAAATTTCGGTTATCGAGATCGCCACGCAGATTGATTTTCCAGTTCAGAGGGCTAAAGCGGTAGTCACGATGAACGGGTGTAATCAGATAGTTACCCCTTGGCAACTCATCAAAGCTATATGTACCATCAAGATCGGTCGTAACGGTCATGAGCAGTGAAGCACCAGGCTCAGGGTAGGGACTTAACTGCGAGAGAACGACCTCCATACCAGCAAGCCCCCGACCAGTATGGTCTGTCATACGTCCACCTGCCTGATACGGTGGCTGTGTGGCCGTGAAATCTTGGTCAATGAGGTTGCCATTCACCCTAATGGTACGTTGGATTGGGGTGAGATCGTAGTCAGGGTGAGTAGGCGTGAGCGTATAGCTTCCTAAAACGAGATCATCAACAACGTAGGTGCCATCAGGTTTCGTAGTTGTCGTGATCACGAGAGGCCCATCTGGGCCAGGATAAGCAATAAGCTGTGATGCGACCACCGTTATATCAGCAATACCAGCACCATCACTGTCAGTAATACGCCCTTCAACCTTATATGGTGGTGGTATTGCAGTGAAATCTTGATCAACAAAGTCACGATTAAGAGGTATAGTACGCACACTAGGATTAAAACCATGTTCATCATGGCTAGGCGCAATGGTGTAATCTCCAGCAGGGAGATTTATGAAAACATACTTGCCTTCTTCATCGGTGAGTGCCGTTGTCGTTTGGGGTACCATAGCCCCTGGATAAGCCCGGATCCGTGTAGCTACGATGGTTACATCCGCGATTCCATCGCCATGTTCATCAAGTACTTCACCACTAACCTTGTGCAATCCGGGATCATACGACTGTGCAGGACGCGTATGCAACGAAAAGGTTACCGTTACGAACAAGGCCACGAAGATCGCCAAACTACGCAGAACGGCTAAACGACTCATGGTTACCCCTTACACGATGCAAGATAAACTACCATGCATACAATTACGTCCAAAGCACTCAAAAGGGCAAAACTTCCCCGTTCATTATAATGTATGATAAGCACTATTACTAGTTGTCATTTTCATATAAGACAAAAGTCCTATACCCCTATAGTACCAATGCCGCGTATATGCCGATCGAAGGACACCGCCGCCACAGTGCGATTCTCCGCCTTCAGCTTGTGGCGGATACTGCACAGGTGGTAGCGTACGGTTCTGGGGGCTATGTTCAACTGTTGTGCAATGCTATGATCGCTACAGCCAACGATCACCAAGTGCATAATGCGTATCTCTTGGTCATGGATTGGCTCACTAGGTGGGAGATATGCTTGGCTAGGCATATAATAACGATCATACTGTACCGCCGTTGCGGTGCGGTTAGGCGTGCCCAGTTTGAGTCTGACACGACGTATGATCTGTCCTACCACTGGTGGCGTGAGGGCTAGGTGTTGGGCAATTTGATTGTCGGTGGCCCCTTCAATGATCAATCTCATAACGGCATGCTCGCGTGGTGTTAGCCTAGTGTGCTTGTGTATCATACGCTTGTCCGATGCTGTGTCTACACACTATGTAGTAACATCAATCCTCTCGCGGCAAACAACCCTTCTACCATGTTAGTAACACAAGACCCTAAATTGCGTTCATTTTGCTCGGGTAGTATGGAATGCAGGTATACACGATAGCGATCATTTACCGGTATTGTCTGTAGGTAATGTGTTGCTACGTTACGGTGTTAACCATTTCATTGACAAAGCCCCCGCCCTAGACTAGAATAGCCTGCGCTATGGAACAGCGCCTCAACATCCTCGTGGTGCATGGCCCCAACCTCAACCTGCTGGGCCAGCGCGACCGCGATAAGTATGGTTCACTCACCCTTGGTGAGATCAATGAGCAGATTAGGCTGCATGCGGCACAGTTGGGCGTGGAGGTTGCTTTTTTCCAGTCCAACCATGAAGGTGCCCTGATTGATTACTTCCAGCTCGAAACTTCACGCGCCGCTGATGGGGTTCTGCTCAATCCCGGCGCTCTGATCCGCTATGCCTATAGCTTCCGTCAAGCCCTGGTGGATCTTGGTAAGCCAGTTATGGAAGTGCATATGTCGGATATTGCGAAAACTGGTGTGAATAAGCAGATCAATGTGCTTGATGATGTGCGTGTGGGCCAAGTGTGTGGCCTGAAAGAGCAAAGTTACTACGAAGGTTTGCAGCAACTCGTAGCTTATATTCTGCAACAGAGGGCATAGGTCATGCAGTACCTCCGCGTCAAGGGCAGCCATGCGATCAACGGTGAAGTTACCGTTCCCGCCTCAAAGACCCATTCGTTTCGTGCGTTGATTCTCGCTTCGGTTGCGGAGGGAACCTCGACTATTCGCAAGCCTAAGCTGAGTAGCGATTGGAACGAGGCGATGAAGGCGATGAGCCTGTACGGTGCCCAGATTAGGCAACCTGAGCCTGAGATCTTTCAGGTCACTGGGGTGGCGGGCCAACTGCAAACCCCCGCAGATATTATTAATGTGAACAATTCGGGCACGATGCTCGCCTTTGTTGCGGGCATTGCGGGGGCATGTCCTGGCTGGACGATCTTGACCGGCGATGAGTCGATCCGCACCTTGCGCCATATCTCGAAAAACATGATTGCCCCCTTTGAGCAACTGGGCGTTACGGTGATCTCGACCAAAGGCGACGGCATGGCTCCCTTTGTAATCAAAGGCAAAGTCAATGGCGGCCAAGCGCGCATGCATGGCATCGGCTGCCAGCCGGTCTTTAGTGTGCTGATTGCCGCTGCGCTCTCGGAGCAACCCGTTGAACTTTATGTCGAGCATCCGGGCGAGACGGCCTATATTGATCTGCTGCTCTACTGGTTCGACAAGGTGGGGTTGGCCTACGAGAATGTGGGTGGCAGCTACGAGCACTACCGCTTCCCAGGCAACCGTGTGCCCCAAGCTTTTGACGAGACCATTGCGCTTGAATGGTCGGCCCCGCCCTACCCGCTGCTCGCCGCGCTGATCACGCCCAACTCTGAGGTGAAGGTGCGCGGTATGGATCTGAGTGATCCCTATGGCGACAAGCGCGTCATCTATGCGCTGCAACAGATGGGCGCCGATCTAACCATTGAACCCGACTGCCTCACTGCGCGCACAAGCCAACTGCGCGGCATTGAACTCGATATGAACGAGTTGCCCGACCAGTTGCCCACCATTGCCATTGCGGCCTGCTTCGCCCAAGGCGAAACGGTGATCAAAAATACGCTCACCGCCCGTTGGAAGGAGTGCGACCGCATCGCCGCCGTCTGTACCGAATTGAAAAAGATGGGCGCCAAGGTCACCGAAAAGGAAGACGGCCTGATCATCCACCAAGACGGCAGTTGGAAACTGCGCGGCGGCTCAGTTGACGGCTACTATGATCACCGCATGGTCATGGCGCTCTCGGTGGCGGGCTTGGCCATAGACGAAGAACTGATCATCTCCGACGCCCAGATGATCGAGAAGTCTTTTGGCCAATATGTGCGCGAAATGAAGGCGGCAGGGGCCCATTTTGAGCTTTTTGAAGCGTAATACGGTAGTAGGCAGTAGGTAGTAGGCAGTAGGCAGTAAATAGAAAATAGCAAACGATTCCACCGCGCCGTTGGCTGAGCCTGTCGAAGCCAAGCGTCGCGGCGCAAGGCTTTTTCACGCTAAGGGATGGTTTTAGAAACGCGCTTTCAGCTTTGCCGTCGTAGTGCCGACTTTAGTCGGAATCCGAGGGTTGCCTGCGACCTTAGCCGACTAAAGTCGGCACTACCCTATGGCACAAAATGCACACAAGCCTCATCCTCATCGGCATGAAATCGAGCGGCAAGACTTCGATTGGCCAGGTGTTGGCCCAGCGCATGGGGGTGGCCTTCATTGATGTTGACCAGCGTTTAGAAGCGCACTATCTGCAAGCGACAGGCACGCAGCATACGTTTCGCCAAATTCTAGCGCAGCACGGCGCAGACTACTTTCGCGCCCTTGAGCAAACAGTGCTGCGGGCTCTTGCCACCGAGCTACAGACGAAGCGTGCCGTGCTGGCCACCGGCGGAGGCACCGTCCTCAACGCAGAGAATCGGGCAATCCTGGCGACCATGGGGCAGGTCATCTACCTTGATGTAGCGGAAGCAGTGCTGCTGCCGCGCATTATCGCCGGAGGCATCCCGGCCTTCTTTCCCTACCCCGACGACCCCGAGCGCTCACTGCATGAACTATTGGCCACACGGCGGCCCATCTACCTAGCCATGGCTGATCGCGTCATCGCCTATAGCAATGAGGCGCCTGAGATCGTGGCGGAGTGGATCGCAAAAGCGTAACTTTTTGCCCTTTGGAACGGTATACATGGTAAGCTCCCCGGCATGATCTGTTAAAATAACTCCAAATAGCGCTACGTGAAACTCCTAGCTCCCCTCGCCTCCTTCCCCTCCATCACAAGCCTAGCGTAACATCCCACTTTGGCCTCGCACGAAGAAAATACACAATCGCTTATGAAATCGATCCGCATCCAAAATCTACGCAGCCTGACTGATACAGGATATATTGACTTAAAGCCAATAACACTCGTAGTTGGGCAAAATAGCTCAGGTAAGAGTACGTTTTTGCGCTTCTTTCCATTATTACGTCAGAGTATCGAGTCACGTACCACTGGCCCGCTCCTCTGGTATGGGCGCTTTGTTGATTTCGGCAGTTTTCAGGAGGCTATTACGAAGCGATCTTCTGGAAATAGTATTATTTTTACTTTTGATTTTCAGCTTGTGCCTTTACCACAACGCCCTATATTATTTAATGACGTAATTTTTGATCAAAATAGGTTAACAAACCAAAGGTTTGACATTAGATTTTCCTTAAATATTACTGGAAACGCGAAACAAGAGTCTAACTGGATATCAGAATGTGTAATTGAATTCGCAGAAGAGCATGTTATCAAGATAAATTTTGAAAAGAACGGGAAGGTCAACAAGCTTTCCGTTAATAATAAGGATTTCTTGGATGTTATTACACATCTCCATGGCATTTCTCAGCGTGATGGTTTTGTCCCCGTGCTCATGTGGGATTCTCCAGAAGCTACTTCAAAATTTATAACTGCAACAGATCAATTACTTAAGATACTATTCAATCATGTCAGCTCTTTGGTTCATAAAAACACACAAGGAAAGACGATTCTTGAAATCTTAAGCAATCTAATTATCGGTAGTTCTCATAATATGCTTTCTGTAATGAAAGACATCAAAGCGACAAATACTTGGACGAATCTAATTTCAAACTGGGACACAAATAGTTCTGATTTTATTGAGTTGCGCGATCTTATCATTGCCACAAGTATACCTGAACTCCTCCGTAGTTGTGATGCGTGTATCACCGAGTTTGCCGCAAACAATCGTTATATCGCCCCAGTTCGTGCTACCGCAGAGCGCTACTATCGCCTACAAGACCTTGCCGTTGATGAGGTTGATTTTCAGGGACAGAACCTTGCAATGTTCTTGCGTAACCTAACGCAGACTGAGTTAGCAGATTTTTCAGCCTGGACAAAGGAAAACTTTGGCTTTTCTCCTGAGATTAGCCCTTCAAGTGGTCACGTCTCGTTACAATTACGCAGTGTTGATGCGCCAGATCTGTTCAATCTAGCCGATCAAGGGTTTGGCTACTCCCAAATTTTGCCGATTCTCACGCAATTGTGGGCCATTGTCTATCAGAGGAGTCGTCAAGCAAGAAGCAAGGCCCGTCGCTACAATACCCCACTGACGTTTGCTATCGAACAACCTGAATTACACCTTCACCCCTATCTACAGGCTCAATTGGTTGATGCGTTTATTGTATCTATCCGTGCAGCAAAACAGAGAGGGGTTGATCTGCGCTTAATCCTAGAGACCCACAGCGAAACCATTGTCAATAGGATCGGTAACAAAATTCATGCCAACGCCTTAAGCCCAGATGATGTCAACGTGGTTCTCTTTGAGAAGGCTACGGCAAGTAAGCCTTCAGTGGTGCGCTTGAGTGCCTATGACCAAGAGGGCTATTTAACGAATTGGCCTTTCGGTTTCTTTGACCCCGCCGAGTAGCCATGCTTATCGTTCTCGATCCATCACTGATTGACCTGATTCGTTCATCACCAGCAATACATCTCGATGCTGTTAGTGCGCTAGAGAATATTGCCCAAGCGCGACGTGCTGGTAAAAACCTTGTCTTTGCCGATCATGATACCTTAGCCTTTCTTAAGTCGTATCAAGAGATCTCTGCGCCTGCGCGCGATGTCTTTGCTAACTTGTATAGGCGTAGACCACAGAGTAAGAGTCTGCTTGATGGTATGGCATGGCATGTACGTGTTGTCGCTGGGGTTGATGAGTTGCGTATTATTCGTGATGGGAACAACATAATATCTGTATCTTTTCAATATTTTGCTGATAACCCCGTACTTAGTTCAAAAATTACGCTATTGACAGAGAATAGCTTGGATGGAAAAGTATTTGAACAGATAGCTCGTTACTACCTCTACAGTAAGAGCTTGGGGCATGTGCGCCTTGCGTATGATCCGCATGGTGGTGGGGGTCAAACAACCGGCGATGAATTCGCCAACATTCAGCAAGCGAAGGATCGCCTCTGTCTATGCATTGTGGATAGCGACCGGCAGATACCTAATGGTTCCCTTGGTAGTACCGCAAAGTATCTCTTGGATAAACGCGATAGTACACTACCTTTTTGTCATATTCATGTTTTGCCGGTCAGAGAACTGGAGAACATTATGCCTATCGAGTTGTATCGCAGATTGGCTGATAAAGATGTAAACCGAAGGGATATGTTCAACAATTTGAAGAAGATGAGAGAATTGGGGTTGATTGATGCTATTAAATATATTGATGTCAAGAAAGGAATGCGATTATTTGATTTACGTTGCAAAAATCAAAACGATTCTAAATATAAATTCTGGTCTCACATCTTCTCTTCTCTTGAATTACAAATAGAATGTTACTCGAATAAAATTTGTGAAAAGCGTGAACATTGTGAGTGTACCGTTATTGCTGGTATGGGAGACAAGACTCTGGAAGTGACACTAAAAGCATTGGAACAGATCAGAGATGCCGATCTCAAAGAACTTATGGAGGATTACTGCCAGGCTTACTGGGACGAATTAGGCTCATTGTTTGTGAGTTGGTGTTGTGTGGGTTCGCGTATGAATACGATTTAGTATTATACTCTAAGTATCATCTAAATTCAACAATCCATCCCCCTCCCCCCCCAACTTCAACGATGCCGCACCATCAGCACATAGTGTCCGTGTGGCACATCGTCAAAGATGCGATCCCTGCGGAACCCTGCTTGCTCAAAAGCACGCTGCGAAGCGTGGTTTTCTACATGGGCACACGCCATTACAAAGGGAACCTCAGGGTTGTGCAGTGCTGCTTCAGCGACAAGCTTGATCGCCGCTGAACCTATGCCTTTGCCGGTAGCAGCCTGTTCGCCGATCATAATGTCAATGTCAATCACGCTGGCTGGAATGTCATGCAGGCCAGCGACATCTAGCTCGTGGCGGGTGGGGTGCTGCCAGAGGATCAATCCTACATCAACGCCATCCGCCACAATTATGGCTCGCCAACTTCCATGGGGCGCTTCAGCGCGCAAGAGTTCAAGATTGCCATCGGGATCACCCCAGGCCCGGCGTACATGATCCGCATGCAGCCACGTGGTAATGCGCGGCAGATCGGCTTGTGTGCATGTGCGTAGGTGCAATTTCATCAGGTATTTCATTCCCCCCCCATGACCTGCTCCATCACTGCGACCGGCGGCTCGACGCCGGTGTAGAGCTGAAATTTGTGGACAGCCTGCCAGAGGAGCATGCGCTGGCCGTAGACGAGGGTGCAACCCCGTTGGCTTGCGGCTTGCAGCAGCGGTGTCTCGCGTGGGTTGGTGACAAGCTCCATCACGACCATGCTTGGCTCAAGTAGCGCTGAGGGTACGAGGCTGTCTGCTTCGCGGCCTGAGCCAACCATGCCTACGGGGGTGGTGTTGATGATGATTGTGCTGGTGGTGAGGCTGGCGGGCAGGGCGCTATAGTCGCCCCATGCAACCGTGGGGCCAATCGCTTGGGCGAGGGCTTGGGCTGCACTAGGGGTGCGGTTGAGAATTGTTAGTGGGCAACCGGCATCACTCAGCGCAAAGGCGAGCGCTCGTGCGGCACCACCGGCACCGAGCAGGCAGACGGGTTTGCCTTGCAATGATGTCTGCTCCTGCAAGGCTTGGACAGCCCCTGAACCATCGGTGTTATAGCCAATCAAGCGGTTGTCGCGGTTGATCACCAGATTGACCGCCCCAATCCGTTGGGCCATTGGATCGAGGGCGTCGAGGTAGGGCAGAATCGCAACTTTATAGGGAATGGTAATGCCAATGGCGGCAATGCCCAAATGGCGCACCCCGGCCACCGCCTGTTGCAGATCGTCTACGGCAAAAGGCACATAGAGGTAGTTGAGGCCCAACGCCTGGATCGCGCTATTGTAGAGCGCGTACATTTTACTCGTCTGGTAGGTCGAGCCGAAAAAACCGATGAGTTTGGTGTGGCCATTAATGTGCATCATGCGAAACCTCATAGACATAGAATGTGCGACGGCTGCCGTCGGGAAAGGTTGGGCCCAATTTGATCGGCTCAGGCTGGGGGCCAAGGATGGGCGCAAGGTTGGCGAGATCATCTTCTAGGAAATAGCCCGAGAGAATGAAGATCGCTCCCGGCTCGGCAGGCGTCGAGAGCTGCGAACCAGCAAAGGTCTCGACAGGAATCCCCGTAGTGAGAAAGGCAAAGACCGGGTCTTGGGGCAAGCCATCACCCACAAAGATCTGCGGCGGCAAACGCTCCTCGTCGGCCAAGCTCCGCATATAGACGCCCATCTGGCTCTGCACTGGGTAGAAGACCAGGTAGACGCCCACTTGGGGCGGCATGAGTACAAAGTAGAGGCCCGCATTGAGTACAATCAGCGCCCCAACGCCTACAGTGAATACGAAACGACGCAGGGCCAGTCTTGGGGTCGCAAGGTGCAGGGCCCAAGCCCAACCAAACACCGCAATGAGATAGGCGGGCACAAGGCTGCCAAAAGTCCGCATCGCATGGGGCGCATCCACCGCGAACAGGCCCGGTAGTATGCCAATGGCTAAAGCTGACAGCAAAAACACCGTGCGCCAGTCGTGCAGATTTCGTGCCAGAGCCACCAAGCCCAACAGCAGCCCCATTGCTGCAATAATATCAAAGAGTGGCCGCAGTGGCGCATGGTGGCGTCCATTGGCATCGCCTAAAGCATTGAACATGAGCAGGTGGCGCTCCAGATTATTGTCAAGTGCGTCTAGGGGGGCAAGCCCACGCAGACTCTCGTTTCCAAGTAGAAAGACCTGGCCAACCCGATCATTAAATGCCTCAGCTTCAACGATAGCATACCATCCAAGTGGTGCGGTGGTGATGATGAAGCCTAGCCCACACAGGAGCATACGTACAAGCCAAGCCTGCCATTGTCTCGGATTGTGGATCAGCAGCAAGAGGGCCAACCACGCTACGACTAGAGGTGCAGCCCTGCCGGTATGGTAGGTCTGAAGGGCAAAGCCAAGACAAATACCTGCGCTCAGAGCTGCCAATAGATGGAACGCTACGAAGGGCTGTTGATGCGCCTCTGCACGCCTGTTTGCCAACGCAAAGAGCAGCAAGGCAATGCCACTCAACGTAAAGAGAGGTTCAAAAACGGTTGGAAAAGCCAAGCGACTCACATTGATATGCCAACTTGAGGTTGCAAGGAACAGGGCGGCTGCTAAACCCAGCGCACGTTGGCCCGTAAGTCGTGTAGCTACCGCATAGATTGGGAAGATGGTCAGCGCACCAGCAAAGGCGGTGGCAATCCGTAGACTCCAGGCAGATGGGCCAAACAGATGGATGACCGATGTAAATGGGTAGAGCCCCAAACCGGGCAAATGAACCTGATGATCGAGTACGTAGATCGGGCGATAGGCAGGGTCTTCCAGCATGCGTAGTGCCACCAGACCATGACGGGCCTCATCGCGCCAGAGGCCAAAGGGGAGTTGATCCAGTCGAAAGAGGCGTAAACCCAAGGCGAGTAGAAAGATGACACTGAGCATCAAGAGGGCATGCCGTTGGCTTATTGGCATATCCAATGTTTGCCAGGCAGCACCTGCTTGGGTAGGCAGACGAGCCAGCAGCAGCATGCCGAGCAACGCCAGCCCTAAGCCTACAAGGATTGCCACTTGGCTATGCATGAGCGCAACACCAGTTGCAACTACCACCAAACCGAGGGCTGCGCCACGCGGTAATGCGTGTTCAGGTAGAACTGGCATGCGTTGCAGCCAGAGCCAGATGAGCAGCAGACTCGCACTGCCCAACAACCAGGGGCTTGGAGGCAAGGCCCAAACCAGTCCTGCCGGATCAAGCCAAGCCCAGATGCTCAACCCGATCCCACCGAGTAGCATACTCAGCGACGCAGAGCCTATTGCGGCCCGCTGCCAATGTTGTGCCAACCAAGCAGTTGCGCCCCCGCTGAGTGCCAGTAGCCAAGCAAGGGTTACACTCTGGGGCAGGGCAGCCAGAGCATGATGTTGCAACGGTGTCAGTTTGGCCCAATCGAGAGCCACCCCAAGGACACGATAGTCACGCACATCAGCCTGCACCCCTGGTTGGCTCAGGGCCGTTTCCAGCTCAAGTGGCTGGCTGTTACCCCAAGGAGTAGCGGCAGCGCCAGGGGCAAGCAAGAGCCGATAGATGCGCCAGCCAGGCGCTACTTCAAAGCTTGCGTGGTTCGATCCACCACTCATCAGGCGGATTGATGGCTCATTACGCGCCACCAGATATTCGCCACTCAAGCGGAGATCGAGGAGCGTAGCGTGCCGCGTTGCGCCATGAAAGACCAGACGGGCACCAGGGCCACTCCAACGAAAGTGAGCGCCTTCGCCAAATTCAGCCGGATGAAAGCCCCCCAACCAGCGATCATCGTTCGGGCTGCCCAGATCGATCCGTGGCGCTGGAGCACTGGCCAAGGCGAACCAGAGCATACTGCTTGTACATAGCAGGATCACCATAGCAACAGCCAGAGCTAGGGCTGATTTTCGCTCAAATAGAACATTCATGGTAGACGATAACCATAGAACGTGCGTCGGCTGCCATCAGGAAAGAGTGGCCCCATCACCACAGGTTCGGGGTCGGGCCCAAGGATGGAAGCTAGGGCCGCAAGGTCCTCTTGCACAAAATAGCCAGAGAGCAGAAAGAGCGCCCCCGCTTCAGCCGGAGTTGAGAGCTGTGCGCCAGCGAAGGTAGCTACCGGAATGCCTGTTGTCAGAAAGGCAAAGACTGGGTCTTGGGGCAAGCCATCACCGACAAAGATCTGTGGCGGTAAACGATCCTCATCGGCCAAGCTCCGCACATAGCTCCCCATCTGGCTCTGCACCGGGTAGAAGACCAAGTAGACCCCGACTTGTGGCGGCATCACCACAAAATAGAGGTGTACATTCAGCGCCACACTCAGACTCAACAAGCCTACAGCAAGCCCACGCACAAGCTGGGGACGCAAACGGTTGCATCGCGCCCACAAGCTACGCCAGAGTGCCACCCAGCCCAGGGCGACAATGATGTAGACAAAGCCAATTGCGGCGAAGGCACGCATGCCATGAGGGGCGTTCATCGCCAATGCGCTTGGCAACAAACCCAAGCCGAGGCCGCCAAAAATGAAGAGGGTGCGCCAATCACGCCACCAGCGCAGCAGGGCCGCAAGACCAAGGAGCATCCCGATTCCGCTCACATAGTCGAGCATCGGATGCCGGGGCGCATGGTGGCGGCCATTCTCATCACCAAGCACATGGAACATCAAAAGGTGGCGACGGAGCGCATCATCCAAGGCCACCAGCGGTGCTTCGGCACGCAATATTTCAGGACTGAGCAGAAAGACCGCCCCTACGCGATCATTAAAAGCCTCTGGCTGGTTGAGCGCATAGCTAAACAGTGGGCCAAGGGTAAGCAACAGCCCCAGTATGATCGCAATAGCGCCCCCAAGCAGCCTCCGCCAAGCATGGGGGTAGAAGCAGAGCAGCAAAAAGCCCAACCACGCAGCCACCAAGGGCGCAACCCGCCCGGTGTGGTAGGTCTGCACCGCCAAGCCAAGCAGTCCACCAGCCGCGATGAGTGTGAGCAGGAAAGCAGGAAGCGGGAAGCGGGAAGCGAGATGCGAGATGCGGGATGCGGGATGCCTCCTCGCGTCCTCGCCTCCTCGCCTCCTCGTATCCTCGCCTCCTCGCCTCCTCGCCTCCTCACCGCCCCAGTACAACCCCACCAAGAGCAACACCAGCCCACTCAACGCCAACAGCGGATCAAAAACCGTTGGAAAAGAGAAGCGGCTAATCGTAATATGCCAACTGGATGCAGCAAGCAACAGCGCGGCTACAAGGCCCACCGCACGTTGGCCACTGAGCAGTGCAGCTAAGGCATACAACGGAAAGACCGTCAGCGCCCCAGCAACGGCGGTAACGAGGCGCATAGACCAGAGTTGCTCACCCCAGAGGTAGAGCGCCAGGGCAAAGGGATAGAGCCCCAAAGCCGGCATATTCACCCGCTCGCTGGCAATATAGATGGGGCGGTAGCCAGAGAAATCACGGATGCGTTGCGCAAAGAGGCCGTGGCGCGCCTCATCGCGCCACAGGCCAAAGGGCATCTCGTCGAGGCGGAAGAGGCGCAGCGCAAGGGCAAGGATGAAGATGAGCGTCAAGAGGAGCAGGGCGTGTTGACGACTGAAATCTGGCCCACTTGGTTGCCAAAGGTTGTTGCCTAGCCCCTGCGGCCCCGCCGTAAGCAGCAGCAACGCCCCAAGAGCCACGGCTATGCCTGCACCAACCGCAAAGGGCAATTGGGTTGCCAACATACCACCTGCCAAGGCGAGCAACCCCAAGCCAACCAAGACCGGCCAGGGGGTGGTGAGCCAGGCCAGAGCCTTGCCACCTTCATGGGCATACAGAACATCTATTCCTGAATCCACGGATTGGGTTTTGGGATGCCTTGGATGGCCCTCACCCCCTACCCCTCTCCCACGTTGTGGGAGAGGGGCGCAGGCACCGCTGTTTGCTTGTGTTGCTTTGCGCTCTTTTGCGGCAATGAACCCGTTTTCTCTCTGCCCATGAACCTCGTCGCCCCGCCGCGCTGCCGCACCACGCCACGCCAGCAACAACAGCAATGTCGCCGTCCCCAACAGCCAAGGAGTTGGCGGAAGCATCCAGACAAGGCTATAGGGATCATACCAAGCCCAGAGCAGCAATGCGCTACCAACAAGGGCAATCAGCAGACTTGCGGCAGCGGCAAGCAGTGGCGTCTGGTATGCCCGCAGCAGCGTAACCACCCAGATCAACGCAGCGACCAGCACGGCTAAGAGCCAACCCAGCGCAAGACTGCGGCTGAGGGCGGCGTGGTTGCTGCCTGGCAATGGCGTAAGGCTCACTTCCGCCAAGGGCACACCGAGCAAACGGAGATCAAGATCAGCGGGGCGTTGGCCGGGGCGCACCAGCGTCGAGTGGAGATCGAGCGGTTGGGCCACGCCACGAGCTTGGGCCGCAACACCTGGCGGCAGCACAACGGCATAGTGACGCCAGCCCTCTGTTACAGCAAAACGCACAACAGGCGTCGTCTCTTGCATCAGGGTCAAGGTCGGATCTGCTTGGGCCGCAAGCTGTTCGCCATTCAAGGATAGGCGCAACAGATTTGGGCCCGAACTTGCCCCATGCAGCACCATACGTGCTTCCGGCCCGCTCCAACGAAAACTGCGCCCATAGTGGCGCTCTACCAGATAAAAGCCACTCAGGAAACGTGTGTCAGCATCCACACCAACATCAAGCTGCAGCGGCTGAGGAGAGCGCAAGAGCAACCAGAGCAAGAGGGTGACAAGGAGTAGCAGCACCCCAGGTATGGTCAGTGGGGGCCAGCGTTGCAACAGGGCCATAAGAACTTATACCAGTGACGAGTGACCAGTGACGAGTGACGAGCAGGGCGAAACAGATTGGTAAGCCACGCTCGGCTAACCACATAACCGCCAACTGCTGACCACTAACCACTAACCACTAACCGCTAACCACTATCACTCGCGCCCACCGAGAATTGCCGCACTATGGTGGGGGCTCAACACATCACCGAGTTGCAAGCTAAACTGGCGGTAGCGCCGCAAGCCCATGCGATGCAGCATGGTGCGCCGCAGCACATTGAGTGTCGCCAAGCCATAGATCACCGAACGCTGGAAATTGACCGACGAGGCCTCCTCGAAGTAGCGTGTCGGCACGGCAATCTCGCCAATACGAAAGCCATAGAGTACCGCTTGGGCGATCATCTCGCTATCGAAGACAAAGTCGTCGGAATTGAGCAGAAAGGGCACCGTTTCGAGCAGACGCCGATTGTAGGCCCGAAAGCCGGTATGGCACTCCGAGAGGCGCAGGCCCAACACCATATTTTCACTGATGGTTAAAAAGCGGTTGGCCACATACTTCCAGATCGGCATGCCACCAGCGAGCGCGGGATTGCCACCCTGCCCAGGCTGGCGCAAGAGGCGCGAACCGAGCATCATATCGCAGGTACCCGCAACGATTGGCGCAATCAACTGCGGGATACAGGTCGAATCATACTGATAATCGGGGTGCAACATCACCACAATATCAGCCCCGGCGCGCAACGCCTCTAGGTAGCATGTCTTCTGGTTCCCGCCATAGCCCCGATTCTGAACGTGGATGACCACCTCTAGGCCGAGCCGCTGCGCTACCTCGACCGTCTCATCCCGCGAGACATCATCAACCAAAATGACATGATCAACCACACCATGCGGAATATCGCGGTAGGTACGCTCTAGGGTGCGCGCAGCATTATAGGCGGGCATCACTACCACGACCCGTTGACTACTCATCCTTAAATCTTTCTCCACATTGTTCGTTTGGGGCCATGCCCCTAGGTGCCGTCCTAGAATCCGCTTTGGGGCTCCGCCCCTGGGGGGCGAAGCCTCCCGATTGTAGCAGAAAATACCCAATGCGTCACAGACAACCAAACCTGCCCGGCACATAAACAGGTTTATGCTACAATTATAGTAGGCCGGGTAAACACAAGGAGCAACAACATGAGTCAGGCCACGTCGGACGCCCCCTTCAGTATTCTTCACAACCAAAGTTACGCCAATCTCTTCACCTTCCGCAAAAATGGTGAGGCGGTGAAGACGCCTATGTGGTTCGCCGAAAAGGATGGTCGCATCTACATCATGACGGTTGAGGATTCGGGCAAGGTCAAGCGTATCCGCAACAACCCCCGCGTCCAACTTGGCGCTTCTGATCGCACAGGTAAGCCCCTTGGCCCCACGGTTGACGGCAAAGCACGGCTCTTGACCGATCCCCAAGATGTTCTGGTTGCCAAGCATGCCCTCGATGATAAGTATGGTCTCTTGAAGGCTATTCTCGATTTCTTTGCTACCGTCTTCTTTGATATGCAGCGTGCATGGATTGAGGTTGAACCCGCGTAGGGTCTTTCATTTTTAAGCGACAACCAGCGGGGAGGGCTTTGGCCCTCCCCGCTTTTGCATGGTTGCAGGACGTAGCACCCAATAGCTTGGTTATCAGCCATCTCTTAATCAGCTATTTACCTCTGCTTAATGGAATGTGTGGTAAACATTAACGCTTCATCGCTAGGATGCGTTGGTGTTATCCGGCTATCAGTTTGGTATGTATGACTCGCTTCCTCGGATCTCTACGCATGCCTAGCCCACGTGAGCGCCATGAGTGGCTCCTCTTTGTGCTGTTAATTGGCCCGAACCTTGCGCTCTTTGCTGTCTTTACCTATTGGCCATTGATCTACAACTTCTACCTCAGCTTTGTGCGCTGGAACTTCTTACGGCCAACCAAGCCCTTTGTTGGGCTTGATAATTATGCCAATGTCTTCAGTAGTGCCCAATTCTGGACAATTGTCACCAATACGTTTGTCTTCGCCTTCTTCTCGGTGGGCCTCACGCTGATCATTGGCTTGGCGCTTGCGCTGCTGATCAATCAACCGCTGCGCTACCGCAACACCGCCCGTGCGGTACTCTTCTCGCCAGTCATTATGTCAGGGGCAGTCGTTGCGGTCGTCTGGAGCTATATCTTTGATCCGCGCTACGGCCTGATTGATCAATTCCTGCGCCCGCTTGGCATCGCCTCACCCAATTGGCTCTCCGATCCAGCTTGGGCCATGCCAGCCGTGATTATTGTCTATGTTTGGAAAAATCTTGGCTATGCGGTGGTGATCTACCTCGCTGGGCTACAAGGGATTCCCCGCGAACTCTATGAGGCCGCCCGCGTAGATGGGGCTGGCCCGTGGGCGCGTTTCTGGCATGTCACCCTACCCGGCCTTTCGCCCATCGCCTTCTTTCTGTCCGTTACAAGCGTGTTGGCTACCTTCCAAGCTTTTGACATCATTAAAGTGCTTACCGATGGTGGCCCCGTGATCTCAACGACAACCCTCATCTATCACCTCTATACCCTTGGTTTTGTGAGCTATGACGCAGGTCAGGCTGGTGTAGTAGCTGTGGTGCTCTTCATGATCATGCTTGTCCTCACGATTATCCAGATTCGCTACCTTGAGCAACGCGTAAACTACGGGTAATACCAGTTACGAGTGATGAGTGACGAGTGACAAGCAGGGTATACCTCATTGCAATGCGGTCTGACGTAATTTGCTATGCGGCATATTCAACGGCAATTGGTATAAGAGGAATTCTTGCTGCAATCTGAAATGGTATAAGCGGCTATGACGGTACGTGACGAGACGATACTCGCTCGCCCGGTGGTAACCAAAGCCAATAAGGGGTTATTGCATGTGCAGCGCTTCTTTGGCTACTTAGCTATGGCCTTGGCTATCTTCTTGGTGGGCTTGCCGGTCTATTGGACGATCATTGCAGCCTTTAAGGAGTCGGCGGAGATTTATCGCATTCCACCTACATGGGTACCCCTGAATCCTACCTTCGAGAATTTTTCGCGTGCCTGGAATGCTGCCCCCTTTGGTCGCTACTACATCAATAGCTTCATTACCACCCTTGGGGGGACGCTGGCCAAGGTGCTGCTTGCTGTTCTCTCAGCTTACGCCCTAGCTTTCTTGCGTTTCCCACGCAAAGATTTGGTCTTCCTCGTACTCCTGGCTGGCCTGATGATCCCACCTGAGATAACAATTGTGCCCAACTATCTCACTGTGGGCCGTTTGGGTTGGATCAACACCTACGCAGGCATCATTATTCCGAGTGCTGCTGTGGCCTACGGTACCTTCCTGCTGCGCCAAGCCTTTCTCGCCCTGCCCTTCGAGGTGATTGAGGCAGCACGCGTGGATGGGGCTGGCCATGTGCGGATTCTGTTGAGTATTGTCATCCCCATGTCACAGCCCGCTATTGTCACCATGGCGCTGTTGGCGCTGGTTGCGCGCTGGAATGATTTCCTCTGGCCCCTTTTGGTGACCCACACCTCCGATATGCGTACCCTCCCTATTGGTATCTTCTGGCTACGCAATAGTGAAGGGGTGATCAATTGGGGCGTGGTAATGGCCGGTTCACTCTTTTTGATCGTGCCTGTCTTGCTCGTGTTCCTCTGGCTCCAACGCTATATCGTTGAAGGTATCGCTGCTGGTGCTGTCAAGGGATAGTAGAGAGAAAGGGATTGTTCACCATGACCCAACAGATGCTCACACGCCGTCAGATGCTCAAGTTACTGCTCGCTAGTGGTAGCACGGCAGCCCTCGCTGCTTGTGGTGCTGCAACGACAACCCAAACGCCAACCAGCCCCCCGGCTAACGATGAAGCCGAGACCGGTGCCCCCGCCGTAGTTAGTGAACCAGGCTCTACCGTCAACATTACCTACTGGGGTTCTTTTAGCGGCAATCTGGGTGAAGCCGAGCAAGCTATGGTGAGTAGCTTCAATGCGGCCCAGAGTGATGTAGTGGTAGATTATCAGTTCCAGGGGAACTATGAAGAGACCGCGCAGAAGTTTACTGCCGGACTACAAGCCAATACCATCCCCGATGTGATCCTGCTCTCTGATGTCTGGTGGTTTAGCTTCTATGTCGCAGGCATGATTAGTCAACTTGATAGCCTTGCCCAAGCCGAGGGTGTAGACTTCAGCGACTATGAGCCGGCCCTGCTCAATGAGGGTGTGCGCCAAGGCAAGCACTTTTGGATACCGTTTGCCCGTTCAACGCCGCTCTTCTACTACAACAAGGAGATTTGGGCTGAGGTGGGCTTGCCCGATCGTGCCCCTGAGACCTGGGCCGAGTTTGAAGAGTGGGCACCTCAGTTGATCGAGCGCGAGGGCACGACCATGCGCCGTGCGGCCTATGTGCATCCCAATGGGGCCAGTTACATCGCATGGCTCTTCCAGCCAGTCGTGTGGCAGCACGGAGGCCAGTATTCCACCGATGATTTCACCATGACTATGACGGATTCCGATACATTGCGGGCGGCGCAATTCTTCCAGGATAGCGCTCGATCCAATGGATGGGCCACACTGGTACCCGATATCAACACCGATTTTATTGGTGGCACGGCAGCATCTATGATGGCTTCCACTGGCAGTTTAGCTGGTCTCACCTCCAATGCGCCGTTCGATGTCGGCGTCGGTTTCTTGCCCAAAGAGACCAACTTTGGCTGTTGTACGGGCGGTGCGGGCTTGGCTATTCCTAGCGGTGCCCCAGCCGAGAAGCAGCAGGCTGCAATGAAGTTCATCGCCTTTGTGACCAACGTTGAGCAGGCTGGCGTCTGGGCGCGCAATACTGGCTATATGCCGGTACGCATCAGCACCAAAGCCACCCCCGATATGGTCAACTTCTTCAACGAGAATCCCAACTTCAAGACAGCGGTGGACCAATTGCCACTCACCCAAGCCCAGGATGCTGCGCGCGTCTTCGTTCGCAATGGCGATCAGATCATTGGTAAAGGGCTAGAGCGTATCATCATCAATGGTGAGGATCCCAGCACCGTCTTTACCGATGTCAACGCCGAACTCACTCGCGTTGCCGAGCCGATCCTTGAAGATCTGCGCGAGGTAGAGGGGTAATACCATTGCAGATTGTAGATTGCAGATTGTAGATTGTAGATTGCCGAACATGGTGTCCCAAAGGGTGATTGGGATAAATCTGCAAAGGCCGTTCTGAAGGTTCGGGGGCGGCTCGCCGCCCCCCCTCCGCTACACCCGCAACAACACATTCTGCTGCTCTTCAAAGCGCCCAATTGAGCGATACTTCGCATAGCGCTCATGCAGCAGTGTGTCGAGGTCAAGGGCACAGACCTGCTCCAGATGCACGGCGATGCGTTCGCCAGCAGCGTTGATCGCCGCTTGGGCATCAAGGTGCGCCCCGCCTGCGGGTTCGGTGATGATCTCGTCAATGATCTCAAGTTCCAACAGGTCTTGGGCGGTCAGCTTCAGCGCCCGCGAGGCATCAGGGGCGCGGGCCGAGTCGCGCCAGAGGATCGAGGCGGCTGCTTCGGGCGAGGCAACCGAGTAGATCGAGTTCTCTTGCATGAGGATGCGGTCACCAACACTGATGGCCAACGCCCCACCACTGCCCCCCTCACCGATCACGGTGGCAATAATCGGGGTCCGCAGGGTGGTCATAACCTGAATCCCTTCGGCGATGGCGTTGCCCTGGCCGCGCTCTTCCGATTCTTTGTTGGGATTAGCGCCCGGCGTATCAACAAAGCAGAGCACCGGGATGCCAAACTTCTCGGCGTGGCGCATCAGGCGTTGAGCCTTGCGGTAGCCTTCGGGCAGGGGCATGCCAAAGTTGCGCCGCATATTCTCGCGTGTGTCACTGCCCTTCTGGTGCCCAAGCACCATCACGGTGCGCCCGTTGAAACTGGCCATGCCGCCCACAATCGCGGCGTCATCACCAAAACGGCGGTCGCCGTGCAGTTCAACAAAATCCTCACAGAGCGCAAAGACATAGTCGAGCGTATGGGGGCGCTGGGGATGGCGCGCCCGCTGCACCCGATCCCAGGGGGTAAGCTCTGATGCGACGTGGGGGGTATCGAGTTGCTCCATCAGGCCCTCCCTTGTGCATAACCGGCCAACTCCGGCTCTGCTTGCGCCTGAACCACCGGAGGCTTGCTACGCGCATTGTAGTGGCGCAACAGCCGATCAAGCACATCGCGCAGATCGCTCCGCGAAACCACCATGTCAACCATGCCATTCTTGAGCATAAACTCTGCCGTCTGGAAGCCAGCGGGCAGCTTCTGGCGGATAATCTGCTCGATCAGGCGTTTCCCCGCAAAGCCAATATTGGCCCCTGGCTCGGCAATGATCACATCGGCGACCGAGGGGTACGAGGCGGTAACGCCGCCGTAGCAAGGGTCTATCATCACCGCAATGTGGGGCTGGCCCGCCTCGGCGAGACGGCTGAGCGCCATGGTGACCTTGGCCATCTGCATGAGCGCAATCACCCCCTCCTGCTGCCGCGCCCCCCCGGAGGTGTTGATGGTCAAGAGCGGAATGTTGAGCTTCGCGGCCTGTTCAGCAGCACGGGCCAAGCGCTCGCCATAGACACTGCCCATCGAAGCAC
The DNA here is from genome assembly GCF_002532535.1 of Candidatus Viridilinea mediisalina. Taxonomy (GTDB): domain Bacteria; phylum Chloroflexota; class Chloroflexia; order Chloroflexales; family Chloroflexaceae; genus Viridilinea; species Viridilinea mediisalina. The sequence continues at coordinate 59,390 of NZ_NQWI01000005.1, forward strand.
CCATGAAGGAGAAATCACCCACGCCAATGCCGATCCACATACGATTGATGCTGCCAACCCCCGTAAGCATCGCGTCGGTCATGCCGGTGCGGTGCTGCGACTTCTTCAGCTTGTTGGCATAGGTATCATCGGGGGTTACAAAGCCAAGCGGATCGGTAGGCAACAGGTTTGCATCGGTCTCGCTGAAGGAGCCAACATCAAGCAAGCCCACCCACTCACGGGCACTCATACGCATATGGTGGCTACACTTCGGGCAGACCTTCAGGTTATCGTTAAGTTCTTTGCGATAGATCAATTCACGACACGATGGGCACTTCACCCACAGATCATCGGGAATCTGGACAGTCTCCGCACTCTGATCCGAGTCGAAGCTCTTCCTGGTGCGCCGGAAAAACTCTTTCACATGCACTCCCTTCCGCGCAGTCAGCGCCCATCATATCTGCTGCTTGCCTATTTGTGTTTTGTATCACAGACGGTAATCGGGATTATTATAGCATCTCTGCTCTGTACTGCGAACTAACAGGGTTAGCGGCGTTGACCATCCATTTGTATAGGCATGCGTTACTCAACGGGGTAACCTGCGGCAACCCAAGCGCGAATACCGCCATCAACGTTGCTCAGGTTGCTATAGCCCGCTCGTGCCAGAATGCTACATGCGGTCTGACTGCGATTGCCCGAACGGCAAAAGCAAGCAATCGGCTGATCATTCGGCACCTCATCCAAACGGGCGGGCAATTCCTCTACCGGAATGAGCAACGAGCCCGCAATATGACCATCGCCCACATACTCAGCGGGGGTACGCACATCAAGCACCAGGATGGGTTGCGCACTATCGAGGGTCGTCTTGAGCTGTTGCACACTCATATGATCAAAGCTAGGTTCAACCGAGAGGGGCAGCCGTTCAGCAGAACTCGCACAAGCAGCCAGCAGCAACACGACAATACTATAGATCAACAGGCGTAATGAAGTAGACATGAGGATACTCCTTAATTGAGGATTAAAAAATAGGATCAAGAAAATAGGCTATAGCCCAACATACTACAAGGGAAAAATCTCCTCAACTGAAACCATACGCAACGCATCAGTGGGACAGTGGTCAATACAGGCAATATCATCGTAACCATAGCAAAAATCGCACTTATCGGCGCGATGGGTGGGGCGCGTTGGTTCGAGTGGGATGGCGGGATGGCGGCGCAGCTTCTCGATGGCATGGTGCAGCACATTCCAGAAGGGGTTTTGGGCAATTGAAAGGGTTGGCAATGATACGCGCGCCACCGCATCGTAGGGACAGGCCGGAATACACTCACCACAGCCGGTACAGCGCTCGGTAATCAGCAGGACACCTGTCTCGGTGCGTTCAAAGGCAGCTTCGGGGCAGACTTCGGCACATTCGGGGCCGACGCTGCACTGACGACACGCATCAGCAACTTCGAGGCCATTGATCTCTGCTCCGTTGAGTTTCAAGCGGGCCCGCCCGTGGCGGGCGGCGCAGGCATCTTCACAATAGCGACAATCGGAGGAACAGAGACTAGGGGTACGCACCAACAGATAGGCCCCGCGCAGGAGCCCGCGCTGAACCGCAAATTCAAGCTCACGCCCACGATTCGTATCGCTACTGAGTGCTACCGTCGCCTGCATGCGCTGCTCGATCACGCTGCGTAGTTGAGCCTCAAGATCAGGGCGGCTTGCGATCAACTCGTGGAACTGTTCACCCGGTAGTGCCAAGACGGTCGTTGTGGTCAGGGCGCGCACACCAGCGCGGTGAGGCTGATTCGTCAGGAGCGCAATCTCACCAAAGAAGTCACCCTCACCAAGGGTTGCAATGGTCAACTCGCCCTGCTCAACCGTCACATGGCCCGACTCAATCAAATAGAGCGCATCGGTATTGCTGCCCTCCTGCATAATCAACTCGCCAGGTGCAAAATTGGCGGGACGCAATAGGGCGGCCAAAGCGAGGCGTTCCATCGGCAGCAGTTGGCTCAGCAACGGCACCCGTGCGAGGGTTGCTTCAATCATGCGCTGCTTGTACACACGACGCAACGCCGTATTCACCATTGGCATGGCCGCTTGAGCGTTACGCAATTCGTTGAGGGGCACCTGCAGCAGGTAGCAATCACTCTGGGCCAAGGCGCTCATGCGGCGAAAGAACTCGCCAAAGAGCGGCCCCTCGCCGCAGCAATCGCCACGGCCCAAGACACCCATCAGCACCTCGCAGCCATCCTTATCACGCAGATGCAACTCGAGTGTCCCACGCAGCACCAAGAAGAGAAAGCGATCATGGCGCTGCTGGCCAAGCACCGTTGCCCCAGCCTGAAAAGCCCGAAAGGTACAATACTCACTCAAGCGGGCCAACTCACCGGGCGGTGCTCCGCGCAGGCAATCAAGGCTTTCGAGCAGCGCTAGGCGTTCTTGGCGGCGCGCATTCTGCTGTTCAGTCCGTGCTTGGGCCGCAGGGCTACGCCCCGAAGTCGTGCCCGTACCACCTGGACGCTTTGCCATACATACAGCCTGTCGGCGGATATTACCAAAACAATCTCTATACAATACTACCACAACGGTTGCATGGGCGCGTTATAATAAGGGAGTATTTCTACCTTCCGCACCTAATATCCAGCGAAGCTGGCAAAACTATGGCCTTGCGCACTCTTACTGTTGACCTGGAGCGCGGACATGCGCGCCAGCACCTTCCGGCGATTGTCGAGCGGGACTACTTGGGCGGACGTGGCGCAATTGCATGGTTGCTTTGGCACCATTTGCCTGCGGACACACCGCCTATGGCACCCGAAAATCTGTTAATCTTTGCTGCTGGCCCGTTGGCAGGCACCAGTGCCTTTGCCAGTGGCGGCTTTGTAGTTGGTACCCGTTCGCCACTGACGGGCGCAATTGGGTATAGCTGGGCCCAAGGCCATTGGGGCGCACAACTGCGCCGCGCTGGCTACGATGTGCTGGTCGTGCGTGGCCAAGCGCCCGACTGGGTCTATCTGTATATTGATGGCGACCATGTACGGCTGCGTTCTGCCGAACGCTTACGTGGCCTTGATACGGTGGCGACGGCGGCAGCACTACGGGCTGAACATGGCGATAACACCACAACCATCTGTATCGGTTCAGCGGGTGAAGCCGAAGCGGCCTACGCGAGTATTGTCGCTGAAGGGCGCTACATGGCTGAACCGGCGGGCACCGGGCTGGTCATGGGTACCAAGCGGCTCAAGGCGGTGGCGATCCGTGGCGGGCAGCCCATTACCCCGCCCGATGAGCGTCGTTTGGCCCTGGCGCTCGATATTATTCGCCGCCGCGTTGATACGAGTGCCCTAGCGGCGGGCATCGGTGAACTAGGGAGTGCCCACTTCCTCGGACGTGCCGTTGAGGTCGGGGCACTCACCGAACAGAACGGGGCGCATGGCAAACTCGATGAGCAGATTGCCTATGCGCGCGCCGCCTTTGCGGCCCGTCCCAAGCATAGCCGCGGCTGTGCGGGTTGCCCTATGCCCTGCTACTTCGATCTGCCTACCCGTTCAGGCGAAGGCATGCCCGTGCCCGATCTGGAGATCGTGGCCGGTTTTGGGGCACGTTGCGGCATCAAGAGCCTTGAGGCGCTTACCACCATTGCCCAACGCTGCCTGCGTCTGGGGCTTGATCCGGTTGCCACCAGTGCCTCCATCGCCTTTATGATGGAGTGTCAGGATCGTGGGCTTGCGCCAAGCCGCACCCTAGCATGGGGCGATGAACAGGCGGTACTCAACGCGATTGAACGCCTCGGTACGCGCCAAGAGAAGCGCGACATCCTCTCGCTTGGTGTCGGTGAAATGCAGGAGGTCTTTTGGGGCAGCAGCGCCTTCGCACCCCAAGCAAAGGGCTTGGCCCTGCCTGGCCTTGATCCGCGGGCGCTCACCGGCTTTGCCCTTGCATTGGCGACTGCACCGATTGGCGGCGATCACCGCTATGCGATGTACTATGATGAACTCGTTGACGAACCACCCGCATGGCTACCTGAACAGCCCGCCGCACCCCAGAGCCTCCAGCATAAGGTTGTACGCATGATCTGGCACGAACGCTTCGCCGCTGTGCTTGATGCGGCTGGCCTCTGTCGCCGCTTAGGGCTGATGGGCTACCAGGTCTCGCCCGGTGAACTGCTCGCACTCATCGCTGCCTCCACCGGCGTCACCGTCTCGGGGGCCGACATGGCGCGTATCGGCGAGCGCATTGTGACGATTGAGCGCCTCTTTGCCCGCCGCTACGCCGATAACGGTGGCATAGACGAACTCCCAGAGCGCTGGCTCGAAGAACCATTGGCAGAAGGGCGGGCCGCCAACTTCAACCCGCCACTCAACGCCATGCTGGCCGAATACTACCGTCGTCACGGCTGGAACCGCATGGGCGATCCAACCGCAGAACGCCTGACAGAGTTGGGGATCAAGGGGTAGTAGCATGTAGTATTATGGGAAGGATACAGGAAATAGGAAATAGGAAATAGGAAATAGGAAATAGGGCCGAGGCTTCAGAACACCTTAGAAGCTGTCTGAAAAGCCGGGGGGCACACGCTGGAGTGCCGGCTTTAGTCGGCTAAAGCCAGCACTCCAACGCCACGCCAGTTCATAGACTTTTCAGACAGCCTCTAATGGCGCAAACGGTAAAGTAGCCTGAAGCCATCCCTAAGCAATAGAAGCAGAGGGAAACATGAGGATTTCACCATGCAGCCAATGAGTGACATTGCCGAACAGTTTCGTACGCTCGAAATGACGGTCTTGATGACGCCTGATACTGCTAACTTTTCTGGCAACGTACACGGAGGTCATATCCTCAAGTTGCTCGACCAGGTGGCTTTTGCGTGTGGGTCGCGCTATTCAGGCTCCTATGTCGTCACTGTTTCGGTAGACCAAGTGGTTTTTCATGAGCGCATCCATGTTGGGGAATTGGTGACATTTATTGCATCGGTGAATTACACTGGCAAGACTTCGATGGAGATTGGTATTCGGGTGGAGGCCGAGCAGATTACCGAGCGTAGTATGCGTCACGTATTGACCTGCTATTTTACGATGGTTGCGGTAGACGAAGATGGAACGCCCCATGCGGTACCACCTATTCGTATTAGGACGCCAGTGCAACGACGGCGCTGGGCGGCAGCACAACTACGGCGTGAGTTGCGTAAAGAGATTGAAGCCCGCAGCCTCGAGATTCGTCAGCATCCCGAAGAGTTGCTGCATGAACTGGACGACCTCGAGAATGAACCACATTAGTAGCTAAAATGGGCTGCAAAGAGCAAGGGGCGTTGTGCCATAGCACAACGCCCCTTGCTCTTTTTGGTAGCGGCGGCAGGATTCGAACCTGCGACCTTCGGGTTATGAGCCCGACGAGCTGCCACTGCTCCACGCCGCGTCATTGGATTCCATTCTACCTGATTGATCAGGGGTTTGTCAAGTTAGGGCTGCGGTCCAAGTGTTCAGCAATCTACAATCTACAATCTACAATGGTATTAACGCTCGCGCTGATCGTGACGCGCATAGGTTGCTACGAGGGTTCGTACTTCACCAAGCAACTGATCGCGCTCGTAGGCACCTTTTTGCATGATGCGTTGAGCGGAGGTGGTGAGCATCACCCGATCTTCGTGGGTCAGATCCATGGCGGTGACCACAATGACCGGGATGTCTATGTAATCTGGTTGACTGCGTAGTTCATTGAGAAAACCAAAGCCATCCAATTCGGGCATCATCAGGTCGAGCAGGATCAGGCGGGGGCGTGCTTCAGCGACCGCGCTGAGGCCAAGCCGCCCATTTGCGGCCTCGCGGGTCTTCCAGCCCGCTTGATCAAGGGTACGGCAGAGAATCTCGCGGGTGGTTGGGTCATCTTCGATCACCAAGATAGCTGGCTGTTCCTCGCTTGCTTCAACGTCCGAGGTGCAGTAGCGCCCAACGAGTTCGATCAGGCGGCGACGATCCACCGGCTTGGTGAGGTAGTCGGCAGCACCCAGGCTAAAGCCGGTACTCCGCTCATCAAGGATAGTCAGCATCACAACGGGAATATCGGCCAATTCAGGGTCGGCCTTAAGCGCCGCGAGAATCTGCCAGCCATCGGCATCACGGAGTAGCACATCGAGGGTGATGACATCGGGGCGCTCGGCGCGCGCCCGCGCCAACCCTTCGGCACCACTGATCGCCGTAACCACGCGCAAACCTTCGCGGGTGAGAGTGCGCTGCAGCAGATCACTGGTCACCGGGTCGTCGTCAATCACCAGTACCACACCGCGCTCTGGGCCATCAGGGGCCGCATCACTCGAAGCGACCAAGTGGGCTACTGCATCTTCAGGGCGCACTTCACGCGGCACCACAATCGTAAAGGTAGAACCCTCGCCTAGCGTGCTACTCACGATGATGTCGCCGCCCATCATCTGGCAGAAGCGCCGACTCAGGACGAGGCCAAGCCCAGTGCCACCATATTTACGCGTGGTTGATGAGTCGCCCTGCGTAAATTCGCGGAAGAGTTGGCCTATTTTCTCTGAATCAATGCCAATGCCGGTGTCATGCACACGGAGACAGAGATATTCAATACTATTAATATTCTGATTTTCGATTTCCAGCGTAATCTTGCCATTGGCGGTAAACTTGGCGGCATTGGAGAGCAGATTGAGTAGCGATTGACGCAGGCGCGTCAAATCATTGTAGAGCGTACCGCTCGTATCGCCGCGCACCAGCAGGCGATTGCCATTCTGTTCTGCCAGAGGCGTAATGGTACTCACCACATCGCCAATCATGGTATTCAGCGCAAAGCGGTCGAGGTGCAACTCCATGCGCCCCGCTTCGATCTTAGAGATGTCGAGTACATCATTGATCAGGGCGAGCAATTGGCGGCCTGCAACGCGAATTTTGGCCAGATCGGGCGTAAAATCATCATAGCCAAAGTCAGCAGCTTCATCTTCGAGCATCTCGGCATAGCCAATGATCGCATTGAGCGGTGTACGCAACTCGTGGCTCATATTGGCGAGGAAGATACTCTTGGCGCGGGTCGCCTCCTCAGCAGTCGCCCGCGCCTCTTCAGCCGCGATACGGGCCTCCTCGGCGGCCCGGGCGCTATTGGCCAACTCGTGGGTGCGCTCGATCACGCGCTGCTCCAACAGATCGCGGTTAGCGCGGATCTCCTGAGCCATCTGGTTGAAGGCATGCCCAACCATGGCTACCTCACTCTGGCCACTCGTCTGCACCTGTACACTCAGATCGCCAGCGGCGAGGCGTTGGGTTGCACGCAGCAACTCATTGAGCGGCCCGCTGATCGAGCGCATCAGCCTGATGCCCGTTGCATAAGCCAAGACCAACAGGAGCAGACTGAAGAGAATGGTAAAGCCCTGGCGCTGTTGGAGCGCGTTGATCCGCATCGTGAGCAGCGTCTCGAGGGCGGGCGAGGTGGCTGCCGAGAGTTGATCCGCAGCCTCGAGCGCCGCCTGGCCCAGATCAACCAGTTCGCGTGTGCCTAACAGCCGCCCCTGCTCGGTTGCCGCTGCCTGATACGCGCGCAGCATGGTGTCAACCAGACTCAGGTAGTGTTGCACCTCCGGTTCGAGTAGCGCCTCCAAAGCCGTCCAGTTCGTATGGGCATAGGATGTCGCTAGGTTGCGCTGCAAGCGTTCACTATTGGCCCGCAACAGACTCAGTTGCATAATAATCTCGGTGCGCCGATCCGCAATGCGATGCTCCTGTGGCACCAAATTCTCATTGATCAACAGGATCCGCGCCATCAACTCCTGCGCTTCGGGCAAACGCAGCAGTACCGCATCCATCATATAATAGCTATCGAGATCGGGGTCGAGAATCAGGTTAGAGTTGTCACCAACGGTTGCAATCAACATCCGCTGGTCAACAATCAATTGTTGGTAGCGATCATAGCCATCGAGGGCCGAACCGCGCATGTCATCGTCACGCAGATCGGCCCATCCCGTCTCAATCTGCTCAAAGAGTTCGCTGGTCTGCAAGCGGGCGCCATAGGTAGCTTGGAGCGGGCGCAACGCAGCCATACTCTGCTCGACACGCTGGCGCGTATGGGGCAACGCCTCCACCGTAATCCCTAGGGTCAAGGCCCGCAGCACCTCATGGCGATGCAGCAGGGTGGCCAAATAGACCTCATTGAGCGCACGCAGATAGGTAGCTCCCGCTATCTCTTGTTGGGCAAAGCGGATGCGAACATTCTGCTCGGCAACCATAAAGCCCATAGTTACGACCAAAGGCAACAGAAAGAGCAGGCTGATCAGCACAAACTTCTCTGGGTAGCGCAAGCGGTTCATAGCGGGACGAATACCCATAATCTTCTTCTAGCGCTCTACCCGTTGCAACAGCCGCTCAATCTTGGCCAACAGACGTTCCAACTCAACCGGCTTGGTATCATAGTCATCACATCCCGCTGCGAGGCAGCGTTCATAGTCACCCGACATGGCATGGGCGGTCAAGGCAATCACCGGCACCGCAGCAATGCTGGTCGGATCGGCGCGCAGGGTACGGGTCGCCTCCCAACCATCGATGATTGGCAGACTCATATCCATGAGAATGAGATCAGGTTGTTCACTACGAGCCAACTCAAGCCCTTGGGCACCATCTACCGCGATGACAATGTCGTAACCTTTACGCTTGAGGCGGCGCGAAAGCATGTCGCGGTTCATCTCATTGTCTTCAACTAATAGAATTTTGGGCATTGTTGCTGCTCCTCGTAAGGATGCGAGGGAACCAGGTTCCCGCGCGCTCCCTTCCCGTACACATTACGTTACCCCCCCGGCGGGGGTTTGGGGGCGTAGCCCCCAAGCAAGTTGGTCACACCCATATGCTATACCTAAGTATAATGGAAGTAGTATAACACTCCGATGAGTATTGACGAAACATCTATTCATTCTCGCGCCCCCTTCCCGATTGATCAGGTGCTGGCCACCCTCAAGCGTGAACTGGAGCACTTCACCCAGCCGCTGATTGACCAGATGGGCGATCAGGGTACGACTCCTTTCCATGTGTTGATCGCTACCATCTTGAGTCTACGCACCAAGGATACCCTCACTGCCGTGGTTGCACCACGGATCTTTGCCCAAGCCGACACGCCCCAGGCTCTGTTGGCCTTGGGAGAGGCCCGTGTAGCCGAGTTGATCTACCCGGTGGGCTTCTATCGCAATAAAGCACGCAGCATTATTGAGATCTGTCAACGCCTGCTTGATCAGCACGACGGCAAGGTACCCGCCGAGCTTGAGCAGCTCTTGGCGCTACCCGGCGTCGGGCGCAAGACGGCCAACCTAGTCGTAACGGCGGGCTACGGGCTACCAGGCATCTGTGTAGACATCCACGTTCACCGCATCTGCAACCGCTGGGGTTATGTCAACACCCGCAACCCGGATGCAACGGAACTCGCGCTACGGGCCCAACTGCCCCCCATACACTGGCTCAGCATCAACCGTCTGCTGGTGACCTTAGGCCAGAACATTTGCCATCCCACCTCGCCAAAGTGTTCACAATGCCCAATTGCGGCCCACTGCGGGCAGATTGGGGTTACGCGGAGGCGTTGAAGCTTCTTGTTAGGGATGGTTTCAGAAGCTGTCTGAAAAGCCGGGGGGCAAACGCTGGAGTGCCGGCTTTAGCCGGCTAAAGCCGGCACTCCAACGCCAACCCATAGACTTTTCAGACAGCCTCTCAGGACACGTTACCGTTTGGCCTCCGACGGAGTGCCGACGTTAGTCGGCTGAGTTCACAAACTGCCATTGGATGCCGACTAACGTCGGCACTCCAACGGTAAAGCTGAAAGCGCGTTTCTGAAACCAGATCTTACTGCTGCCCGCTCACATCACGGCGCGCCAGTGTGCGCCATGCGACATAGCCAAAGCTGCTGCTGTAGATAAGAACCACAAAGATCGCTTGCAGCGGCGACGGCAGATAGGCCAGATCGAGGGCACTTGTCAGCAAAGAGGGATCGAGGCCAAAGAGTTGGCCATTGAGGACCACAAGGGTGGTGATGTTGGGCTGAAGCAGCAGGTTGATCATGAAGAGTACGAGTTCATTGACCAAGCCAAGGGAGCTGAGCGAACCAGCACCAACATCAAGGGCGAGGAAGATCAAGCCGCCGCCCATGCCAGCTAAGGCGGATCGGCCCCAAGCGGCGCAGGCCAGCGTGGCCAGCAGATAGGGCAAAATGACCAGCAGCGCCCGCGCAATGCCCAAGGGTAGCAGGGCCAGATCGCTAAAACGGATGCGGAGCGGCAGATCGAGCCAAACGCTGACGATAAAGGCCACAAGACTACCAACCAGCAATGCGATCAGCGTGGCCAGCAGCAGCGCCAAGAGGAGCGCGAGGGTCTTTGCAGCCAAATAGCTACCGCGTGCAGGCGCACGCGCCAAAAGCGTCCGCATTGTGCCCCAGCTATAGTCGCTGCCCAGCGCACCCGCAGCCAGAATGATCGCCAGGATGCCCCCGGTGCCATTCAGTTGCCCTAAGACCGCCCCAAAGACGCCGGGGAAGCTCAGTTGCAGCTTAAGCTGCTCCACTTGCGCCGGTGCCAGCGCCTGCAATTCTAGGCCACCAACGGCCCCTATATGCAGGGCCAACACGAGCGCCCAAAGACCTTGGGAGAGCAGCATCAAGCCAAGAAAGATCGCCAACAACCCCCAGGCTAGGGGCCGACGATAGAGTTTAAGCCACTCGGCTGCGAAGAGGTTACGTAGCATAGGGTGTTACAAGGAACAGAAGAACAGGAGAACAGGAGAACAGAAGAACAGGAGAACAGAAGAACAGGAGAACAGAAGAACAGGGAAGCATCTGTTCATTTGTTCTTCCGTTCCTCTGTTCCTCTGCTCCTCTGTTCCTCTGTTCCTCTGCTCCTCTGTTCCTCTGTTCCTCTGTTCCTCTGTTCATCTGTTCTTCCGTTCTTCCTCCGCCGTCACTTCAAGGAAGAAATCCTCCAACGAAGCGGCCTGGATCGTCAATTCAGCCACAAGAATCCCAGCGCGGGCAAGGTGACCATTCAGTTCAGCGGCGCGTTCAGGGGGGGCATCAACCATAAGCTGCCCGTGAACCTGGCTCACCGCTTGCACCCAGGGCAGACTGCGTAGGAGGGCTTCGGCGGGGGCCAGATCGCCCTCAATGCGGAGGCGCAAACCCTGATGGTGGTGCAGCAGATCGGCCACGCGCCCCTCAGCAATCAGACGGCCCTGCTTCAGAATCGCCACCCGCTCACAGAGCTGTTCAACCTCGTGGAGCATGTGGCTACAGAGGAAGATCGTGCGCCCGCCAGCGGCTAGATCGCGGATGAGCCCGCGAATCTCGGCGGTACCGGCAGGATCGAGGCCATTGGTTGGCTCATCAAGGATGATCAGTTCGGGATCGGGCAAGAGCGCCGCTGCCAAGGCGAGACGCTGACGCATGCCCTGCGAATAGACCTGCACCTTATCGTGGGCACGTTTCCGCAACTCAACTGCCGCAAGGGTCTGCTCAATGCGTGGTTCGGGCAGCCCCCCCGCCTTACAGAGTACGCGCAGATTATCGTAGCCACTGAGGTAGGGGTAGAAAGCCGGAGCTTCGATCATGGCCCCGACGTGCGCCAGGGCTCGCGCCGGTTCACGCTGCACATCACAGCCCAAGACCAGCGCTTGGCCATGGGAGGGGCGCACCAGATTGAGCAGCATCGCAATCGTCGTCGTCTTACCCGCCCCATTCGGCCCCAAGAAGCCAAAGATTTCACCACGCTCTACGCGCAGATTGAGCGCATCCACTGCTACCCGCGCCCCATAACGCCGGGTCAACTCGGTTGTCTCAATTGCGGGAGTAGGCATAGGGGTGATACCAGTGACAAGTAGGAGCTAGCGCATACCAATGCGCGTTAATCTAACTCGCTTTGCGGAATATTCAACGCTCGTTGGTATAGTTCAGCCAAGCAAGAGGGTATCGTCAATCCCATTATAGCGTAAAGCTTTGGGGAAGAATACAGAAACTGGATGTTCTGCTTCGTTAGGTTTACCTCTGTGCCCTCGGTGCCTCTGTGGTGCAATCCTCGGTACCTCTTCTCGTTGGCGTTGTGAACCCCTGTTCAAAAAACTCTATAACTGAGAGCTCCCAGCATTCTCCTCAACTATACCCAAATCACCTCTGCTTCAGTCACAATAAGATCGAGGGGGCGATCATGGGCTTCACGCGGCACTACGGTGACCTCTTGGCACGCAAAGGCGAGGCCAAGGGCAAGCCCCTGGGTTGTGGCAAGGATGCGGTCGTAGTAGCCCTTGCCATAACCCAAACGATAGCCAGCTCGGTCGAAAGCGAGCAGTGGCACCAGAGTAAGCTGCCACTCGCCCGCATAGGCAGGGCGGAGTTGGTTGGGTTGCGGCAAGCCCAACGCATCATGGGTAAAGCTTGTTGGTGCGATACTCGCCAGCCAGCTATGCTGCACCAGACCCTGAGCGTCCACAAAGGGGCAAGCGACCGCCTTGCCCGCTGCGAGGGCCGCCCCGATCAGAGGGCGCGTCTCGACCTCGGAGCGAATAGCGAGGTAGCAATGGAGCGCCTGGGCTTCACGGTAAACTGTGAGGGACTCGATCAGCGTTTGGATCCGCGCACTCCGCTGCGCCCGATCGGTTAGCAGATTGCGCTGCTCATGGGCGCTGCGGCGCAAACGGCGCTTCGCTTTGGTTAGAAGGGCGACATCTGAGGTTACTTCCATGACAACCGTGGGTTGAAGAATTACGTCTTGACGCAGTGCGTTCTAATCTACTATACTTGTTTGCAACTTCAACTATTCTACCAGACGAGGGTTGATCATGGAAATGCTAGACTCGCCCTCGCTCGCTTGCGAGCAGCACCGCCTTCTGCACGACATTTATATACTGCTTGACGATGGTGATCGCCAAGTCCTCGATGCAACAGGCTTAACGCCACTTGAATTTGCGGTGTTACAGCGTTTGCACCGTGACCAAGGGCGGCGTTTAACCGACATTGGTACTGAATTATTTTGTGTAAAAAGTACCATAACCCGCTTAGTTGATCGACTCGAGGCGGGCGGCCTCGTGCGTCGCACCCCCGATCCCGATGATCGCCGGGCCCAGCGTTTGCGCCTGACGACACGCGGCGTACTAGTGCGCGATCAGGCCATCAGACTGCATAGCGAAGCGGTCGAACGACGCATGGCCGTGCTGAATAATGAGGAACAGTTTTTGCTGCGCGGCTTACTGGAGAAGTTGCACTCTGGTTTGCGCTGATGAGGGCACAGAGGGCAGAGAGGATTTGAACCACAGAGGCACAGAGGGCACAGAGCTATTTGGGTAGGAGGGGAAGGGTTCATGTCACGTTACAGCTTGGAGACATGCAGCGCATCTTGATGCCTCATGCCAGAATTCTTCCCCCATCGCCCCAAAAAAAGAACAAATATACGATTTCTCCTAGACAAAGCCGCCCGCATCGGCTATAATGCAAGGTAGCATTTAACGCATTACAAAGCGGCGGAGAAGCACATGGAGATCGGAATTGTTCGGCCCGTCAATATTACAACAGAGATGCGCACAGCCTACTTAAGCTACGCGATGAGTGTAATCGTCTCGCGGGCGTTACCTGATGCGCGTGACGGGCTCAAACCAGTACAGCGCCGCATCCTATACGGGATGTGGGATATGGGCTTTCGCAATAATCAGCCCTATAAGAAGAGTGCGCGCATCGTGGGCGACGTACTCGGCAAAATGCACCCCCACGGCGACTCATCGGTCTACGATGCCTTGGCACGCATGGCCCAACCCTGGAACATGCGCTACACACTGGTGGATGGGCAAGGGAATTTTGGGTGCTTTACGGGCGATACGCGGATCAAACTGCTTGATGGTACTGAGCGCACCTTTGCTGAGTTGGCGAAACTCGCCCCTGAAGAGATATTTTACGTCTACTCGGTGGATCACACGGGACGGATTGTAGTCGGTGAAGGGCGCTACTCGCGGATCACCCGACGTGATGCCGAATTAGTTGAGCTCACCTTTGACGATGGCTCAACCGTACGCTGCACGCCCGATCATCGCTTCATGCTACGTGATGGTACATGGAAACAAGCACAGGAATTGACTGTAGAGGATAGCCTTATGGCAGGCTATTTCGATACCGCTCCGGTGCGGCGTGGCTGCAACGACTATCTACGGGTACTTCAACCCAATAGCGGCAACTATGAGTTTGTCCATCATTTGGCTGATTACTACAATGAACAGCGCGGTCTTGTACATTCTAGTGGCAAAGCATTTGTGCGTCACCATCGCAACTTTAACCGCTTCGATAATCGTCCCACAAACATTGAGCGGATGGGCTGGCTAGAACACCTGCATTTGCACGCAGCCCATCTTGAGCAACTTTGGAGCGATGAGACTTTTCGTGCAGCGCAAGCGGAGGGGGTACGTGCCTATTATGATGCCCATCCTGAAGTACGCGAAGCACGGCGTGAGCGCATGATAGAACAGAACAAGAGCGCTGATTTTCGTGCTGCAAATGGGCCGCGTGTAGCGGCTGCACTGCGTGAACGCCACCAGCAAAACCCCGATGAGGCTCGGCGTCGTGGTGATTACCTACGCCAACTCTGGCAAGACCCCATTTATCGTGCCAAGATGAGCCGAGCTCTGCGCGGCATTGAAAAGCGCCCTCTGACTGATGCACAGCGCACTCGCGTTGCTCAGATTGTTGCAGCGCGCAGCAAAGAGATGTGGGCCGATCCAGAAGCGCGGCAACGGGTGATTGCAGCCATCACCTTTGCTATGAGTGATCCTGCTTTGCGCGAGAAGTTGCGTGTGGGTGCCCAGCAACGCTGGCTTGATCCTGATTATCGAGCACGCTTTGCGCCCAATCACCATCGAAGGATGGCACGTAAACTCTGGGCTAATCCGGCAATGCGTGCAATGCACCGCGATAAATTGGCCCGTCAGCGGGCTGATCTGCATTTTCGTCAAGCCCAAGCAGAAGGTGTTCGCCTCAGCAATGCGCGACGGATTCAAGCTAATCCAGCAATGATGTCTGATTTGTCCACCTGTGCAGCAGAATCGCTGCGTAAAAAATGGCGCGATCCCGATTATAGCCGTCAAGTTATGCGCTCTAAAATCGCTGGCTATGTGTCGCGCCTTTTGGCTGAGTTTGGCCGTGAACAGATAACACCAGATCTTTATGATGCCCAACGCAATGCGAATTGGATTCCGCGCAGCACGAAGCTTGTGCGCTACTTTGAGAGCTTTGACGACTTGCTAAACATGGCAGGCACGCATAATCATCGTGTGGTGGCCGTGCGTTGGTTGGATGAGCGGGTTGATGTCTATGATATTACTGTTGATGAGCATCATAACTTTATGCTTGCCAACGGTTGTATCGTTCACAACAGCGTGGACGGCGATCCGCCTGCCGCTATGCGCTATACCGAGGCGCGTCTGGAGGCGATTGCCGAAGAGTTGTTGATTGATATTGATAAGAATACGGTTGATTTCCGTGACAACTTCGATGGTTCTTACCGCGAGCCTGCGGTGTTGCCTGCGATGCTGCCCAATCTGTTGCTCAATGGCGCGGCTGGGATTGCGGTGGGTATGGCGACCAATATTCCGCCTCATAACCTCAATGAGCTCTGTAATGCGATTATGCACCTGATCGATCACCCCGAGGCGACGGTTGAGGATTTGATTAAGATTCTGCCCGGCCCCGATTTTCCGACGTCGGCCAGTATCTTGGGTACGGAAGGGATTTTGGCCGCCTACTCTACGGGGCGCGGTCAGATTACGTTGCGTGCTAAGGCCCATATCGAAGAGGGCAATCGCGGTGCCTTCAATATCGTCGTCACAGAGTTGCCCTATCAGGTCAATAAGGCGCGCCTCCAAGAGCGTATGGCAGAGTTGGTGAAGGAGAAGAAGATTGAAGGGGTGCGCGATGTGCGCGATGAGTCGGACCGCACTGGCATGCGTTTGGTGATTCTGCTCAAGCAGGATGCCCAGCCCAAGAAGGTGCTCAATGCGCTCTATAAGCACACGCAGATGCAGACCACTTTTGGGATCAATATGTTGGCCCTTGTGGATGGCGGGCGTCAGCCTAAGGTGCTGACCCTCAAGCGCATGCTGCAGGAGTATATTAGCCACCGCCAAGAGGTGATCCGCCGTCGCACGGAGTTTGAGCTCGAAAAGGCGAAGGCGCGGGCCCATATTCTCGAAGGTTTGAAGATAGCCCTCGATAATATTGATGAGGTTATTCGCACGATCCGTGAGTCGCGTAATACCGAGATGGCGCGCAATAACCTGATTAGCCGCTTTGCTCTCACTGAGATCCAGGCGAATGCCATCCTTGATATGCAGTTGCGCCGCCTCGCTGCGCTGGAGCGCAAGAAGATTGATGATGAGTACCTTGAGGTGATCAAGCTCATTGCCAGCCTTGAAGAGATTCTGGCGAGTCCGCGTAAGGTGCTGCAACTCATCCAGGGTGACCTCACCTACCTCAAGGAGAAGTATGGCGACGAACGGCGCACCCGCATTGTGCCCGATGTCTCTGGCGATGTCTCGGATGAAGATCTGATTCCCGATGTGCGAGTCATGATGACCTTCACCGACCGTGGCTACATCAAGCGCCAGGCGGCAGATGTCTACCGCACGCAGCGCCGGGGCGGGCGCGGGATCAAGGGCATGATCACCCGCGAACAGGATATTGTGCGCCATATGTTTACCTGTGGCTCGTTGGAGAATCTGCTCTTCTTTACCGATCGCGGTAAAGTCTACCAACTCAAGGCCCACGAGGTGCCCGATAGTTCGCGCACGGCCAAAGGGCTGCCGCTGGTCAACCTGATCTCACTAGAACCGGGGGAACAGGTGACCAGTATGCTGGCTGTGCCCGATTTTAATGGCGAGTACCTGATTATGGCCACCCATCGCGGTAAGATTAAGCGGACTCTGCTGCGCGAGTATAGCCAAGTGCGTTCCAATGGCCTGATTGCCATTGGCCTCGAAGAGGGTGATGTGCTTGGTTGGGTGCATGTGAGCCATGGTCAAGAGGATGTGCTGTTGACGACGGCCCAAGGGCGCACGGCCCGCTTCAAGCAGAGCGAAGTACGGCCTATGGGCCGTCCTGCAACTGGCGTCAATGGCATCAACCTGCACGAGCATGATCGCGTGATTAGCATGCAACTGGCCAAACCGGACCACGACCTGCTGGTGGTCACGACACGCGGCATGGGTAAGCGCACCGCCCTCGAAGATTACCCCACCAAAGGACGCTCGTCTGGCGGGGTGATCACGATGCGCCTACGCGAAGGCGATAGTATCGCCGGGGCAGCCCTGGTCACCGACCGCTCGCTGCTTACCCTGATTAGCGCCAGTGGCGTCGTGATGCGCACCAGTGCCGATGGGGTCTCGCGGCTTGGGCGTGCCACCCAGGGCGTGATCGTCGTCAATCTTGGGGCGGGTGATCGCCTCGCCGCACTCTCGGTCGAAGAGCCAGAAGAGCTTGATGCGGTGCCACCGACGCTGGTCAATCCGAATGGGGAGTAGGTCGCTTTCGTCGGTGGTTCACTAGTATATCTGTGCGGCCCAAAGTGGGTATTGCGATCATAACCAATACCCGCTTTGGGCCGTCTGTTTGTAGGAATCATTGGGCATGCGCCAACCGAGCCTTACAACACATCCAATGCCTCCAAGTCTGAAGAGCAACCCGCTCACGGTCATGCCACCATCTGAGCCATGGCGTTGGCATGGTGCTGTGCTACTCTTCTACCTAATCGTAGGCATCATGTACACATGGCCGCTTGTTTTGCATTGGAAAACTGGAGCTATTCAGATCTGGCCTTACCCGGTGGATGCAGGACAAGGTATTTGGAATCTTTGGTGGGCGCGTACCACCTTGCTGAACGGTGAGAATCCGTACCAGTTAACGCGCTACCTGTTCTACCCGGCTGGGGCCGAGCTATTTTGGCAAACGTTGAGCCTGCCTAATGCGCTGTTGGTACTGCCGATCCTGCTCCTCTTTGGCCCAGTCATAGCCTTCAATAGCATCACCATCCTCTCCTTTGTGCTTGGTGGCTATGTCGTCTACCGTATTGCGCGTGGGCTACAGGTAGGCCAGAGTGCAGCATTGATTGCGGGCTTTGTCTATGTTTGTTCGCCGTACCATATGCAGCAACTCCATGGCGGGCCCATGGAGTTGATTGCAATCCAGTGGATGCCCATGAGCTTTCTTGCGCTCATGTACGCATTACAACAACCATCGCTGTGGCGCACGCTATTCGCTGCCATGATGCTGCTGATAACCACGCTGGCGAGCCAGTACTATGGGCTCTATACCGCGATCATTATGGTCTTTCATATTGCCTTGGTCGCACTGCAACCGCAGGGGCGCTGGTGGTCTTGGCGTGTGCATTGGCCACATCTGGGGGTTGGGTTACTTATGTTCAGCGTATGGGCCGCAACGCTGCTCTTCTTCTTCGTGGGTTCATTACGTGATGTAGGTGAGTTTGTGCCCCAAGATTGGTATACACGTCAAGTCTTTCACTCAGTAGCACTTGTCGATCTGCTTTTTCCTAATGTAATCCATCCTCTCTGGGGCGAACCGATCGAAGCAACACTACTCGCCATCCATCACTTTGGGGTTGACACCGGCATGCAGTTGGGCTTGGGGATCAGTCTGCTGCTGGGAGCAGCGCTCGTACGCAATTGGCGCATGGCCTGGCCTTGGGCCTGCTTGGGCTTGATCAGCTTCATCTTTGCCCTGGGGCCGAAGCTTCAGATCACCGATAACATCACCAGCATCCCCATGCCGTTTATGCTCTTCAATCTGAGCGAAGTCTTTCGTAATAGCAGTCGTCCTGCGATCTTTGTCGCAGTTGCCATGCTGCCCATCAGTCTGCTCTGTGCGTTAGGTTGGCAGGCGCTGATGCAAGGGCGCAAGTTGCCCCAAGTACTCCTTAGCCTCTGGCTGGCCTTTGAACTCTTGCCAGGTGCCATGCCGATCATCAGTATCAGTAGTAACCCAGAGTATGCGCTCCTCAATGATGATCCGACACCAGGAGCCTTATTGCCCCTGCCCCCAGCCTATAATGATAGCCGAGCGATGCTCAACCAGTTTTGCCATGGCCGCGCACTTGTTGGTGGCTATCTCGCCCGTACCCCCCCAAATCCACTGGTGTCTGCTACGACCAACGTCTATCAATTGCTCAATCCACGGGCCTCAACCCACGACATCGTTGCCTATCCTTTGGCTACTGAATTACGCACGCTTGGTATTCGCTACCTGACCGTTAGCCCTGAACAGCTCCAGCCCCATGAGTTGGCACGCTTACAATCATTACTCGCCGCGCCTGGATTACACCTAATGGTACGTGAACCGGACGTAGAAATCTATCAGGTTGAAGCTGGCGCAATTGAACCCTTGGTGCTTCCCGCTCACGGTTGGCATGAGGTTGAACATGGTGATCAAGCTACGTGGCGCTGGATGCGTGACGAAGGCGCTTTCTATGTGTTGAGCCCGCAAGCTACCACCCTATCAATGCACCTTTTGGTCTCTTCCTACGAGCAACCGCGTACCTTGACGATCATCCTTGACGAGCAATCAACCGCAAGCTATGTGATCCCTGCCCATCACGAGCGCTCCTTGAACCTACACTTCATACTTCCGGCGGGTAAGCATATGTTACGCTTACAAAGCGATACGACCGGCATGACACCCGAGGGACGTGAGGTGAGTTTCAAAGTTCGTGCGCTCGAGACGAGTGGGCAGATGCATGCTGCGGATGTTCAGCCGCAAACGCCGATCACCCCTCCGCCAACCATTCCCCGTCTATCAACACCGCTGTGTGGAGCATAAATACGACAAGGTTTCAGAAAACCGAAGGTTGCTTTACCTTCTTGCGAGGATGCGTGAGGCGAAGAGGCGAGGACTTCGCGTCCTCGCGTCCTCGCAAACTGTAATGTAGCTATGAACCATGTCTAAGGAGTCTTTCCTATGTCTAAGCAACCGTTTGTTCACAGTGTACTCGTTCTGCTCCTGCTCTGCGCCATCGGCTTGTTAGCAGCCCCAAGCCAACCCGATGCGCGTGCGGCTGAACCTGCTCCGGCTGCACTGCCTGAGCTTGCGCTTGATGTTGGCTTTAGCCCACGGGTTGAGTTGGAAGGTACGGTCAATGCGCTGGTCGTTCAGCCCGATAATGCAACCGTCGTTGCCGGATCGTTCCAGTTGGTCAATGGGGTGCTGCGCGAGAGCTTGGCGCGCCTGGCTGCTGATGGTTCGTTGGACACCACGTTTCAGCTTACCGCTCCGTTGATAATGGACAATCCGAGTTTCTACGCCTTGGCCCTGCTACCCGATGGCAAGCTGCTGGTGGGCGGGCAATTGACCATGCGCGGCGAGGATGGCCAGTTCCGCAGTAATCTCGTGCGCTTGCATCCTGATGGCCGTCTGGATGAAGCCTTCTTTGCGGGGAACTACCAAGCTGGAGGGCTGGATGGTGTGGTGCATGCCATTATGGTGCAGCCTGATGGTAAGATCATAATCGGGGGCGCCTTTAGCACAATCCATGAACAGAGCCGCCCAGGTATCGCCCGCCTCCACCCCGATGGCAGCGTTGATCTCAGCTTTGCGCCCGGCGAGGGCGTTGATGGTGAGGTGTTGAGCCTTGCCCAACAGTCCGATGGCCGGATCATTGTGGGCGGCAGCTTTCGGACATTCAATGGGCAGAGCGCAGCCTACCTCGTCCGCCTCAATGCTGATGGCAGCCGCGATCCTAGCTTTGCTCCACAGCTCAATGGTGCAGTCAACACGGTGGTGGTTGACAGCACTGGTGACATTTTGTTTGGCGGTGATTTCACGTCGGTCAATGATGAACCCCGCAACAAGTTGGCCCACTTGGATACCGATGGAACACTGAAAGACCTGAGTACTGGCCTTTTTTATGCAGTGCAGAGCATTGCGCTACTCGCTGATGGCAGCATTGCCGTTGGGGGCTGGTATTCGAGCATTATCTTTGATGGCAGGCCAATCTACCACGATGCACGAGTTGCACGCTTTGCTGCTGATGGCTCGCTCATGGCAATACTCAGTTTCGATGGCCGTCCCACCCACGTCTTGGCGCTCGCCCAACGGCCCGATGGTCACGTCGTGGTAGGTGGTAACTTCCGAAACCTGCAGAAAATTCAGGATGAGCCGGTGATCTACCGCCACAGCCTGGGCCTGCTCGATGCCGATTTTACCTTTGTGGCAGGGTTTGAGCCCCAAGTGACCCAACCCGGTCATGTTGCGACCCTTGTACCCCTAGCCGCCGGGTCTGTCCTCGTGGGGGGCAATTTCAGCCTGGTCAATGGTACACCGCGTGTGGCTGCCGCTATACTCACGCCAGCAGGTGCGCTCGATGCCACCTTTGTGCCACCCTTCCGCCGTACTGGCAACCAGGTGAGCGGAGCACTGCACTTGGATGATGGTTCCTACCTGTTAGGTGGCGATTTTAGCGATAACTATACCGATCAGGATTTGCGTTGGCAAAATATAATTCGGGTTGACCAACAGGGTAGCATCCTGCCATTCCCGCAGATCACCGTGACGCAGCCCAAGCTCAAGCGTGATGCCGAGGGCCGCATTCTCGTTGCAGGCTTTGACCGGCTCTACCGGCTTTTGGGTGATGGTTCGCTTGATCCTACTTTTACCCTCAACCATGTGGAGGGGTTTGTGGTTGAAACGCCGGGCTGGCGGGGGAGCATCAACAGCGTGGTGGAGTTGGCCAATGGCCAGTTGATCGCGGCGGGCAACTTTGAACGCTTTGCAGGCCACGAGCGCAGTACGCTGGTGCGGCTGCATGCCGATGGACGCCTAGACCATAGCTTTGTGCCACCTTCATTCCTCCCCATTCAGGGCGGTGCCCATCCCGAAGTGTATGCGGTGGCTCTCCAGGGTGAGCAGGTGTTAGTGGGTGGACGCTTCGCCGTTGGTGAAGCTGAAGAACGTCGCGTAGGCTTGATCCGTCTTGATGCCGAAGGTCGCCTTGATCCAAACTTTGCCCATGCATCCATCATCGTCCATGCCATAAGCCCCTTTGCCGATGGCTCATTCATGGTTGGAAGTACGTCACAGATCATCGAAGGGAGTAGCATCTACAACTACATCTTCCACATGCTACCCGATGGTACCCGCAATCCCGCCTTCAACTCCAGCATCACTCGTCCGACAAGGTATAACAGTGGCGTCTATGCGCTTGCGCCCCTCAGCGCCGAGCAAGTGCTCATCGGGGGCCATTTTACTGCCATTGAAGGTGCGCGCCACGTTGGCTTAGGGCGCTACGGCCCGCCCGATCAGACGGTGACCACGATTGAGCCAATAACCGATGCCGTGCTAGAGCTTGAGGCTGAGGGGGTGCGCTACGACTTTGCAGCGGGCACCTTTGGTGAGACGGTGACCTTTCAGCATCGTGCCCGCCCTATGGCTACATTGCCATCGCTGGGAACCTTGATTGGCAGTGGTCAGGGCTTTGAGTTGCGGGCGATCAACCGCGCAACTGGTGCGCCAGCCCAACCGCAGCCCGGGCAAAGCTTCACCATGACGATTACGCTACCACCTGATGCCGTCTCAGCCGCGCAGGCTTACGGGCTCTGGCGTTGGGACGAAGCCGCAGCCCAGTGGACCCAGCAGGGCATTCGCAATAGCCTCAGTGCTGATGGCCGTCAACTCATTGCCGTGATCGAACACCTCTCGCTCTTCGCTGTCCTGCGTGCCCCCGATGAGCCGGGGCAGCCAGAGCAGCCGGAGTATCAGATCTACCTGCCGTTGGTTGTGCGGTAAGACCATTTCCAATTGTAGATTGCAGATTGTCGAACAAGACAACGCTGTTTTGTTGCGTTCCTAAGAGGCTGTCTGAAAAGTCTATGAACTGGCGTTGGAGTGCCGGCTTCAGCCGGCTAAAGCCGGCACTCCAGCGTGTGCCCACTAGCTTTTCAGACAGCTTCTAACTCTATCCTTGGTACACATGGCCCATGACCATTTCATGGGCTCTACTACATGTACCGTACCAAAGGGCCAAAAGTTACGGTCGGGTGGCGCAGATTGACGAAATTGGGGTGAAATGACAGCTTCACGGCTCGCTCCGTACCACCTGCTGCACAATGATGTCGAGTTGCAACGGGCGGCCCAGGCTACGCTCCAGTTCCTCGCGGGCACTGGCAACCTCGGCAGCCACGAGGGGCTGCCCCGCTTCGCGGCGCACGGTGGCGATGATCCGCAGGGGATCGCTGCGCCGCAATTCTAGGTCAACCAGTTCGGTGTGTGGCATCGCCGTCCGCAACTCCTGCTCAATCCGCGCATGCGAAACCGGATTGACCACGAAGCCAATGATCATTGCCAGAATCAGACCAAAGAGCGTCACCCCAATGATCGAACCGATCCGCCGTGCGCGCGGTTCATGCTTGGCCCGTGGGCGTACCCCCAAGTAGAGGAAGGTTGCCCCGGCGGCGAACATGATTGCACTGATGTTGGCGATGAAGAGCAGCAATGCCCCTTGGTAGAGTGGGGCATCACCAATGGCGACCCCCATGCCAACGGTGCAGATGGGTGGCATGAGTGCTGCGGCAATCGCGACGCCCGCAAGCGCCGCAGGAATGTCTTTGCGTGCTTGGGCGTAGGCCGCAATCACTCCGGCGGCAAGGGCCACCCCCATATCAATCAGGGTGGGGTTCCCACGGGCAGCCATTTCACTCGTGACGAGCAGGCCCGGACTCAGGGCACCAATCAGCAGCGCAAGGCTGAAGGCGAGCAAAAAGCCCTCGAAGAGGGTCAACACTGCCCGCTGTACCACATCGAGACGGCCAGCCGCCATAGCGATAGCGAATGCGATCAGGGGTGACATCAGCGGAGCGACGAGCATCGCGCCAATGATGACCGCGTTGCTATTCGCAAGGAGGCCCAAGGTTGCAAGGATCGCGGCAATCACCACAAGGACATTGTAGTCGAGGCTAGTGCGGCTCATCTGGGCGGCGCGGCCAATCAGTTCACGCTGCTCCACTGGGGTAATCGTTGGGCGCAACCAGCGCAACGTGCGCGTCAGCAGGGGGGTCTGTTTGGCATTTCTAGGTTCACCCCGGTCACGAATCACCAGCACCACCGCACCATCAGCGCCACGCAGCAGCGCGGTGGCCACTTGGCTATAGAACCAATCCTGCTCTTCAGGATCGGGATAGTCGTAGCCAGTCACCAAGAGCGTTTGGGCATCGGCGCGCTTGAAGATGCCCTTGACCGGATCAGGATCGTCCAGATGCTCACGGGCCATATCAGGATCAAGGCCGGTATGGCGCAAGCGGCGGCGCAGGTAGCGCCGGGTGGCACCACCCGATTGGGCATTGCCAACGGTTACCAGGCGCATTGGTCGTTCAATATGCTCTGCCAAACGCGCTCCCACGCGCAATGCAGCTTCAGAGAGATCGGTGACCGCACAGGCAATCAGCACTTGACGAATATCGGCTTGGGCCGGGCGGTAGATCACCACCGGGCATGGCGAGGTGGCAGCGACATTTTCGGCAATCGCGCCCACACCAGAGCGTTGGGCCGGATCGCGGCTTAAGCCGAGCAGAATCAGGTCGGCCCCATACTCACGGGCGGCATCAAGGATGCCACGGGCCACACTGGTGGCACTGACCACAAGACTGCTGACGGGCACCCCTTCGCTTGCCAAACGTTTCACAATCTGCTCAATCGTCCCCACCGATTCCTCTTCGTTCTCGACGAGGCCCAACGAGACGGAGAGCGCGATGATGCGTGCATGCTTACCCTCAGAGAGCAAGGCCGCCATCCGCACCATCTCTTCAACAGGTTCAGGTTCATCAACCGCAACGATCACGTTGCCACTTGTATAGTGAGGCTTTTGTAGCAAAGTTGCTCCTTGTTTTTCTTAGACGCGAAGACGCGAAGAGGTACCGAGGGTTGCACCACAGAGGCACCGAGGGCACAGAGTTCGGAACAGTAGGGAGTGCCAACACTGGTGATGGCCATGCCACACCCCGCTCTGTGATCTCTGTGTCTCTGTGGTGAAAAGCTCTGCACCTCCCCGCCTCGCTACCCCACCGCCCGGTAGTTCGCGTCGAGTTGCGGCCCAAGCAGCAGCAGCGCGGCGATACGCCGGGCGATGGCTTGTACTTCGCGCGCCTCGTCAACGCTGAGACCGCGTCCGAGCAGCGCCCGCTCGCGGTAGCTGAGCCACTTCTTGATCACTTGGTAGCCGCCCATCGTGTAGGCCCATATGGCGGGCGGCATGTTGCGCCAGTAGACCCGCTCGTTCAAATAGATATCAAGTGTCGCGCCGCCCGCCTCAAGGCCCAATGCGGAACAGATTTCGCCGCCGCTCGCGGCGCGTTCGACCACGCGCCCCTTGGCGGGCATGGTGACCCCGCTGCGCCCCCGGTAGCCCCAGCCAACGGTGAGATCGAGGTCGCCTGCGGCGGGGTTGATCTGCCCGCCACCAACCATGCTCACTACGGCGATGGGGCGCAATTCGTCGCGGATAGTGCCACTGGTGATGCCCACAACCGGATGTTCGCTGTCGAGCAGCGCCGCCACCTGCCGCCCTAGCTCTGCCGAAGCCAAGAGCAACGCGCTCGTGGCGGGCAACGGGATGCGCGGCCAGTCTTGGCGCAGTGCATCCGCGTTTGCTACCCGATAGGCCGGGGCGTGCAGCAGCGCCAGGCTGTGGTAGAAGAGCAGACTGGCATCACGCAGAAGCCCCAGGCGCTCCACTGTCAGGTAGGCTCCCGTGCCGGTGCAGGGATCGAGGACAAAGACCTGCGGATCGGCGAGGCCATCGGCCACGCCCAGATCCTCACGCAGCGATTGATCAACGCGGGCAACCATGTAGCGCACCACTTCGGGCGGCGTATACCAAACGCCTAGTTCCTTGCGTAGCTCTGGATCGAACGCCTGCAGGAAGGGCTCGTAAAAATACTGCACCGCTTGGTCACTCTCGAAGCGGGCGAAGAAGGTCGCCCGTTCAACGCGATTGAGCGCGGCACCCGTCCAGTTGAGTACCTCTTCGAGATTGAGCGGGCGCAGATGGAAGGGGGCGGCAATGCGGTGAAAGAGCACCTGCAAGACTGGGACGTGCAGGTAGTGTTGGGCGAGCCGCCAGTCAAATGGTTCTTGACGCTGAGGATTTTCGTGATGCCAAAGCACCCAAGCCGAAAAGACGCCATAGAAGAGGGTCTGGATGAGCGTCGAACGAAAGAAGTGGTCGCCGCGCTCATGGGCAAAGCGAATCCCCAAGGCGACTTCAAGCGCCTCACGCACCTGATCTAGCGCGGGCAGTTGGACACCTTCGATGCGGGCGCGCGCATCGCGGGCATAGGAGGCCAAGAACCAGGCCACATCAACCGGATTGGTGAGCGGTGCCGCTGCGAACAGCGCCCGCTTGAGGTATTCAGTCAGGCGCTCGCCGTGCAGCCGCGTCGCTGCAGCGGGCTCGGCCAGCAATTGCCAGAACGCGGACTCATCAGCGGCAAGCTGATAGCGCTCCTGGGGCAGTGGCTGACCATGGGCATCGCGCCCAACCAGCAGAAAATCGCGGTAGTTGGTGAGCAGCACCTGACCATAGCCAGCGAGGTACCGCTGCACCTGCTCGCTGGCCGCGACCTGTTCCAGATCAGCGTTCGCCCCCTTCACCTCAATGACACCACGCGACGGCAAGGGAGCCGGGAAGGCATCGGCGGACGCATCATGCCCCACCTGATCAGCGGTAAAGAGGCCACCATCAGGCATGCCAGCACCGCGATTCCTCAGCGTCAGCACACAGCGCACCCGGGGGCGCAGTGTCGCACCAACCGCATTAAGCAGCGTCGCGAGCGCCGGGTAGTAGGAGGTCTCCTTGACCGCCGAGCCAGATGCGTGGATGGCGCACAGATCGCGGAGGTAGGTTGTGATAGCGTCCATAGGTTTTTCTATGCTGGGGCTTGGTATTGTACCATTTACGATTGTAGATTGTAGATTGTAGATTGTAGATTGCAGATTGCCGAACATGGCGTTCCAATGGGCTTTCGCGTTCTTGATAATGCGGCATGTTCAAGGGTAATTGGTATTACTCATGTTCGATGTGGTGCATTGTAGCACGTACAGGCTCATGCATGGTGGGAGACAAACGCCTGATGACTGACTGGAGCATAGCGCCCCAACGCCCCCTGAGTAGCCACTTGCTCTTTAGGACTCCATGGGGTTGCCTCAAGGACAATGTGGTGGTGCTGGGCCAGAGTGGCAGCGAAGGTGTCCATGATCGCGTTGTGGCTCGGTGGTTTGGGATGAACCTCTGCAAGGCCCGCAACCCGCGCTGCCAGTGCTGCGCTAGTGGCAACCCGTTCGGCTGGGCTGAGGCGCAGGAGTGCAACCAGTTCGGCACCCGGCCAGTGAGTGTAAAGACCCACTTGGAAGAGTGCGCCCATGCGCCGCCGTACCTGCGAGAAGCCTACGAGCTTGCGTCCTCCAACCAGCACCTCGTAGGGTGAACGGCCCCCAAAGCAGGCCCGTCGCACCAACGGATCGCTCTGCTGCGCGTCGGCCCGCGCTGCCGCAACGCTCACCAAGCTCAACTCGGTGCAGCCCAACTGCGCCAAGCTTGCCATCCAGACCGCTCCAAGCCATGCGTAGGAGGCGGTTACATCATGCTGGTAGAGCGGATGATCAAGCGGTAGGGCAATGTCCTGCATGAGCAATCCGGGCACAAAGAGGACGGCTGTGCCACCCGAAGCACGGCGGTGCAAACTCACCCCCGCAACTTGTAGGGCTGCCGCATCAAGTTCGCTGAGACGTTGCCCCGAGCCAAGCACCATAGCCCTCTGTTGCGCTCCGTACCAACGCAACGCCGGACGGCCATGGGCCACCAAGCCTGCCAAGAGCCCTTCAGCCCGTGCTAAGGCCAGATCGGCAGGATCGTCACTAGAGGGCAGCATACGCCAAGCATTGGGTTGATCTGTCATTTGGACTATTCTCTCTTTCCTAAGAAGCTGTCTGAAAAGCCGGGGGACACAAGCTGGAGTGCCGGCTTTAGCCGGCTAAAGCCGGCACTCCAACGCCAATCCATAGACTTTTCAGACAGCCTCTAAGCTCCACTTTCCTCTTTCCTCCCCTCTGGCGGATCAGGCAGGCGTAACAAGGCCAAGCCGCCTACAAGTGCGTAGATCAGGGCGGTGATGATAAAGATGCCGCGCAAGCCAATGAGGAGCACAACCAGCGCACCGAGGATCGGAGCAACAGCCCGTGCGATAGAGACAATGGCGTTGTCAATGCCATAGACCGCCCCTTCACTGCCGGTGCCGGTATAGCGCCCGAGTAGCGCACTAATCGCGGGAGAGACGCCGCCCCAGACGGCACCAGCGCTGAGTTGCAGGGCTAAGAGTTGCCATGGGTTCGTTACGAAAATGTGGAGCAGATAGAGCAGCACACTCAGGCTGGCACAGCCAATCAGCACCCAACGGTGCCCGTGCTGGTCGCCCAGGCGCCCTAAGTAGATCGAGGTGGCGACACTGGCCGCCGAGGCTGTGCCGACCATAACGCCAGTCACGGTACCAATGCGCTCATCAGTGGCCATGAGGGTAAGAATGAAGAGCGGCGCAAAGGGAATGAAGATCGTATGGGCTAGGCTAGCCAAGAAGCGGAGACTATAGGCAAGTGGCATCCCACTGGTAGCAAGAATAGCACGCCAACTGGCCAAGAGCCCCTGGTGTGGCTGATCGGCTTTGGGGCTTGGCCGCGCCCCGCGCCGCACCCCCAAACTAACGAGCAGTCCGGCCAGCAACAGCAACCCGGCGGTCAGCACAAAGGGCATACGATAGCCAAAAGCATCAGCGAGCAGCCCGCCGATCAACGGCCCCAACGCAATCCCGCCCCAAAGCCCCATCTGCAGCGTCCCCATCGCATAGCCCAAACGCTCGCGGGGCACCTCTGCCGCTACCAACGCATTAGCCGCCGAAATGGTGCCAGTAATCATGCCTTGGATGGCGCGCAGCAGCACCAACTCCTCAGCCGAACGCACAAAAGCCATGAGCAGCAGAATCAGCGCCCCACCATACATGGCGCGTTCGACCATCAGTTTATAGCCTACACGATCGGCTAACGAACCCCAGATTGGCGAGGCAAGCGCCATCGTAATCGCTTGGCTACTAAAGGCCATACCGGCCCAAAACTCAATGCTTAAACCCGTCTGGGTTCCAAGATCAGCCACATAGAGCGGCAAAAAAGGGAAAAAGACCGCAAAACCTACCGCCGAGATAAGTTGGGCCGTAAACATAATCCAAAGGGTTGTCTGCCAACGTTGAATGGGCATGGATGTAAAATCTTATAATGTAACCCTACTGGACACATCAACCAATTTACAATCTCGCAAGGTTGCTATAGTATAGCGCAGGATATGAACATGCAACTGCCCTTCTTTGTCTACGGTACGCTCAAACAGGGCGGACCCAATTATATGCGCTATCTGACGGGCCATACGACGAGCGAGCTCGCGGCCTATCTTGAGGGTGCGGTCATGTTTACCCAAGGCCCCTACCCCTTTCTGACCCGCGAGCCCGACCTGCTGCCCCCTGCTGCGGTCGTCTATGGCAGTTTGATCAGCATCCGCCCCCCTGTTTATCAACTGGTACTCGCTGATCTCGACCGGCTTGAGGGCTATGTCGCAGGAGCCAGCGAGAATCTCTACGAACGGGTACGCTTGGATGTCATGACCGCCAACGGCCCGCAACAAGCTTGGGTCTATATCGCTGGTACCCACGCGTTACAACTCATTCGTACCGGCCAGATGCGCTCCATTCCCGGAGGGGTCTGGTCAACGGAATAGGGAGGGCTTCGGGGAGGGCTTCGCCCTCCCCGAAAACCCCTCCCACGATACCAAAAGCCATGCATAAACCAAAACTTGTCACCATAGGGCTTGTGCAACTGCGTTGCAGCGCCGAGCCTGCCGCCAACCTCACAGCGGCACTCGATGGCGTGCGAGCAGCGGCAGCCCAAGGGGCGCAGATCATCTGTCTGCCCGAGTTGTTCCGTTCGCTCTACTTCTGCCAGAGTGAAGACCATGACCACTTTGGGTTGGCCGAGGCGGTGCCGGGACCAACGACGGAGCGCTTGTCGGCATTGGCCGCCGAATTGGGCGTTGTGCTTATTGCCAGCCTGTTTGAAAAGCGGGCCGAGGGGCTCTACCACAATACCGCTGCGGTCCTTGATGCCGATGGACGCTACTTGGGCAAATATCGCAAGATGCACATCCCCGATGATCCGCTTTTCTACGAAAAGTTCTACTTCACACCGGGCGACTTAGGTTTCCAGGTCTTTCCGACGCGCTACGGGCGCATAGGGGTACTGATCTGCTGGGATCAGTGGTACCCTGAAGCCGCCCGTCTCACGGCGCTACGCGGCGCCGACATCCTCTTCTACCCCACAGCAATTGGCTGGCATCCGAGTGAGAAGGCGGAGCATGGTGTGGCGCAACATCAAAGCTGGGAGCTGATCCAACGTTCCCATGGCATCGCCAACGGCTGCTACGTGGTTAGCGTCAACCGCACCGGCCACGAAGGCGACCCGCAGGGCGGAATTGAATTCTGGGGCCAAAGTTTCATCAGTGACCCGCAAGGCTGCCTGCTGGCCAAAGCGCCGGTAGAGCAACCAGCGGTGCTTGTGCAGTCCATTGATCTCGGCATGCTCGATCGGCAACGCACCCACTGGCCCTTCCTGCGCGACCGGCGGATTGATGCGTATGGCGAGTTGACGCGCAGATTTATTGATTAGAGTTTGCGAGGACGCGAGGACGCGAGGACGCGAGGACGCGAGGACACGAGGACGCGAGGACACGAAAACGCGAAGACACGAGGACGCGAAGACACGAAGACGCGAAGACACGAGGACGCGGGGACGCGGGGACGCGAGGACGCGAGGACGCGAGGACACGAGGACGCGAAGACACGAGGACGCGAAGACACGAAGACGCGAAGACACGAGGACGCGAAGACGCGAGGACACGAAAACGCGAAACCATCGCCTCTTCGCCTCACGCATCCTCGAAAAATGGAGACCATATGCGACACACGCCGCGTGAACTGGGTTATCGTATGCCTGCCGAGTGGGAGCCACACCAGGCGACGTGGCTCTCGTGGCCCCACAATGAAGCGAGTTGGCCGGGAAAATTTGCCTCCATTTGGCCCGCCTATACGCAAGCGATTGCCGCCTTAAGCCGCTCAGAGTTGGTGCATATCAACGTCAATGATGCGGCGATGGAGGCGCAGGCGCGTGATCTGTTGGGGGCGGCGGGGGTACACACCAACGTACAGTTTCACCATTTTCCGACCAACGATGCCTGGTGCCGCGACCACGGCGCGATCTTTGTGGTACGCAACGAGGCACCGCGTCTCGCGGCGCTTGATTGGAACTACAACGCCTGGGGGGGCAAATATCCGCCCTACGACTTGGACAACGCGCTTCCGCATCAGATGGCAGCCCAGCTTGCTGTGCCATGCTTTGCCAACGACATGGTGCTAGAGGGTGGCTCGATTGACGTGGATGGTCAGGGCTTATTGCTCACCTCTGAGCAGTGTTTACTAAACCCCAACCGCAACCCGGATTTGGATCGTGATACGATTGAAGCGAACCTACGCCATTTTCTGGGTGTTGACCAAATCTACTGGCTGGCTCAGGGCATTGTGGGCGACGACACCGATGGGCACATTGACAACATCGCCCGCTTTGTTGCGCCGGGGGTAGTGGTAGCGGCGGTTGAGGATGACCCGCACGATGAAAACTACGCGCCCTTGCAAGAGAATCTAGCCCGTTTACGCAGCATGCGTGACCGAGCGGGGAAACCGCTGACCATTCTGAGCATCCCCATGCCGCCACCGATCTTCTATGAAGATCAGCGTCTACCGGCGAGCTATGCCAACTTCTACATCGCCAACACAGTAGTTCTATTGCCCACCTATGGTCATCCGAACGATCAACGGGCGGCAGCAGTCTTGCAGCAATGCTTCCCGGAGCGCACGATTGTCGGCATTGATGCAACCGACATCGCCTGGGGTTTAGGAGCGTGGCACTGTTTGAGCCAACAGGTGCCGTTGGGGTAATGCCATTGCAGATTGTAGATTGTAGATTGTAGATTGTAGATTGTAGATTGCCGAACATGGTGTCTCAATGGGCGTTAGCGTTCTTGATGATGCGACATGGTCAAGGGAAAGTGATATTATAGCAGTTTTTCAACACCATCAAAGACAAATTCTCGTGTACGAAATGCAACTCGAACACCGTATTTTCTACGGATAGCTTCGGTTTGTTTGAGTCGTTTGGGAACACCGCGTCCTGTACTGAGAACAACATATGCTCTAACTCCATACTTTGCCACAAGATCATGTCCGGGTGATTTACGATGAATGCCAGTATGAAAGCCCTAACTTTCAGACCGCTTGCAAATCCGTTCGAGGGTTTGATCAATTTGATCCAATGCAGTACCAACATCCTTGCCCTTGAGTTCGACAAGTAATACAATACCTTTAGTTGCTTTGACACTTTTTGCCCAAAATAGGTAGTCAACTTTGCGTATATTCGCACTACTGATCCAGCAGCCATCAACTTTGATGCGCCAAATGGTATCACCAGGCTTAGGACGAATCAAAAAACGGCGTGAACGCTCTTCTGCGGAGGAATTTTGACTAATACAGCTCTCAGGTATACCAAGATCGATCAGCCATTGAGGAGGTTTCATACTGCATCTTCCATTTCATCCTGAAGGCATGCAAAGGCAGCACCTAAATCATCAGCAACTTGATCAAGTTCACCCTCATCAATGAGCCCCACTTCATCATCCATGATGTTAGTCACATGACCATCGGGTGCAAAGCGATAGGCGGCAACGCGGTCATGAGCCAAGGTGGTTTTTGTCGAGATACTGGAAGGTAGATGATGCTTCTTATCGAGTACCTTCTGAGCCATCAAGAAGTTATTTACTGCATAGAGTAGGTAGGGGCTATGAGTAGTAATGACACATTTAACGTCTTGGCGTACAAGTTGGGCAACCATCTCCATGACATTAATCTGAGCACCGGGGTGGAGGTGCGCTTCGGGCTCCTCAAAATAGACATAGCGTGAAGGTATCGCTGAGTTGGAAATAAGCGACTCAGCAATCGCTAGAAATGGCCAGATCTCCATTTGCCCGGCAGATATTGCTGAAGACTGAAAGATTTTGTGCCCAATTTGCAACGAGATAGTACCTGGACCATAGCGCAAATCGCCCTTCGTAATGGCTTTGGCTTTTTCTCGAAAGAACTCTAGCTCTCGCAGATTGTCAAAGATTGAGTATTGCCCTTCTCTACGTCTTTCTTGATCACGCCATAGTGAATCCAATGCCGATCCCAGAACATTATAGAAAGTGCTAATATAGCCAGGGAGTATTTGAGTTTTCATGCGACTACGCGAAAAAAGGAGTTGTAGTTGTGGTGCTGCAAAAGGAGGAACAAATGAGTAGAGAATACGGCCTGCAGGGATATAAATTTGGCTCTTTGGTACACTACCAGTCTTCCACCAAGTACGCACACGCTGCTCAAGAGCTAAATTTAACATGGCTTGCTGGTTAAGCCAAGATATCTGCTGTACATTTTCTATGTTGCTTTGTTCAAATTCCCAGCTTAATAATGTATTCTCATCACAGAGTAATTTCGGGTCATAACCAAGCCATAATTCAAGAGCAGAGCGCATCATCTCTCCAGGATTATCATTATCGGTAGCCGGAGGGAGCAATTCTTCGATGCCACGCAAAAAATAGAGTACTTGCGCGGCTAATGATTTTCCTGAAGCCTGAGGTCCAACAAAAGTGGCACTCGGCAGCGCCGTCGCGGTCGCACTTGGCAGCACCGTCGCCGTCGCACTCGGCAGCACCGTCGCCGTCGCACTCGGCAAGCCTGTCGCCGTCGCACTCGGCAGCGCCGTATTCGTGGCACTCGGCAAGCCTGTCGCCGTGGCGCTCGGCAGCGCCGTATTCGTGGCACTCGGCAGCACCGTATTCGTGGCACTCGGCAAGCCTGTCGCCGTGGCGCTCGGCAGCGCCGTATTCGTGGCACTCGGCAGCACCGTATTCGTGGCACTCGGCAGCACCGTCGCGGTCGCACTTGGCAGCGGGTCGGGTGGCGGCACCACAGGGTCGGACGGCGGCAGCGGGTCGGGTGGCGGCACCACAGGGTCGGACGGCGGCAGCGGGTCGGACGGCGGCACCACAGGGTCGGACGGCGGCACCGGGTCGGACGGCGGCACCGGGTCGGACGGCGGCACCGGGTCGGACGGCGGCGGCCAAGGCGATTCTGGTGGGGGCACAGGTTCTTGGGGGACATCCCAGATCCCTTCCGACGGTGGCCCTGGGTCTTGGGGCGCATCCCAAGGAATCTCCGTTGGCGGCGCTGGCGCAGCAGGTGGCGCTGGCGCAACAGGTGATGGCGCTGGCGCAGCAGGTGGTGGCGCTGGCGCAGGTGCTGATGTTGGAGGTACCGGAACTTCGGTTGGATCTGGGGCAGTAGTTGACCTTACGGTGGGTTCATGCATGGCCACTGGGGCGGGGACACTCGTGTTGGCAGTTGTTGGCGCAGGAGTAGCCACTGGTTCATGGGCCAGCCCATCAGGCGTGAGCGGCAAGGCGGCTTGGGGCAGCGGTGGTAGCTCAACCGGCACCAGAGGGTTATCTGACACCGGGGGCATTGCGCGCAAGATGGCATCACGCGCCGCCTCACTAATCACCGCCTCATCCAAGGCTGCCTGGGCGTTCGTGCGCATAGGCCAAGGGCGATAGTCGGCTGCGAGGGGCGAGAGCAGACTGATGGAATAGGGTTGCGCCTTTGGCCGTGCGGCCACCAGCGCAGCCTCGGCTGCTTGGATCACCGCGAACATACCCAGCAACAGGGCCATGAAAAGACACACCCAAAGCGGGTGCCGGCGCAGGAGCCTAAGCCCGCGACGAAGATAGATAGTGCGTCGTCTGCTCATGGCTGTTTCCTTGTGGTAGTATGATGGTAAAAGCAGACCCCTCACCGAGTTGACTGGTCACGCTGAGGCTGCCGCCTTGGCGCTCGGTCAGTTTGCGTGCCAAGACGAGGCCAAGGCCAAGCCCACGGGGGGCGTGGTTTAAGGCGTCATCACTGCGCTGGAGCCGCTCAAAGAGCTTGGGCAGCCGTTCGGCTGCAATGCCAGGCCCGCTATCGCGCACCGTCAGCGCCACCCCTTGATCGTGATGGGCGGCGGTAATTGTAATCGGAGCGCCTTCGCCATATTTGATCGCGTTGTCGAGCAGTTGGCCTAGGGCAAAGCTGAGCAGACGCGCATCGGCGCAGATCATCGGCAGGTTGGTGGGTATTTCCAACTCAATCGTTACCTCAACGGCAGCAGCGGCAGCACGGAGCGGGCCAAGGGCCATCTCGACCACACTCTGCACGCCGGTGGACGCGAGTTCCAATTCGAGCGAATTGGTTTCGATGCCAGCAATCATGATCGCCTTATCAATCAAGACGCTCATGGCTTGGCTCTGGCGCAACGAGGTGTCAATCAGTTCGCTTTGTAGAGGGGCCAAAGGCCCGCCGATGCCCTTGGCCAACATATCAGTCGCACTCGTAATCGCCGTGAGTGGTGTACGCAATTCGTGCGAAATCAGCGCAATCAGGTCGGTCTTAGCCCGCTCCATAGCCGCCTCATCACTAATGTCGCGCAGCACAATCACCTCACCCTCACCGGCATCATCGCGGCCAGGCAACTGGGCAACGCGGGCACTGAGCGTACGTCCGTGCAGCGTATAGCGGGTGGGGCGTTCGTCTGGTTGCGCTTGCCCGTCATTGAGTGGCTTCAAAGGCAGACGGGCAAAATAGTAGCTCCGCCGCCGCCAGTCGTTGATCGCAAACAAGCTCTCGGCAGCCGGATTCATCATCACAATGCGTCCACGCCGATCACAGACAACCACCGCATCAGCGATGCCGCCCAGAATGGCGGCGCGGCGCACCCCTTCACGCTCGACATCACTGTAGAGTCCAACATTATGCAAAGCAGTAGCGGTCATACCCGCAATGGCCAGCAGTGGCGCATGGATGCCCGAACTAAAGACACCCGGTTGGTGGTGCAGCACCACAAGCAGCCCAATCAGTTGCCCTTGGGCATAGAGTGCCATATAGCCCACTTCGTTATACGTAGGCGGCAGATCGAGCGCCCGCAGACGGCGTGCATCCTGGCGAACGAGGGTAAAACCATTGGCACGCCGCGCCGCCGCGTGCAATCCCACCTCATCGCCATGAGGGGCACCCGCCAGCAGCAACAGTTCCAGATCAGCGCAGGGGGCCACCACAATGCGCCAATGGTCGCCCTCGTGCAAAGCAACCAGCGTCGCAGCATCAGGCACCAACTGGGCCACCGAGCGGCCCGCTTGGGCCACAATATCGTCTACCTGCCGCTTGCCACCCAGATCGCGGCTAGTCGTATAGAGATGCAGCAGCCGCCCCGTCATCTGATTAAAGGCCCGTGCCAACAGCCCCAACTCATCGCGTGAACGCACACCACTGCGCCGCTCCAGATCGCCACCAGCCACCGCCTGCGCGGTACCCACCAACTCCTGCAGAGGCCGGGTAATCTGGCGGGCAACAAGGGCACCTACCGCCACCACCGCACCCAAGAGCGCCATACTCAACAGCAGCAGTGGCACCCGCTGGGTCTGCCAACTACTGATGATAAAGCTCTGGGGCAAGGCAACTGCAAAAAAGCCATCCATCGTGCGGCGCACACGCAGCGGACTATAGGCCAACTGATATTCGCGGCCCCCGATGATGCCAACATCCTGAATATGCCCCGGCTCCGCTAGGCTCCGCGCTTCGGCCAATTCAGCCAGCACCGCCAGCGGAATGGGCGGCACCAGCGCATCTCCTGCGAGCAGTTGGGTCGTTGCTACGGCAACGCCACGCCCATCATAGAACGTCGTAATGCCAGCCTGACTACGCTCCTGCAACCAGCGCAAGAGTTCAGGCAGCGGCAAAGCCACCATCGCCCCACCCACGAGCCCATCATCAAGCCAAAGGGGGGCTGCGGTCCAGAGCCGATCTTCGCGGAAGGTCGAAAACTTATCGCCATAGGCATCACTCTGCTGATACAGGATTTGTTGGGCCAACCACCATTGCTCCAGATCATCCAACTCAAGGGGCTGGGGCGCATCACCCGGCCCAGCCTCAGGTGGCCGTTGCCAACTAACCAGCGGCTGACCAGTGGGATCAAAGAGTACAAGGGTATGCAGGCCCATATTGGCCCAAATCGGGCGCAACAGCCGCACCAAACGGGCCTCATCGCCCGCAGCCAACGCCTCTGCCATACCCTCCGTAAACGCAATCGTCCGCAACTCCTCAATCTGGCGATCCTCCAGGGCCACCAGAGCATCACTCGTCGCCTGGCCCGCCTCGACCAAGCGATTATTCAGGCGATCTTGCAGACTGCCTGCGGTTACCCATGCAGCAACAAAGGTCACTGTCGCCACCAGCACAATCGCCAGCAACAGATAGGGTACAACTATTTTGGTGCTAATCCGCCCTGTTAGGGTACGAATGATGAGACGCATAGAGTTTGGGGAGTGCAAAGAAACAGAGCCTACGTTCAATCAACGTAGGCTTGGGTTGGTTTTGCCATGGCTAATACCATTTACGATTGTAGATTGCAGATTGTAGATTGCAGATTGTAGATTGTAGATTGCAGATTGCAGATTGCCGAACATGGCGTCCCAATGGGTTTTAGGCAATAGCGCAAAAGGAACGCTGTGTAGGGGCACGGCGCTGCCGTGCCCCTGGGGGCTACGGCGACCACGGGGATGGCACGGCGCTGCCGTGCCCCTGGGGGCTACGGCGACCACGGGGATGGCACGGCGCTGCCGTGCCCCTACGGTCTATGGTCAAGGGAAGCAGAAATTTTTAAGTGTCCCAGCAGCCTGTCATGCTGAACAAAGCGAAGCATCTCGAAATTTGGTTACCACAAGAGACCTTTCGCTTCGCTCCTAAGGCGGCGCGGTGGTGCGGTGGCTGAGCTTGTCGAAGCCCCGCGGCGCGGTGGTGCGGTGGCTGAGCTTGTCGAAGCCCCGCACCGCTGCGCCGCCACCCTCCGCTGGCTTCGACAAGC
>NZ_NQWI01000294.1 GCF_002532535.1 Candidatus Viridilinea mediisalina
GGACGCGAGGACGCGAGGACGCGAGGACGCGAGGACGCGAGGACGCGAGGACGCGAGGACGCGAGGACGCGAAGCCCCCGACTCTTTGGTTCACGCATCCCCTATTATGAGATCAAGAGAGCGTAGCCAAAACTTGTTGGGGCTGCATTATGGTAACAATGGGTGCTGCGCGATCCGTTAGTTCACGATCAAGTGTGATTAGGGTGGCCCTATAGCGTTGTGCAACGGCAACATAGATTGCATCGGCACCACGGATCGCACGATCGGCAGCAATAGCGGTAGCTTCGCGAGCAACTGATTCATCTAAAGAAACAAAAGTGAGGTGTGGAATATCGTGGAGTGCCTCGGCAGCTAATCTACCTGCAATAGCATTGCGACGTGTTCGACTTACAGTACCTGAAATTTCAGCAAGAACAAGTGTTGGAACAATGATGGAGATTTGATGTGTAATCAAATGAATCAATAACGCATGACATTCATTGTGATTTGGTTCACGATTATCAAGATCGCGGATAAAAATATTAGCATCAATTGTGTACACTATCTCCCTCCATTATCAATTGGCGATCTTGACGATCCTTTTCCAATTGTTCAGCCATTGTTGTTTTACCAGGCATTTGGGCGCTCAATTCTTCACGTAGCTTTGTCCAACGAACCCAAGCATCATTTGTTGATAAATTGTTTGCTGCTTTGTTTGAATTTACTGCCCCATCTGCCAAACGTGCAATCAGGCGTAGCTGATCGGCAGTGGATAGGCTCTGGGCTAGGGTAAGCACTTGATCAAGAGTTGGATTTATGAGGCTGGTCATATCACCTCCATATTGGGTACGTTTGGTTCCTACGTCATTGTAGCACATGATAGCGAACAGTTACTTATGGTAAACCTGAATCAGTGTAGCACTCTGCATTATACCAATTACCATTCAACAGGCCGCATGCCTCATGACATTCAAGCGCATTGAGACGCCATGTCCGGCTTTCAGCTATCGGCTATCGGCTATC
>NZ_NQWI01000126.1 GCF_002532535.1 Candidatus Viridilinea mediisalina
CTGTCTGAAAAGCTAGTGGGCACGCGTTGGAGTGCCGGCGTTAGCCGGCTGAAGCCGGCACTCCAACGCCAGTTCATAGACTTTTCAGACAGCCTCTGTGTTCTCTGTGTCTCTGTGGTAAAATTCTCTGCATCTCCTCAATTAAATCGTATGCTCCAACGAGAGTTGCGAGCGGCGCGCATGCACAAAGAGAACCGCGACGGCACAGGAGGCCATGCGAGCACGCACAGTATCGGCGCGGCTCGTGAGGATAAGCGGTGCCCGGGCACCAACCACAATCCCAGCGGCTTCGGCGCGAGCCAAGAAAGTGAGTTGCTTGGCGAGGATGTTACCGGCCTCAAGGTTGGGGACAATCAGCACATCGGCTTGGCCCGCAACTGGCGAGACAATCTTCTTGGTACGGGCCGCTTCCATACTGATCGCATTGTCGAGTGCAAGCGGGCCATCGAGTATCCCGCCAGTAATCTGGCCACGGTCGGCCATCTTACAGAGCGCCGCCGCATCAAGGGTCGAGGGAATATCGGGGGTAACCGTCTCGACCGCCGAGAGCAAGGCCACCTTGGGCGTCTTGATGCGTAGCACCTGGGCCAGTTCAATCGCATTCTGGCAGATATCAGCCTTAGCCTTAAGGTCGGGGGCAATATTGACCGCCCCGTCGGTCACAATCAGCGGCTTAGGGTAGGTAGGCACATCCATAATGAAGCAGTGGCTAATGCGGCGGCTCGTGCGTAGGCCAGTAGCCTTATTGACCACTTCAGCCAGCAGTTCATCGGTGTGCAGGCTGCCCTTCATCAGCGCATCGGCCTCACCAAGGCGTACCAACTCAACCGACTTAAAAGCCGAAGCGTGGCTATGTTCAACATCAATAATCCGATAGGGCGAAAGGTCAATGCCCTCACTCTCAGCGACCGCCTGGATGCGCTGGATCGGGCCAACGAGGATGGGATTAATCAGCCCCTGTTCTGCGGCATCAATTGCGCCGGTGAGCGAAATATCATCACAAGGATGCACAACCGCGACCGTAATTGGTTCGATGGGCTGACATGCTTCCATCAGCATTTCGTAGCCATTGAAGGCGTTATCGCCAGGCTCAACTGGGGGCATCCCTTTGCTTGCGTCGATCATGATCCTTACTCCTTGAACTGCTTGGATAAGCATGAGCGGGAAGATTTCAGGCTGCTTTACCGTTTGCAAAGAGGCGAGGACGTGAGGACGCGAGGATGCAAGGACGCGAGACCCTCGCCTCTTCGCCTCACGCATCCTCGCGAGGACGCGAGACCCTCGCCTCTTCGCCTCACGCATCCTCGCGAGGACGCGAGGACGCGAGACCCTCGCCTCTTCGCCTCACGCATCCTTGCAAGATAGTATCTGAAATTTTCCCAGAGGGCTATTGCCCTCGTGTCTAGGATACACAGCGGGAGTTACAGGGTAGTACTACCAGCATCAACCATCCCATCACTTGCGGGATGAACCACGCTGCTTGCGTTTACCACGCTGCACCATCGTGCGCCAGGCGCTATCGGGGTCGAGGGGGCGGGTGAGTTGGCTATCGCTAATCCGATTAGCTTGAGCATCGTTGAGCGCAGCGAGGTCGCGCTCGTGGGCCTCTTGGTCGGGGGTGCGGCGCACAAAGACAGCCCAGATGCGCCAGAGTACGAGGGCGAGCAGCGTGAAGGCGAGCCCTACGCCAAGCACGAAGAAGAAACTGCTCACGGGCGTCCGTCCCGTCGTAATTTGAAGAAGATACCCGCCGCTTCGGTACGATTGCTGACGCCAAGTTTCTGATAGATGTTTTGCAGGTGAAATTTCACAGTATTATCACTCACCTGGAGGCGCTGCGCGATCTGGGTATTGGTTAACCCTTGGGCAACGAGAGCCAGCACTTCGGCTTCGCGCTCGGAGAGATCGGTGGAGGGGCCAGGACGTTGGCGTTGTTGACGCAGCCAGCGACGGGCGGCTTGGGGAAAGACCAGTTGACCTTGATAGACTTGGCGGATGCAGGCGACCGTCTGTTGGGGTGCTTCGGTCTTGAGCGCAAAGCCATCAGCTTCGGCTTCGAGGGCCGACTGCATGGTATCGCCATCGTAGAAGGCCGAGAGGATGAGCACCTTGGTGGGCAACCCGGCTGTGCGGATCGCTTCGAGGCAGGCGAGGCCGCCCATGCGGGGCATCTGGAGATCGAGTACGACCACATCGGGGCGCAGTTGGCGCACGGCATCCAGCACCTGATCGCCATCATTGGCGGTGCCAACCACAAGCATATCGCCCTCGCCCTCAATCAGCGAGCGGAGCCCCTCGAGGACAAGGGCATGGTCATCGGCAAGAAAGACACGGATCATAGCGGTACTGGCACCTCAACACGAATGCGTGTCCCATGGCCAGGGGTGCTTGCAATGTCCAAATGGCCCCCTAGGATACCAATGCGTTCACGCATGCCATCAATGCCAAAGTGGCCCGCCATAGGATTGTGCAGGATGGCGGCAACATCAAAGCCACGCCCATTGTCAGCCACTTCCATCACGAGGGCAGAGGTAGTGCGACTGAGCAGAACCGTGTGCTGGTCGGCTTCGCCGTGGCGTACCGCGTTAGAGAGCGCCTCTTGGAGAATGCGGTAGAGGCTGATCTTGACTGGCAATTCAACCGTAGGCAACTCACCATCGAGTTGCAGATCAACGGGATTGCCTGTCAACTCTTCATGCTGAATGAGCAGACCTTCAAGGATAGAGACGAGATCGCGGCGCTCAAATTCAGGGGGACGGAAGGTACCCATGAAAGTACGAATCTCATTGAGCGCGTTTTCGAGCAATGAGATGCTGCGGCGAATCCGTTCCAACTCCTCGGGCGGCTCATCGGCCTGCTGGGCCATCTGGCGCTGCACCACATAGAGTTGCGAGAGTGCAGCAAAGATATTCTGCACCGGGCCGTCGTGAATATCGAGGATAATGCGCCCGACCTCACGCTCGGCAATTGCCAGAAAACGTCCACTCGTCTCGTGAAATTCTGCTGTCTGCTGATTGACCATGGCCGCGTTGCCTTTCGCTGATTAGGCGTATTATACACGGCTTGGTCACAGAGAGGCACAGCGCAGCCAGAGGGATTATGTTGAGCTAAACCCTCTGTGCCCTCTGTGCCTCTGTGGTGAATACCTCTGTACCTCTTGCTCTCGCTCGCCCTAACTCAAGTTGGGCACAGCAGCATACTCAAGGGCTTGCCAGATGCAGATAGGGATGCCAGCGCCAATGAAGCCTGCCATCACCATCCGCTCATAGTCTTGCCATGTGAGCTTGATGCCTGCTTCGTGGGCATGACGGGCTTTGTACATCACGGGTAGCCCGACAAGCAGCACGCCGCCGATGACCTCAATGGAAACCCACGAGGGTTTAATCGGCAACGAGCGTTCAAGGCCAGCAAGGGCCATGGAGTAGAGCGTGGCGAGGCTGGCAGTAGTACGGGCCACTTGGAGTGGTAGTTGCGCTGGAACCTGGTTGGTCACGACGCTCATAGGAATGTCCTTTCAGGGTGGTGTCGCCCACAATGCTCATGAAGCAGTGGGGCGTAAGCCAACATCAGGACAAACGTCAGACCAGGGGCAAATTATACGGCACTAGAGATTACAGCTAGATGACACACCAAGAGAAGGAGATAGGAAATAGGAAATAGCGCAAGCAAACGTTCTATCCGCCCTTAAACGCCCAACTCGGAGGCCAGTTGCTGCAAAAATTGATCGAGAAAAGCAGTGCGCCGCTCCGCTTCTGCGCGGCCAGTAGGGGTATTCATGGTAGCGGCAAGGCCCAATAATTTTGTGTAGAGATGATCAAGCGTAAAGCGATCATCGTCGGGGCTACGTTGGTGTGGGAAGGGTTCTGCGGGATCGTAGAGAGGCAGACCGAGTTGACCACCGAGCATCAGGCAACGGGCGAGGCCAACGGCCCCAAGGGCATCGAGGCGGTCGGCATCTTGAACAATGCGTGCTTCGAGGGTAAGGGGCGCTATAGCGGCACTAAAGCTGTGGGCCAGAATAGCGTGGGCAATCGCAGGGATATGGAAGGGCGGGTAGCCCGCAAGTGCAAGGAAGGAACTAGCGGCAGTGGCGGCCATTGCCGAGGCGAGCGGGCGCTGTGGCGAGTTTTTGGGCAGCACCACACAATCGTGGAGCCAGGCTGCCGGAATAACAATCGCCAGATCGGCACCTTCGGCATCGGCAAGCCTCCGGGCATTTGCCACCACACGCCGGACGTGTTCGCGATCATGGGCAACATCGGCCTGCATCTCGCTCCGCTCGATGAAGGCCGCGAAGCGCGCTTCCCAAGAGGTGAGATCGATCATAGGTAAGCAGCGTTCTAGCGCACAGGGGCAGCAATCGTAATCAATCGGTGGGTCATGTCGGCAACAGCACCATTGACAATAACCTCATCACCAATACATGAAACCATGGTAACTATTTCACGACCTTGGGGCAGAATATACTGCACCTGATCGGGGGTCGCCCGAATCTGATCAACAACCGTGTATTCATAGGCACTACCATCATTGGTAAAGAGGGTCATGCTCGCACCGGGAGAAAGCTCTTTGAGGCGGGCAAATGGGGCAGTGCGATCTGGGGCTGAACGGAAGGGCAAGACATGGCCCCAAAGG
Source organism: Candidatus Viridilinea mediisalina (assembly GCF_002532535.1). Taxonomy (GTDB): domain Bacteria; phylum Chloroflexota; class Chloroflexia; order Chloroflexales; family Chloroflexaceae; genus Viridilinea; species Viridilinea mediisalina. The sequence goes on from NZ_NQWI01000126.1 coordinate 4,636, forward strand.
ACGACATTCTCGCCATGGCCTGGTCGGGCGCTGAGGTTGTACCAGACCACATCGTGGGGCAGCACAATCGGCATGCGCTGGGCGTCGAGGCCACGCGGCAGGATCTCACGATCAAGGTTGATCGCCGGAATAACCATACGCACCGGCCCACTCACCCCCGGATGCGAGGCCCGAGTGACGGCAGGTGCGGTTGTGGGTTCAGAGGTAGCCGTGGCGGTCAGCGTGGGTTCAGGAGTGGCAGTGGCGGTGAGCGTGGGTTCAGAGGTGGCCGTAGCGATCCGCGTAGGTTCAGAGGTAGCCGTGGCGGTCAGCGTGGATTCTGGGATAGCGGTGTCTGTTGCCGCAGGCACAGCCGTGGGCGTGGAGGTAACTGCTTGCGCCACTTGGGTGGGCTGATCGGGAAGCGACGTGGTCGGCGCTAAGGAGCCTTCAACCGTGCCACAACCTACAAGTAGGAGTATGCAAAGGATGAGCAGAACGTACACGATTGGGCGTTGTGTAAGTTGGCGCAAAGGGGACTCCTTTCCTCAGAGGCTGTCTGAAAAGTCTATGAACTGGCGTTGGAGTGCCGACTTCAGTCGGCTAAAGTCGGCACTCCAGTGCGTGCCAACTAGCTTTTCAGACAACTTCTCAGCCTTGCTTGCCCAATTCACCCTGTTGCCAACGAATATTACCGCGCAGCAAAAGATTCGAGGAGCGCAACTTATAGGCCAGATCGGAGGCCATATTACGCATTACGCGATAGCCAATGCGGGGATTGCGTTCGCAAACCATAGCAAAATCACGCTCTTGAATAACCACTAACGTACATGTATCAACTGTGCTGACAGTGGCCGAACGTGTAGCTCCCCCCAGCAGAACCATTTCACCAAAACTCTGACCAACATAGAGAACATTAATTGTGCTGACACTGAAGGTACCATTAGGTAAGCGTGTGTTAATTGAAATACGCACACTACCGTGGAGAATGATCATCAACTCATTACCATCAGCACCTTCTTCAAAAATAATGGTTTCTGGAGGTAAACGTTGGGGTTTACATATCGTTGCGAGCTGGAGCAACTCCTCGTCGCTCAGACCGCTAAAGATTTCGACCCGCCGGAGGTGTTCGACTAGGCCGCTCATGATGTTGCTCCCTGGGACAATGTGTATTTCCCTATCCTGGGAAGGTTCGTGGCGGCTTTGCTGTTTGCGAGGACGCGAGGACGCGAAGACGCGAAGCCATCGCCTCTTCGCCTCACGCATCCTCGCAAACAGTAAAGTAACCTATCCCTCCTTAATAAATCAGTATACCATGTTCAGCCGAGTGACGTTATAATAGAGGTAGTTTTGTGAGGGCTACGTCAATTTTGAAAGAACAACATCCATGAAAATCTATACACGCACTGGCGATGAAGGACAAACCGGGTTGTTCGGTGGGCAACGGGTGGCCAAGGATGCGTTGCGCGTCCACGCCTACGGCACCGCCGACGAATGTAATGCGGCTGTGGGTTTGGCCCGCGCCGCCGGAGTTGATGCCGAACTGGACGCGCTATTGGCCCAGGTGCAGAACCAACTCTTTGTGGTGGGGGCCGACCTCGCAACTCCCGGCGAGAGCAGCCATATCCCTCGTGTAACGGCGGAAGAGACTCGTGTCCTTGAGGAGGCAATTGATACGCTTGAGGCAACCTTAGAGCCATTAAAGCAATTCATTCTCCCCGGTGGTACGGTCGCCGCAGCCCAACTGCACCTAGCGCGCACCGTCTGTCGTCGCGCCGAGCGTTGGGCGGTGAGCCTCGCCCAAGAAGAGCCGCTCAACAACGAGGTTCTGGGCTACCTCAACCGTCTCTCCGATTTCCTCTTTGTCGCCGCCCGGGTCGCCAATGCACGGGCTGGCAGCCCCGATGTGCCTTGGGTTAGCCCGCGTCAGGCTACGTGATGGATATAGAAACGAGGAAAGAGAAAGTAGGAAATAGGGCAGGAGCGCAGAACGTGGTGAAGGAGTATGCTATCTAGGAGGAAGCATATGCATATTATTGTCGGCAGCGATGAGCGCAACCATGTCACCGATGCGCTCATTGAAGATTTGCGCCAGCGTGGCCACACCCTGACGCTGGTTGGGCCACTGGCGGATCGTGATGATGCGTGGCCAGAGGTGGGCCGCGCCGTGGGTGCCGCAGTGGCCTCCGGTGCTGCCGAGCAGGGGATTGCCTGCTGCTATACGGGCACTGGGGTAAGTATCGCGGCCAATAAGCTACCCGGCGTCCGTGCGGCTCTCTGCCAAGATGCCCAGACCGCCGCCGGGGCGCGTAAGTGGAATGATGCCAATGTACTGGCCCTAAGTCTGCGTACCACCACCAGTGAGGTGGCCCGCGAAATCCTTGACGCATGGTTCGCCACCAGCAGCCCTCCAGAGGAGCAGGTCTATATTGATCAGGTGCGGGCACTGGAATAGAGTTTTTGCAGAGCTGCAGAGGATTGAACCACAGAGGCACAGAGAACACAGAGAGGTGTAGGTATATTCCATCGCTTCACCATCGTTGACACTCCCTACCGTTAGGGATGATTTCAGAAAGGGGTTTTCAGCTTTAGGGATCCTTTGCTGCTGAAGGGCTTTTTCTGAAACCATCCTTTGCTATAGAATTCCCCTGTTCCTCTGTTCTCTGTTCTCCTGTTCTCCTGTTCTCCTGTTCTCCTGTTCTCCTGTTCTCCTGTTCTCCTGTTCTCCTATTCCCCTGTTCTTCCGATATTCCTATGCAGATCAGACCACTCTACATTTCACCGATGGGGCGCGGCGGGGTTGATTTTGGCATCCAAAACATTACGCGGGCGGTGCGCCAGGCTGGGTTGCGCCCTGAGTTGCTGCGTCTGCCTGAGAGCTATAACTTTCTGCCTGGGCTCATTCCGCACAGTCTGCCCCCAGGCTGGTGGCAAGGCTTTGATCTGGTGCAGGGGCGCTCGCGGGTGGCCTTTAGCTTGAAGGCGACCGGCTTGCCTGTGGTGACAACCGTGCATCATCTGACGACCGATCCCGATCTGCAGCCCTACAGCTCGTTGGCTCAACGCCTCTTCTATCGGCTGGTTGAGGCGCGCTACGATGGGCTCTCGGTGGCCTATGCTGATGCGGTGGTCTGCGTGAGCCGCTTTACCCAACGTCAGGTTGAGCAGACCTATGGGCGGGCCGATAGTCTGCTGATTTTTGACGGGATTGATACGGCGGTCTTTACGCCTACCCCTGGGTTGGTGCGCCGTGATGATGGCGTGCCGGTGGCACCGGGGCGCATTCGTTTGCTCTTTGTGGGCAATAGAACGCGGCGGAAAGGCTTTGATCTTTTGCCGCAGATTATGGATCGTTTGCCGGATGATTATGTCCTCTACTATACGGGTGGCTTCCAGGGGCGTGAGACGAAACCGCCTCATGCCCGGATGGTGCCCATTGGCTCGCCCGACCGCGCCGGGCTTGTGGCTGCCTACCAGAGCTGTGACATCCTGCTCTTTCCTTCGCGGCTAGAGGGCTTTGGTATCGCTCCGGCTGAAGCGCTCGCCTGTGGGCGTCCGGTGGTAACGACCAACGCCGGTGCCTTGCCCGAAGTGGTTGACGAGGGGCAGAGTGGCTTTTTGGTGGCCCGCGATAATGTGGCCGCCTATGCCGAGAAGGTACGCATCCTGGGCGAAGATGCGGCCTTGCGCCGCCGTTTTGCCGAATTTGGACGCGAGAAGGTGGTCGCCCAGTTTGGCTATGAGCAGCTTGGAGAAGGCTTTCGGGCGCTCTATGCGCGTTTGTTAGGCTTAGGGTAAGGAGATAGAAACGAGAAAATAGGAAATAGTTTTTCATTGCGTGTTGGCGACTTCGTCGCCAACACGCAATGTGAAGAAGAAGTTGCCTATGCGCTCACTGCCTCGTCCGCTCGCCCGGGCCATTGGAATAGTCTTGCTAGCAACGGCAGCCCTTGGGTTGCTGCTAAGTGCGGTTGGGTTGCTGGCAACCTTTAGCCTGACGCGCCAGGCCGAGATGCGCTTGCTCGGTGCGTTAGAGGCTCTCGATGAGGCGTTGCAGGTCACCAGTGAGGGGCTGGACGTGGCCCATGTCGCGCTAGTGGATACCAATGAGACGCTGACATCATTGAGCCAGACGTTTGTCTCGGTTTCGCGCACGATCACCGAGACGCGCCCGATTATTGGAACCTTGGCGAGTGTCTCGAGTCAAGATCTGCCCCAGACGATCAATGCTACCCGTCAGACGTTGGCGACGGCTCAGGAGACGGCCCAGGTGGTTGATGGGGTGCTGGGGGCGTTGAATATCTTTGGGTTGCGCTATAGCCCGGAGCAGACGCTCAGTAGCGCGATTGGTAATGTTTCAAGTAGCCTTGCCACGCTACCCGTGGCGCTCAATGAGGTGGCCACTGGCTTGCAGCAGGCTAATCGCAACCTGGCGATTGTGGCGGATGATCTGAACACGGTGACCAGTGGGCTTGATAGTATTGCGCTCAGTGTCAATGAGACAACCAACGTCATTACCCGTTACCAAGCTGTGGTTGACGAGCTACAGGGCGAAGTTGTGGCCCTACAGGCCGATGTGCCGGGCTGGTTTACAGCGGTTCGTTTGGTCATGAGTATGTTGCTGCTCTGGTTGGCCTTGGCTCAATTGGTGCTGATTACACGGGGTTGGGAGTTGTTGTCTGAGGGGTGATACCAGTTACGAGTGATGAGTGGCGAGTGACAAGCAGGGTATACCTCCCCCTTCCCGTTAGGAATATGGATCCAACGACACTTACTACCTATGATAATCAAGCGGCCAAGTTTGCAGCCGCGCAGCGGGGTAAAAGCCCCGAGGCCTTGCAGCAGTTGATCATGACCTATTTTCGACCTGCCGGGCTGACCGCCGACATTGGCTGTGGGAGCGGGCGCGATACGGCGTGGTTGGTAGCTAATGGTTTTCCGGCGGTGGGCTATGATGCTTCAGCCGGGATGCTAGCCGAGGCGCGCCGGGCCTTTCCCGCATTGACCTGGCAGCAGGCTGCACTGCCCGATCTCGCCGAGATTGATGCGGGACAATACCAGAATGTGCTCTGTAGTGCCGTGATCATGCATCTGCCTGCGGCAAGCCTGCCGCTGGCCATCGCCAACCTGGCACGCATCCTCGCCCCCACAGGCTGCCTGCTGCTCACCTATCGCGCCAGTGAAACCGAAGACCCGCGTGAGCCTGATGGTCGACTCTACACGCCAATTGTCAGCGACCACCTTGTAGGCATGTGTCGTGCCGTGGGGCTTGCGCTGCAACACCAGCGTAGCAGTGCCGACGGCGGGCGTCTAGGCGTCGTTTGGCATGTGTTGGTGGCGCAGCGGTAATACAATTTACGATTGTAGATTGCAGATTGCAGATTGCCGAACATGGCGTCCCAATGGGCTTTCGCGTTCTTGATAATGCGGCATGTTCAAGGGTAATTGGTATAACTCAAGACTGATACAAACTAAACGTCACGATCCCATAGCGCCACTGGGCCCGCAGGCGTAGCCCGAGGCTGAGCATGCGTTGATTGAGGCTGGCCAAGGGTAAGAATTCAAGCCCGCCAAGGCTCAAGAGGCGTTGCAGTGCCCGTCCGCTAGGTTGAGCAGACGCCACGAGGCACATCAGGAAGCAGCGGCCCTTGGGCGCTAGGATGCGCCGCAGTTGGGCAAGAGCCGCATGGCTATCGCCGATCTCGTTGAGTGAGCCGCCCATCGTGACGATGCTTGCGGATCCGGGGGCGAAGGGGAGGGCTTGGGCTTTGGCGCGTACAAAGCTGATCCGTAGCCCCTCGGCTTGGGCCAAGCGCTGCGCTTGGCGCAGCATAGGCATGGCGTGATCCACACCGATCACATGGCCTGCCGCGCTGCCACGAGCGCGTTCGAGCGCACGGGCGTAGAGCCCACTTGAGCATGCTACGTCCACAATGAGGCCCCCGCCTGGCGCATGGGCCAAGCCGGTCAGTAGGGGCAACTCATAGTCATAGTCGAGGGCGGCACCACTGAGCAGCGGTAAGGCACGGGGCCGCCAGACGCGCTCATAGAGCCGGGCGGTTATTGGCAGCCAATTGGTGAGTTGGGTGGCGCTGTCGGGCAGCCTTTGGCGCGGCAGCAGATCCGCAATGCCAGCGCGGATCGGGTAGCGCCGCCCGCAGCTTTCACAGTGCAACATGCCGCTGTGCAGCGCTCCATCTTTGCCATAGCGTGCCCCAGGCATGAGGCGTAACGGCACAGTTGGCTCGACGGGGCAGTGCAGGTAGGGCAGCGCTTCGGGGTACATTGGGGTTAACTCATCACCAGCTTTAACTCCACGCGCCCGACGCGCACCACATCGCCGGGGTGGAGTTCGGTGCTACCACGTACCTCAAAGCCATTGAGGAAGGTACCATTGGTGCTATTGAGGTCTTCGAGCCACCAGACCGCCTCGCGCAGTTCGAGCCGGGCGTGTTCGCTGGAGAGAAACGTATCGTTGAGCGCAATCTCAGCTTCGGTGCTACGGCCAATGATTGTGACCGGACTCAGCGGAAAGATCTTACCCACAGGGATGCCGGTCTGGCCGCCACTTGTGACCACCAGTTGACCATAGGGAGCTGGGGTGTGGGGGGCAGGGGCGGCGGCCCCACGCAGATCGCGTGAGACGACGCGCAGCACTTGCCAGAGGAAGAAGTAGAGCAAAAAGACCACCGCTACCCGTAGCAGCAGCATAATCACGCCAATGGAGAGGTTGGCAATGTCGAACATAGCTGATCAACCTGTACGGAACACCAATTCCAACCCACCAAGCGAAATCGTATCCCCATCACTCAAGGCGGTTTCGCCTACAGGCGCACCATTGAGGAAGGTGCCATTGGTGCTCCCAAGATCGCTAATCCAGAAGCGGCGTTGGCGGTAGCGCAATTGAGCATGGTGACGCGAGACGCGATTATCTTCAAGGATGACATCATTGCCGAGACCGCGCCCAATCGTGACCATGGTACTCTGCAGTTGGATTGGATGCTGGCCAGAGGGCGTTTGAAGCAGTAGCGTGGCATGGCTGCGGCTGGCCCCACGGGGGGCGGGCGTAGTGGCAGTGGGAACAACCAGTTGGACAGTAGAGGAGCTGCTGGGCACACTGGTCATCTCAGCGGTCACTTGGATGCCCCGGCGGGCCACGGCTGCATCTTCAGCCAACTCCACCTTGGGATGTTCAAGCATACTAAAGTCGCGCTCTTTGGCCAGATCGCTCAGGTAGGTCGCCATCTCCTGCTCAAGCTGGGCACGCACAGGTTGGAAGGTAACAAAATCCTGGGGATTGAGGAAAGCGCGGTAGAAACTGGGCACAATCACCCGATTGACACTAATCGTCTGCTGGCTCTCCATGGCCCGCTCGAGCCGACGGGCAATCTCAACTGGTTGCACAGGGCTACGAAAGAGCCGCGCAACCGAGCCCTCGACCATCTGCTCCATGAGTTGTTCAAAGCGGGTTAGTGCTGACATGGCGGGGGAAGAGAAGAACAGGAGAACAGGGGAACAGGAGAACAGGAGAACAGGGGAACAGGAGAACAGGAGAACAGGAACGCCTCACGCCTCACGCATCCTCGCCTCACGCCTCACGTCTTCACTGCTGCACCAAGATAGATTGGCTCGAGGGTAGCGACATCATCTTGGCGTCCGGTTTTGAGGTGTTGCCAAGCGAGTTCAGCGAGGAAGGAGGGGCGGCGCAGCGCGGCGGCGGGAGGCGGGGCGTGGAGTGTCACGTTGGTTGCACGGCGCAAGCGTTCGAGCGTCGTGTTATCGAGATCGCCACAGAGCATTGAGGGGCTGTTGAGAGCCGCACAGAGCTCGTCAAGGGTCACGTTGCGGTCGGGGCCTTGGCGTCCAAGACTCTGGGGATCGGGCAGAAACGGGGCGGTTGCGAAGCGTTCGCGGCCAAGGCGAATCAGGGGATAGATTGGCATGCCAGGACGCCCAAATTGGTAGACGAGGGCTTCGAGGGTGCTGATACCGAGCAGGCGTAGCCCCCCGGCCAGGACGAGGCCCTTGGCGAGGCTGAGGCCAACGCGCAGACCACTCCAACTCCCAGGGCCAAGGCCAACGGCAACGGCACGCAGGGCGGTACGCTCGACCCCGGCGTGGTGCAGCAGCAGATCGAGTTGAGGCAGGAGTTGGGCAGTATGGTTACGCCCCGACTCCCAGATACACTCAGCGTGCGGCCCGGTCTCATTGTAGAGGGCCAAACCTGTGAGTGCAGTAGCGGTATCAATAGCAAGCAGCATGGATTAGCCGAAGGTTGTTCCCTTAAACGTACCAACAAGCGACACATAGCGCGGGCCGTGGGGCGCAAGGCGCATGCGGCGCTTCGTTTCGCTCAGGTGTTGAATATGGATAGCGAGGTGTTCAGCGGGGAGGCTTTGGGCCACCCGTTCGGGCCATTCGATCAGGCAGATCCCGTCGCCAGCCCAGAGTTCTTCGAGGCCCAGCGTCGCTAACTCAGCCGTCTCAGCGAGGCGGTAGAGATCGACATGGTAGATGGGCATAGCCTGGTGCTGTGGGCCGGCCCGATACTCATTCACCAGCACAAAGCTGGGGCTCGTAACGAGATCATCGGCACCGAGGCCACGAGCTAACCCCTTGACCAAATGGGTCTTACCGACCCCAAAGGTACCAATGAGCAGCACCAGATCGCCGGGTTGCAACTGCTCACCCAGACGCTGGCCTACCCGCTCGGTTTGGGCGGGGCTGTGGCTCATGAAATCGAGTTGGTTGATGGCTTGTACAGCCGGAAGACGTTGATCACTCATGTCCCTCCATTGTAGCATGGAGCGCGGCAAACGGGGACAAGGAAAGGATGAAGGATGAAGGATGAAGGATGAAACAGGGGCAAGGTTAACTGTGCTATAGTCCTTAAGATAAAGAATCGTAGAGGGGAGGGGTTCGGGGAGGGCTTCGCCCTCCCCGAAAACCCCTCCCACGATCCTAGAGGTTCCAGAAACATTATCTGAAAGA
>NZ_NQWI01000127.1 GCF_002532535.1 Candidatus Viridilinea mediisalina
AATAGTCCATGGGCGGTCATCGTAGTGCCGACTTTAGTCGGCTGAGGTCTTTGGCAGCGATGGGAAGCCGACTAAAGTCGGCACTACCTACGGCCTCTCAGGGTGGCAACGCAACGGGGCAATCAACAACATCCGCTTCCCTAACGTCGGCACTCCGTCGAAGGCCAAACTGTAAAGTAGCCTGAAACCATCCCTAACAAAGTTTTTTGCATATGAGCGCCAAACCTTTGCGGCTTTGCGCCTTTGCGCGAGCTTATCTGAAAGGTATTATCATGAGGCTCACTCCACTGCCCGGAGGCGATAGCCAATGCCATAGACGGTCTCGATCAACGGGGGCGCTTCGGGGTCAGGTTCGATCTTGCGGCGCAAATTCTTGATATGGCTATCCACGGTGCGTTCTAGGCCGGCATAGCTGTAGCCCAAGCCCTGTTCGATCAGTTCGCTCCGGGTAAAGGCATGGCCGGGATTGCGCAGCAAGAGCGCCAGCAGATCAAACTCGGTGGGGGTGAGATCGAGCGCTTCGCCCGCAAGACTCACCATATGGGCATCGAGATCAAGGAGCAGCCCCCCGCGTTGCAGGCGGCGCGTTGGGGTTAGCGGCCCTGCCGCCCGGCGCAAGACCGCACGCACGCGCGCTACAACCTCACGCGGATTGAAAGGCTTGCTGATATAGTCATCAGCGCCCAACTCCAGCCCAACAATGCGATCCGTATCATCCACGCGGGCCGTTAGCATAATGATCGGCAGGTTCGCTGTCGTCGGATCGCTCCGCAGCATCCGTGCCAACTCCATGCCATCCTGATCGGGCAGCATGAGATCAAGCACCAACAAGGCCGGTTGGATGGTACGCAACTCGCGCTGGGCCGTCGCAACATCATAGGCCGTGGTTACATGAAAGCCCGCCTGCTCCAGATAGGCACGTACCAAGCGCGCAATTTCTTGATCGTCGTCAACAACGAGGATGTGCTGTGGCATGATGTGATCCCAAATTACCGTTGAATTGGCCGCATAACGAACCATGTCAGACCACATTGCTATGCGGCACACCTTATACCAATTACCCTTGAACATGCCGCATGATCAAGAACGCTAAAGCCCATTGGAACGCCATGTTCGGCAATCTACAATCTACAATCTACAATCGTAAATGGTATTACTCGTCACTCATCACTCATCACTCGTCACTGGTAGTATTTATACGACCGCTTGATGGAACACTGCATCAACCTGTACCTTGAAGCCCTCAAGCAGGAGCGAAGTGGCCCATTCGTTCCCTTGGAAGATGCCATGTTCGCGATAACTCGTGCCATCGAGTACTAGCACCGTGATTGTCTCCGTGAGTGGATTGACAATCCAATATTCTGGAATGTGTGCTGCGGCATATTCGCCCACCTTGATCTCCGTATCGCGTTCTGGATCGTCGGGGCTAACAATTTCGACCACGAGATCGGCACCTAGCCAGTAGCGATCCTGGTTGCGCGGGTCTTGAGCATCACAGAGGAGCAAGAGATCGGGTTCGCGGAACTTGCCGGGCCGTACCTGGAGGCGTAGAGGTGCATAAAAGACCGTGCCGCCGAATTGCTGCACAAAGGCAAAGAGGGCGAGGAAGAGAAAACGTGAAAGTGCCTGATGGTTGCGCGTAGGCATAGCAAGTACCTCAATCACCCCATCGCTATACTCAAGCAACTGCGTGGTCTGGTCGGTGAGCAACAGGTATTGCTCTTCGGTCCAGTGGCCCTGCAGCGGATCAAGGCTCAGCGCAACCCCGTCTGGCCGATCCCAAGTCATATGGAGGGTGGTCATGGTTTGGCTCCTTGCTTCTACCCATAGTATACCAGTGGAGCCTCATTTTTGTTCGGTTTTCGCGGCTTCGCCATGAAAACCGAACAAAAGTGAGGCTCCTTGCTTTTTTGTAGCTGTTTGGCGGCTATGCCGCCAAACAGCTACAAAAAACGAGTGAAATTTTAGCTCCTATGGGCGCGGGCCACGTCCGGGGCGTTCGGGGCGCTCACTGTGATGGGGGCGCTCGATGGCGTCACGCTCGCCAAAGGGCTGGTTGAGGCGCGTCTCGATGCGGGCACGCATCTCGCCCAGATGCTCGTCGGCCTGCTCGCGGGTGATCCGTCCGGCTTCTACGGCGGCATTGAGCCGCTCGGTGCGGTTGGCCACCACGTCGTCTACGAAAGGCGCGACGCTCACGCCGCCCTGCTCTAGGGCGCCCGCGAGGGTGCCTTCAGTTCCAAGCTGGGCGATCAGTTCATCGCGGGTCTGGTTCAGCTTTTCGGCCACCATAGCCACGAGCGAATGGGTGCGCCCGCGTGCCTCACCCCGATCGCCCATTTCGCCTCGGCTAACACTGGGGCAGTCCGTGTTCGCACGCTGGGCATGGGTTGCCGGGGCAAAGCTCATGGCTACTAAGGCGACAAGCGCCCCAGCCACGAGGCTGGTAATGATGGTTGCGATCCGTTTCATGGTCTGTTGCTCCTTACAGGTATTGGATGCTTCTGCGCGGTCAACATGGCGCCGCGCGCACCTTCACTATAGCAACCAATTGTGGAGATCTAGCGGAGCGTAGGGGCAGATGTTGTGTTGTTTGGAAAACTCCATAAGCTCTCCTTATGATCTGCATTAGTTCTGAATATCTTTACGGTAAGCTATGAGCTATGGAGGGTTAGCGTAACGTCGTTGGGGCTGCGCCCCAAATCTGTTTTGTAAGGACAACTACACCTATGCAACGCAACAAAACTCGGCTCCTGCTCGATCTGGTACTCTTACTGGCCTTTCTGCTCGCTACCGCCCCCGAACTGACCGGCATCACCATTCATGAATGGTTGAGCCTTGGCCTCGCAGCGGCAATCTTGACCCATCTGTTGCTCAATTGGAGTTGGATTCTCCAAGTGATGCGCCGGTTTTTTGGCAAGGTAAGCTGGAAGGCGCGCATCAACTATATCCTAAATAGTCTGCTCTTCATCGTCTTCACCATTATCATCACAACCGGAATCCTCATCTCCGAGGCGGTCTTGCCACTCTTTGGTCTCAGCATACCACGCGATCGGCTCTGGTTGAGTATCCACCATACCATGAGCGATGTGGCTGTGCTGCTGATTGGGCTCCATGTCGCGCTGCATTGGCGTTGGATCGTTAATACCGCCCAACGCATATTTGGCCAACGCCGCGCCTTGACGGGTGCCAAAACGCTCCAGCCTACATCCAAGGAGGTCTCTTCATGAAACTTGCCGCACCTACTCTGATCATTATGAGCGCCGCGCTGTTGGTGGTGGGCGGATTGTTGGCCTTTGGTCAGTCGGAATTGGGGGCTGAAATGCGGGCCAATGCGCCGCGCGGCATGGATCGCCCTGAAGGTTTTGTCCCTGGGCCACAGGGCTTTGCAAGGCCAGATGATGCGCCACCAGCACCAGTGCCTGGTGCTGGCTATGCGGGTCAAGGTGAAGGCTACGCGGGCCAAGATGAAGGCTATGCGGGCCAAGCCTTGGCCGACGACGAACGGCCCGGGCGCGGCGCTGGTCTTGCGGTCTCTGGCGAGCGTCCTCCCCAAGGCTTTGGGCGCAATGCTGCCGAGAAAGATGATCATCACCACGAACCCAGCCTCTTGGGCTTTGTGCCGCTTGGGGCCAATCTGCTCAAGCTTACCCTGATTGTCGGCTCCTTTGTGCTTGCTTCGCTGCTGCTCAAACGCTGGCAAGGCAGGGTGCGGGAAGCTTTGTAGCTTTGTCATTTTTTTACTTTTCCATCACTTCTCCACTACTTCTCCATAATATCTCCATATTTTTCTGGTACATTGGTACCGTGACCTGTAGTAAGGTGGCATGAGGGTGCTTACGTTTCCGTGCATCCTCCTACCACCTAAAATCATGTAGGGCAACTGCTTCGCAGAACCTCAACATAACATGGCCGTTATACCAATTACCCTTGAACATGCCGCATGATCAAGAATGCTAACGCCCATTGGGACGCCATGTTCGGCAATCTGCAATCTGCAATCTGCAATCGTAAATGGTATTACGTTGAGGCGAAGCCTTGTCAAAGGAGCAAGACCATAGTGAAGTTCACACGTTCTGGGAAGTTCTTGATCGCACCGTTCCTTGTTCTCAGTCTGTTGTTGGCGAGTGTCGCTGTGAGTCACGTGAATGCCGATGAGCATGGCGCAGCCATGGATGCAACCATAACGGTTCATTTACGCGATTTGGGTCTGGAATTTGGCGCTGTAACCACGTGGGAGGCGTCGCTGTATGCTGGGGCTGAGGTTGGGGCCGAGACGGGTGGACGCTTCTCAGAGTGGAAGCCGGTTGAGGATGGTACGGTTGTCTTTAGTCTGCCCGCCGAGGTGAGTGAGGGCAGTGTCGCACCTTGGGGTGCTGAAGATGATACCTATGTGCGGGTGCGCGCCCGTGGTGATGATGTCTACCCCACCTTCGATCTGGTGAGTAACCCCTTTACGCTGGTTGGCGGCGCATACGCTGTTGAACTTGCTCTGAGTGCTACGCCGGTCAATACCGAAGTGCGGGTGCGTTTGCGCGATCTTGGGGCTGAGTTTGGAACTGTTGGGGCCTGGGAAGCTTCACTCTATGCGGGCGCTGTCGCTGGTAGCGAAACCGGCGGGCGCTTTACCGCTTGGAAGCCTGCTGAAGATGGCGTCGTGAGCTTCACGCTGCCCTCTGAGGTGAGTGAGGGTAATGAGGCTCCTTGGGGTACTGCCAATGATACCTATGTGCGCGTGCGCCAGGTAGGTGATGATGTCTACCCCACCTTTGATCTCGTGGGTCGGCCCTTCACGCTCGAACCTGGCATCAACGTCGAGACCCACGTTGAACTTGGGCGCTCCGTTGCCACTCCGCCTGAGCCTGCGCCTGAGCCTGTCATGCTCAATGTTGATGAGCATTCCGCGACGGTTGCCGTGAACCTGACCGATCTGGGCCTTGAGTTTGGCGCAGTGCACACATGGGAAGCTTCGCTCTATGCTGGAGCGGTGGCTGGCGAAGAGACCGACGGACGCTTTTCTGACTGGAAAGCCCCTGAGGATGGCGTGGTGCTCTTCACGCTGCCCGCTGAGGTGCGCGAGGGCAGTGTCGCACCTTGGGGTGCGGAAGATAACACCTATCTGCGCGTGCGCGCCCGTGGTGATGATGTCTATCCCACCTTCGATTGGGTGAGCAACCCCTTTACGCTCAACAGTGGGGCCTATACCGCAACAATGAGCATTGCGTCGGTGGCTCTGCGCGATACGGTTGTGCGGGTCACGATGGACAATCTGGGTGAAGCATTTGGCCAGATTGGAACTTGGGAAGCTTCGCTCTATGCGGGCGCTGAGGCTGGTAGCGAGACGGGCGGGCGCTTTACTGAGTGGAAAGCCCCTGAGTATGGCGCAGTTACCTTTGTGTTGCCGGCTGAAATGCGGGCGGGCAATGTTGCACCTTGGGGCGTTGAAGACGACACCTATGTGCGGGTACGCGCCCGTGGTGACGATGTCTTCCCCACCTTTGATCTCGTGGGTCGCCCCTTTACCCTCCAAGAGGGCCACAATCTCGAGAGCAACGTTGCATTGAGCAGTGCGGTGGTGAGTGAAACCGTGCAGGTTGCCCTTGCCGAATTCATCACCTCGACGGTGACGATCAACGTTGAAGATCTCGGGCTCCCGTTTGGTGCCGTACAGACCTGGGAAGCCTCGCTCTACGCGGGCGCTGAGGCTGGGGCCGAGACGGGCGGGCGCTTTACCGCTTGGAAGCCAGTAGCTGAGGGGCTGGTCAGCTTTAGCCTGCCGAGCGAGATTGACGAGGGTGAAGTTGCACCATGGGGCGAAGCGCAAAACACCTACATCCGCATCCGCGCCCGTGGCGATGATGTCTACCCCACCTTCGATTGGGTAAGCGTTCCCTTTACGCTCGATCAATCCACCAACTACACGGCTACCATGCGTCTCACTTCGGATGCCATGCACTATACGCTGGTCAATATCATCCTTGCCAACCATGGGGCTGCGTTTGGTGCCTTTGGTGCCTGGGAAGCTTCGCTCTATGCGGGCGCTGAGGCTGGGGCCGAGCAAGATGGACGCTTTACTGCCTGGAAGGCCGCAACGGATGGCATGGTCAGCTTTGCCATTCCCCATGAAGTTAGCGCGGGCAACGAAGCGCCATGGGGTGAGGAGAACGGTACCTATGTACGCTTCCGCAACGTAAGCGTAGAGGATGCTGAGGTCTACCCCACCTTTGACATGGTTGGAGCGCCCTTCACGCTTACACGCGGGCCAAGCATGACCACGCAACTCAACCTGAGTCGCACGGTCAGCCACGAGTCCGCAGAGACGCCGCGCTATACGGTCTATCTGCCGCTTGTCGTGCGCGAATAGATCCCGTTGTTGCAACAACTAAAGGTGCGGGGGCAGCTTTGCCGCCCCCGCACCTTTTTGTTGCTGTTTGGCGGCTTCGCCGTCAAACTTACACCAATTACCCTTGAACATGCCGCATCATCAAGAACGCTAAAGCTCATTGGGACGCCATGCTCGGCAATCTACAATCTACAATCTACAATCTGCAATGGTATTAGGGCATACTCAACGCACTATCAATCATCCCCATCAGCCACTCAACCTCAAACGGCTTCTGGATAATTGCGGCACCCTCAGCCTCCAAATCAGCAAACCAAGGCTTGCGTTCAAGCGCCGTCATAAAAATAATCGGAATACCCTCATCCTGGAGGCGCACCTTCAAATGCTGAAACACCTCCACCCCGTCCATATTGGGCATCATAATATCACTGATAACCAGATCAGGCTTGAGGTTTTCAAGCATCTCGAGACCCTCGCGGCCATCGGGTGCCAGAACCACATCATAGCCAGCGTGGCGAAGCGCGTAATCAAGCACCGTTTGCAGTGCGAGATCGTCATCAACAATGAAGATCAAGCCCTTGGACTGAGTCATTGGGGAGCCTCTCACATGATGACCCACCAGCCTTTGCGGGGGCGACATGGGGGCCATTATACCAGAGGTTTTTAGGGCCGTTGTATGTGAGCATCTTTTCGTTCCATGTTGGTCGCCTATGAGATACCAAGCATCCCACCACAGAGGGCACAGAGGTTTTTCACCACAGAGGCACCGAGAGCACAGAGGTTTTGGTGTAGGAGTGTGCCAGCCACGGTGATAACCGTCCATCCATGCTCCCTCTCTGTGTTCTCGGTGTCTCTGTGGTGAAACCCTCGGTATCTCTAGCTTCTCACCTCTACCGAATCACCAGTGGCAACCAGACACACTGGCGCTCGCCGCTGCAAGGATTCTCAGGGTCGGTCGGGTCGGTCGGGTCGGGGTCGGTCGGGTCGGGGTCAATCGGGTCGGGGTCAATCGGGTCGGGGTCAATCGGGTCGGGGTCAATCGGGTCGGGGTCAATCGGGTCGGGGTCAATCGGGTCGGTCGCCGCCCGCACCTCAAAATTTGCTTGGGCAAACTGATTATCGGGATTGATCACTCTGATCGTAACTTCGCCCGCAGCGAGCAAGAGATTGTCAGGAACGTTGAGTTCCATCAGATCGCCCTCATCCGACAAGGTGCGCCGCTCTAGGAGCGTTGTGCCCCACAAGACTCGGGAGTCCTCAACGAAGCCACTGCCATGGATAGTCAAGACCTGATTGCTACTCCCTACCTCCATGAACTCCGGCTCGAAGCGCTCAATGCTCGGCCCATCGCCTTGCTCCTCGCCGATCACCTGGAATGTGCGTGTGGCGCGGAGGTTGCCCGGGTTCAGCACCGTGATCTCGTAGCTGCCAGCCGTGGTTAGGAGACTGCTGGGGAGACGTACCACCATATTGAGGCCGCTTGGTGCAACCGTGATACTCAGTGGCGTACTGCCCCAGAGCACTTGCGTCTCGGTAATAAAGCCAGCTCCCGTGATCGTCAACTCAATGTCTGGACTACCAGCGTCGGTAGAGCTTGGAGTCATGCTGTCAATGCGTGGTTGCGGGTAGGTGACAAGCAGGGTACTCGGCTGTGAGGGTGCATGCTCGTCGTTGGGATCGTCTACCACTACCGTGAACGTTCCCGGATTGGCGATGAAGCCCGATGGCACAAAGGCAAAGATCTGCCCACTGTCAATAAAGAAGGTTGGTAAGGCTTGGTTATTCCACTGAATGATCGTATTGGCTGTCAAGTTGACCCCAAAGACGGTGAGGACAAAGCCTGCATCAGTGGCCTCTTTGGTTTGTGGGTTCAGGTAGGTGATCCGTGGTGCGGTATTCGCCACAAAAACGAAGGTTCGCTCGTTACTCGTTGGCCCAGTGCTGGTCGGCGATGGCGCAGGGTTGCGTACCTGCACAACGCGGTTGACCGGCGGAGTCTCACTGATGCCCGGAATATCAGTGGTTCCAATGTTGAGTACCAAGTTCTGGCTGTCAATGAAGGTCGCTTCGCGCCACGTTCCATTCCAGCGCACCTCGGCACCAGGGAAGAAGTCATTGCCACGGATGGTTAGGGTAAAAGGCTGTGTCCCTACTGCCTCTGATGGGGGCACGAGATCAATAATCTCTGGTACGGGCATGCCTACCGCAAAGGTGCTGGGATCAGAGACAACCCGGTTATCGCAGATGGCACCGCCGCTGAAGTTATGCACCCGGATCGCGTAGTTGCCAGCTTGGCTGAGCAGATCCGCATTCACAGACAGAATAATCTGGGTTGGCCAAGGCCCTACCAGAGTAGGCGGAACGGGCAGGTTCTGTGGCTCGCCACCATCTGGAGTCCAGGTGACACTAAGCGGAAAATCGGGCGTGTGGTAGAAATTGGTGCCATTGATCGTCAGCAAGGTTCCAAAACCACCCGCTTCAATACTGGTTGGGTCGAGTGACGTAATGGTCGGTTTGGGGAGACAAATGGCGTAGTTCAGCGGATTGGAGGTTATGAGGTCTTCCAGATCGCGTGGCGAGCGTGGATTATTGACCTCAATGGGAATATTGAGGTTGGGAGCGCCAGCGAGTGTCTCAGTGTCATCAGGACCGAGTTGAACACTGATCTGATTCAGGGCGATAAGTGGAGTAATGATGTTGGTATCGGTTAAAATCGGAGTGCCATCCCAGGTAATTGTGGCTCCCTCAACAAAATCACGTCCGTTGATCCTAAACCTAAAGGTACCGGGAGGTGGTACCACTGTACCAGGAAAGTCCACAATGGCGCTAATCACCGGCTGGGGGTTGGGCACGGGCGTGAAGTATTGCAAGGCGCGGTGGTTGTTGCTATCGGTCACAAAGAGGTCGCGGAAGTGCGGGTTCACCGCTACACCTGTGGGTTCATTCAGACTAAATTCACTCACAACTCTAGCAGAACCAGTGGTAAAATTGTTATGCTGTCCAAAGACCAGATCCGCAACCTTGTCGCTATCACTCGCGTTCTGGTTGAATTGCAGCACCCGGTTGTTACCCTTATCGGCGACGTAGAGGTTGTTCTGCTCATCCACCGCTACGCCGGTTGGCCCCCGGAATGTACTCGACGTCGTGCCGGGTGTTGTGGTGGTAAAATTGGGCTGCCCAAAGACCGCACTGGCCGACATGCCAGTCGTGAAGGGCCGCTGAAAGACCAAGACACGGTTGTTGCCCTCATCGGCGACGTAGAGTTTATTGCCATCAGGGCTGATTGCCACCCCGGTGGGGTTACGCATCTGACTGGGCCCACTGCCTTCTGTCGTGCCAATGCTAACATCAGCGCTTTTGCCATTGGTAGCACTGTTCATGTTGCGGAAGATCTGGATGCGGTGGTTGCTTGTATCTGCCACATAGAGCGTACCATCAGGCCCCAAGGCTACATCCTGAGGCTCCCTAAGAGCGCTTGGCCCAGAGCCAGCAGTGCTATTGGTGTATGCCGATTGCCCAAGCACCAGATCGGCTGGCATGGTGGTTGAAAACCCTGTGGTTGCACGGAAACGCAACACCCGGTTATTGAGCGTGTCGGCCACGTAGAGCACATCTCCCGCAGTATTGGTCGCGACACCCGATGGCCCCCGCATGCTCGTTTGGCTTGCACCTGGATCATTGCGCTCGCAGGAGATCTGGCCAATGCAGGCTAGGGCTGCTTGCCCATCTACGAGATCTTCTGAAAATTCAAAAACTAGTACCCGGTTGTTGTCATGATCTGCTACAAACGCGAGCGCAGGATCTCCGCCAGAAACAGCTATGCCCCTTGGTGCATTCATATTTGCATCGGTAGGATTGTTTCCTGGGGCATTGCGTGCATTCGAGACGAGATCGCCTTGCCCAATCACCTGATCCGCAGTGGTATCAAGCGAGGAACCGAGTGGCTCAAGGGTCTGCGCCGCCACCGGCGGGTGTACCGGCGCACCAAAACTCGTAAAGACCAAAGCGCCTACCAACAAGACGACGAGGAACCGTAACTGCCTTGGTACAGCGTAACGTGGGACGTTCATTCCGTTACTCCTTCTTAGACGAAACATGGTAAGTGTCGCAGCATGCCGAGAAGAGTTGCTGCTACAGGAGTGAACGCACGTTGCGTATCAAATTATGCTCTGCCGTTTGGCACATTTGTGATTTGTCATCTAGGTTAAAGAGGTTTTTCAGGTAGGGTGCAGTCGGTTCAGGTTGGGGGCAAGCCCCACATTTGCATGATGGGCTGCCGCCCTACAACCCGCTGTTGGGACTATGCCCAAAAAATCTCGTTAGCGCAAAAGAGTTCTGGGCCGCCGCGCCGCTGGCTGAGCCTGTCGAAGCCAGCGGCGCGGTGGCCCAGAATTTCTTCACCCTACCGCAGCTCGTAGGTCACCTGTACGCGCGCCCGGAAGCTCTGCTCGCCTGGTTCAATTGGTACCGCAGCGCCAGCGTCGAGGGCTTCGCTCCGCATCATGGCCGGCATGGGCATGACCGGGTCGCTGCCGATGTTCTCGCTGATCACCAGTACACTCCCGATACTCGCGCCGCTGCCTTGGGCCAGCCGTTCGGCACGCTCGCGGGCGTTGGCCACGGCTGCGTCACGTGCCTGGGCGAGGGCGCTCTCCGGGTCGCTTAGGCCAAAGTTGATCCCGTAAATGCGGTTGGCCCCGGCGCTCACCACCTGATCCAACAAGGCGCCCGCCTGATCGAGGTTGCGAATGGTCACGAGCACGTTGTTGCTCACCGTGTAGCCGGTGACTGTGCGCCCATTGTCGCTGTAGTTGGCGTAGATGTTGAAGCCACTGGTCTGGATGTCGCGCTCTTCGACGCCCAACTGCTTGATCTGTTCCATAATGGCCTGGGCCTGGGCGCTGTTCTGATCGAGCGCCTCGCGGGTCGTATTCGCCCGACTCTCCACGCCAATCTGGACGGTCGCCTGATCGGGCGCAAGCTTCACCTCGCCCTGACCAATGACCGTCACTTGGCGCATGGCACTCACGCCGCCCGGCTGGGCTTGCACCGCCCCTGGCCGGTTGAAGCTCACGGCGGCAAAAGCCCCCGCTGCTAATGCGATTACCAGCAATGCACCGCCGATCATGCCCAAGATTGTTGCGTTACGGGTTTCCATGCGTAGTTTCTCCTTGAGGGATTGTGTAAAGGGATTTGCAGGGGCTGCGCCCCAAAGCCTACTTTTCTTCGTTCGTGTTGGCGGCGAAGCCGCCAACACGAACGAAAGAAGGTATTGACACTATGCAGACGCTCAAGCCTCATCAAAGGTTCCCCTTGTTCATTTGATCCAAACCAAAGCGCAACGAGATTGTATACTCTCACCGTTGCCCCAAGGTACCGTCGTAGCGTATGATTGTCGTTAATAGCACCAACCCCTTGGGTCGTATCTTTACCATGTCAGCAAGGTTCACCATCATGGCGAAACACGCCAAGGTGCCCTACGAGTTTGCAACGAAGCTCATCGTATGCGGCCAGATGGTGCTACCCTCCTGACACGGCGATCCAGTGGGCAGAACAGTTGCATCCGCACCGCCGCGACCCAGTTTGTCGCGGCGGTGTGTTGCATGAAGCGCATATCGCAGGCAGAACCCAGTCCTGTTCTGCAGAGACAAGGAGTAGCGTCCCATGAGCATGACCGCACAGGATGTCCTCAAGCTGATCAAAGACCAAGGCATCCAGATTGTTGACACACGCTTTACCGACCTCTTTGGCGGTTGGCAGCACTACTCGCTTCCAGCATCGCGCCTGACTGAGGATATGCTGAGTGAGGGGCTGGGCTTTGATGGCTCGTCGATCAAGGGTTTTCAGGCGATCAACGAGAGTGATATGCTCATGCTGCCTGATCCTTCGACCGCCTTCGTTGATCCGATGCTGACGGTTCCGACGTTGGTCATGACCTGTGACATCATCGATCCGATTGAGCGCAAGCCCTATTCGCGCGATCCGCGTAATGTCGCCAAGAAGGCGGAAGCCTATCTCAAGAGTACCGGGGTGGGCGACACTTCCTACTTCGGCCCCGAAGCCGAGTTCTTCCTCTTCAGTGATGTCCGTTTTAGCCAGGGTGCCAACCACTCCTCCTATTTCCTCGATAGCCCCGAAGGGGTCTGGAATACGGGTGCTGCGGTTGAGGGTGGCAATAAGGCGTACCGTATCCGCCATAAAGAGGGCTATTTCCCCGTACCACCGACCGATACGCTGCAGGATATTCGCTCCGAGATGATCCTCAAGATGGCTCAGGTGGGGATCGAGATTGAATTGCACCACCACGAAGTGGCGACTGCCGGCCAGTGTGAGATCGATATGAAGTTCGATACGCTGGTTCGCATGGCCGATAAGCTCCAGCGCTACAAGTACATTGTGCGCCAAGTGGCGCGCACCCATGGCTATAGCGCCACCTTCATGCCCAAGCCGCTCTTTGGCGACAATGGCTCCGGTATGCACTGCCACCAGAGTATCTGGAAGAATGGCGAACCGCTCTTCTTCGATGAGACCCAGTACGCATTGCTCTCCAAGACGGCTCAGTACTACGTTGGTGGTGTTCTGAAGCATGCCCCCGCGCTGCTCGCGATTTGTGCTTGTACCACCAACAGCTACCGCCGCCTGGTACCCGGCTTTGAAGCCCCCATCAACCTAGTCTACTCGCAGCGCAACCGCTCGGCTGCCATTCGTATTCCCACCTACAGCAGTTCGCCCAAGTCGCGCCGCATCGAGTTCCGCGCCCCCGACGCCATGGCCAACCCCTACCTCGCCTTCTCCGCGATGCTCATGGCCGGTCTCGACGGCATTCTCAACAAGATCGAACCGCCGCCGCCCCTTGACGTAGACATCTACGAGCTCAGCCCCGAAGAGAAGGGTGACATCCGGGGCACCCCCGGTTCGCTCGCCGAGGCGCTTGACGCCCTCGAAGAGGATCACGCCTTCCTGCTCGAAGGCGGGGTCTTTACCCCCGACCTACTCGAAGGCTATATTGACGCCAAGCGCAGAGAGACGGTCGCGCTCTCGTTGCGCCCGCATCCCCACGAGTTTGCGATGTACTATGATGCGTAGGGGGGTAGGGGAGTAGGAAGTAGGAAGTAGGAAGTAGGAAGTAGGAAGTAGGAAGTAGGAAGTAGGAAGTAGGAAGTAGGAAGTAGGA
>NZ_NQWI01000006.1 GCF_002532535.1 Candidatus Viridilinea mediisalina
CGAGGACGCGAGGACGCGAGGACGCGAGGACGCGAGGACGCGAGGACGCGAGGACGCGAGGACGCGAGGACGCGAGACGCGAGAACGCGAGGCGAGGACGCGAGGACGCGAGACGCGAGGACGCGAGGCGAGGACGTGAAGCCTCACACATCGTCGCAAGATGAGTGGAGCAAAGCCACACTCACTATACCTAACGGTCTAGGGATGAAAATTAACGAGGATGGCGCAGCGTAGGGGCACGGCGCTGCCGTGCCCTGTGCCCTCGCAAGAGGCTGCGTGAAACGAAGAGGCAATCGCTTCGCCTCTCCGCCTCCTCGCGTCTGCGTGTCTGCGCCTCCTCGCCTCCTCGCCTCCTCGCCTCCTCGCCTCCTCGCCTCCTCGCCTCCTCGCCTCCTCGCCTCCTCGCCTCCTCGCCTCCTCGCCTCCTCGCCTCCTCATAGTACATGGGCAGGCATCGTAGTGCCGACTTTAGTCGGCTGAGGTCTTTGGCTGCGATGGGAGCCGACTAATGGTCTTCCAGTAAATAATCCGCTAACCAGACCTCGCAGATCTGGCATATCTATCAGGTCTAGTCCGTGCCGCGACACCGGATTAATTTCTGGAAGACCATAAGTCGGCACTACCTACGGCGCAAACAGGAATGTTCCTACAAAAACCTCTTAAGCAAAGCGCTTCGCCAAGTGGGCTTGGGCCAGACACGCACTGAGCGCATCCTCAAAGCTGATCTGCCCGGCCAAGATCGGGTCGCGGTAGTTGGCCACAAAGCCAAAAAGCAGCGAATGGCCCGTCTGGAGTTCGCGGAGCAGCAGTTCGGCCAATGGGCCAACATGCTCAAACATGCCGCTGCTGTAGATCGCTTGGGCCGCACTGGCGACATCATAGTCAAGGCGCATAATGGTGGCGTTCCAGCCCTTGTGCCCACGGGTCAGCCGTGCATAAGCTAGGCGCTGATCACCATCAAAGGGCAAGCCCACTGCGCCCACATTGACAATCAGGGTCTGATCAAGCTGGCGCACAAAGGGAACATGGGTATGCGCCGTGCAAAAGATCGCCGCCTCTGGCTCGATCTGTGCCCGCAATCGCTCATCAGAGGCCATTGGCACGAGGCCATCACGATCATGAACGATAGAAGCATGGTAGACCGCCAGCCGATCAGTGTCAAGCGCAACATGGAGGCGATCCGGGAGCGCGTCAAGCACGTCAACCCATGCATGCACCTGGGAATGGGTCCAAGCAATAATCCGGCTCAACTCATAATCAGGGCCGTGCTGGGGCAATGTGGCCTGCTGGTACTGCCGATGGTAGCTGAGCAGGTAGCGTTCATGGTTGCCGCGCAAGAGCAACCAGCCCCGCTCGGCTACCATACGCAATACCAGTTCCAGACACGCCCCCGAACACGGCCCTCGGTTGATCGTGTCACCCGCTACAATCACCAGATCGGGCGACCAAACTTCAAGATCCGCAATCACCGCATGTAACGCTGCGAGGTTCCCGTGAATATCGGCAATGATGGCGATTTTGTCCATAATGAGGTAGGAGATAGGATATTAGGAAGTAATTGATAGCCGCCAAATACTACGAAAATGCCACCATCAACATCCCCAGGCAGACGAGAAAGACCCCACTGGCACGCATTGGGTTCACCTTCTCGCGCAGCACCAGCCAGCCAATCAGAAAGAGAATGGCATGGCTCAAGGAGGCAAAGGGATAGGCCATGCTCAGGTCAATCCGCGAGAGCGTAACCAGCCAGAAGAAGGTGCCACTCCCGTAGATCATCAGCCCACCAATCACCAGCGGCGAGGTGGCGATCTTCCAGACAATCGCCGGAATTTGGTTGCCATTGAGCGTGACCGGCCCTAAGTTGTTCATCCCATACTTGAGCATCGTCTGGCTGACGATGCCGAAAATGGTCGCGAGTAGAATCAAGAACCACGTACTCATAGCCTGTTCCCCTGTTCCTCTGTTCCTCTGTTCCCCTGTTCCCCTGTTCCTCTGTTCTCCTGTTCCTCTGTTATCCTGTTCCTCTGTCCCTCTGTTCCCCTGTTCCTCTGTCCCTCTGTCCCTCTGTTCCCCTGTTCCCCTGTTCCTCTGTTCCCCTGTTCCCCTGTTCCTCTGTTCTCCTGTACCCCTCGATAACACCCTTCCAACACTTCCGCACTGCGTCCCCAGCTATGTTCCCGCTCGACATAGCTGCGGCCAGCTTGGGCAAGCTGCTGCTGCTGGCTGGGGTTGTGCAACAGGCTGATGATCTGGCTGGCAAATTCAGGCGCGTCATCGGCCACAAGCAATTCGTGATCAGGTCGGGCAGCAAGGGCAATCGTCGCTTGGCGGGCCGCAATCACGGGCGTAGCCATCGCCATGGCTTCAAGGACTTTGTTCTGTACGCCTACGCCATAGCGGATCGGTGCCACGGCGATGGTTGCCTGGGCTAGATAGGGCCGTAGATCGGGCACCGCTCCGGTCACTTCGACGCGCCCTGGCCGGCGTTGGGCCAACAAGGCTGCGCCTGGTTCAGCCCCGGCCAGCACCAGCCGTACCGTGGGGCACACCTGCCAAACACGCGGCATAATCTCGTGCAACAGGTAGAGCGCAGCGGCTTCGTTGGCATGGTAGCTCATTTTGCCACTAAATACAATCGTTTCTGGGTCGCGCTGGCCCGCTTGCGGCTGAAAATAGTCCAAATCCACGCCGTTGGGCACTACCGTAACCGGCGCAACCTGGGTTTGCCCAAAGTGGTGCCGCAGCGTCTCAAGGGCCCAACGCTCCTCGGCGGAGGTGATCACAATGTGGTGAAAGCGGCGACTATAGGTCGCTTCGTAGCGACGGGTACGCGCCAGATCAAGCATGGCTATCGCCCGGCTCTTCATGCGTGGGCTGTGACGCACGGTGCGCTCAAAGAGCAGACTGATGCTATCCACCGCGTCGAGTACCAGCGGCGGCGCGTTGGGCAAGGTCGCCGCTGCTTGCCAAGCAATCTCGGCAGCACGCAGATGCTCAATGTGAACCACATCGAAACCACCATGAGCCATTGCTGCCCGCGTAGCCGCCACAAAGTCAGGCGCAAGGCAGTGGGCCGCTTGCAGCGGCAAGCTGCTCGGCAAGGCCCGCAGATAGGCCAACCCATTGCTCACCCGCCCCACCGCCACCGTCGTCACCGTACAGATGCCTTGGAGTGCCGCTAGATCAGCCGCATCGGCTGCGCCTCGCGTCGCACAGACAAGGTGCAACACATGGCCACGCGCCGCAAGGGCGCGCATCAGATTGTAGGGCCGCACCCGAATCGCCGAAGGAACATAGGGCGCAACAACAAGGATACGTAATTGGGTTGGAGGGTTTGCAACACGCATAATATTTCGATTAGTAACCTAAACGGTACGGCGGGGGTTTGGGGCGGCTTCGCCGCCTCCAAGAAAACTCTTTTTGTTCCGCTTTGGCGGCTTCGCCGCCAAAGCGGAACAAAAAACAGGATGTGGGGCGTAGCCCTAACGATTAAGCGCAGCTTCATACAACTGCTCGACCTGCGGATTCACCACCCGCCAATCGTAGACTTCTGCGGCTAGGCTGCGCCCGGCCTTGGCGAGGCGTTGGCCCAAGGAGGGGTGCCGCAGCAACTCAATCACTGCCGCCGCAAAGGCTTGCGGCGTATCGCCAACCAACAGATGCTCACCCGGTTGCAGCCTAATACCTTCATAGCCAATGGTGGTTGAAACAATCGGCAAGCCGCGTGCCAAAGCCTCAAGGATTTTGACCCGCATGCCGCCACCGGCACGCACCGGCACAATCAGGGCTGCGGCCTGCTGCAAAAAGGGCTGCGGATCGGCCACATAGCCGGTTACATGAATGCTGGGATCGGCGCTACCCAGTTGCCGTACCTGCGCAGGCGGGCGCGCCCCTACCACCGCAAACTCGGCATCGGGCACCGCCGCCTTGATCAGTGGATAGACCTCATGGGCAAACCAGAGCACGCCGTCCACATTGGGGGGCCAGAACATGGTTGCCATACTCAGAATCGTGCGCGGCTGGGCCACACGGCGCACTGGCGCTTCACTCAGCGCATCCACCGCAATGGGGATCACCGCCGTCGCTGGGAGGCGCACGCCCACTTCGGCAGCAGCAAGCTCAAGAAAGGCAAGATCGGGCTGGCTCACTGCCAGCATGCCATCGAAGCGGGCACAGATACGCGCCTCATAGCGCCGCAGGTGACGCGCCTCCAATTCCAGCCCAACCCGCCGAGGATAGGGACTATGTTCGGCCATGCGCTGCACAATCGTCCAGACCGCATTGTGCTGATCGATCACCCGCGCCCCGCCGGGCAGATCAACCGCGAATTGGGCCATATTGAGCTGATCGGCATGAATAATGTCAAAATGCTGGCGTCGGGTCAATCCATGCAGAAAGGCATGCAACTCATCTGAATGATCACGACGCATCAAGAAGGAATCGCGCCTGAGCATACTCGTCGCCAAATAGTAGGCATCACGCAGCCGCGAACGCTGCAAGGGGATCGTATACACGGCACTACAGAGCTTGCGCAACACCTCCGCATGGGCCTCTTCTTGCGCCGAGCGAATCAACGAAACGAGCGTCACCTCATGGTGTTTTCCCAGGTACTGCAACAAATGGTAGGTCTTGATCTTGGGGCCAGCATCGGGGGGAAAGGGCAAAACTTGGGTGAGAAGCAGAATACGCATGGAGGTTTTCACTGATCATAGCGCCGCTGCAAGGGGCGACGCTGGGGCAAGACCAACACCTGTGCATCGTCGCGCAGCAGCATGATGGTACCAAAGATGATAAGACCCAACAGCGGCAACAGGCTCCACGGCCCACTCAGGCCCAGCGCCATACCCAAGTTGCGCGCAATATCGCCCTCAAGCCAAGCCGGAAAGACATAGCCAGTCCAGGTATTGCGCAGCGCATCAGTGGGAAACAGTTGCCGTGCCGTTGCTTCGATCCAGACCAACAGCAGCGAAAGGACTACAAGCCCAACGCTAACCAGACGCAGCCTCAGCTTGGCCCAGAGTTGGGCCATCAGCCACGCGGCAGGCAGGGCCAAAAAGGGAATCAGCGGAACAATGTAGCGCGGCCCTGCCGCAAAGCCACCCCACCACATCATCGAAGAGCCATAGAAGAGCAGCAGACTCAGGCTGGCCAAAAGCAAGACCCACCACTCGGCGCGCCAACGCCCGCTACGCCACCAGATCACCAGCCCCGGCATGGCCAAGAGCAGCCACGGTGCGCGGAAGAAGAGCCCCCGAAAGGCTCCAAAGGTAAGCCCAACGAGCGCATCAAGCTGCGGGTAGGTAATACTCATGAAGCCAGTGGTATGCTGATCCTGCCACAGCGCCGAGTGGGCATAGCCAATTGGCAGCGGTGTCCCAAACGCGATCAGATCATAGGTAACCAGCAGAATCAGCGGAATAATGCCTCCAAGCACCAGCAGCGTCAACCAGCGCAGACCACGCACCCAGAGCGCGTAGAGGCCAATGATGCTACCGGGCAGCACCGCAGGATACTCACTAATCACCGCCCAGCCCAGCAGCAGACCACAGAGCAAGGCTCGCGGATCCCACATCGGGCGCAGCGCAAGGCGCGTAGCCCCATGTACTGCGGAATCGGCATGAGGCCATGCCACATAGAACGCACCAAAAAGCAGCGCCGCCACCAATTGGTGGCCATAAAAATTCCCGGCATAGGGCGCAGCACTGGTCGCCAAGCCAAAGGCAAGGGCTCCAAACGCCGCAGGGCCAGGCGCCACCTCAAGGCGCTGAAGCGCCAAAAAGAAGCCAACCCCCAAGCCTGCACTGGACGTCGCGACCACCGCCAATGTTAGCACATACTGCACCAACGCAAAACGCACCCGCTCGCCCCCCAAGCCCGCGCCATCGGCTTGGAGCGTCTGGGCAAAGGCTGCACCGCCGCCAAGGGCCGCCAAACGCGCCTCGACCACGGGCAGATTGAGCAGCGGACTCAGCACATGGTAAACCGGCACCGCCATAAGCGAGAGTCCCGGCGGCTTATCGGTATAGGCATGGCCCTCATAGATCGCATAATCACCAGTATTCGCTACATAGCGATCAATCTTCACCGTACCATCATCAACCATTGCCAACACTAGGTTAAGCCGCGAGTTCTGGTTCCAATCCGACCAACGCGGTAACACATAGGCATAGCTGATCAGCAAAAGGAAAAAGATCAGCAACGGACGACGCATAGCAGAAGCCTTTAAGAAAATGCTTGTTAGATTAACCTAACCCTACACACCGTAACCATAGTATACTCACGTAACGCGCTGCTAAATCGGGCGTAGCCAAAAGATGACAGAATGAAAAAGGAATATCTTGACAAAATCAATCAATTATATTAAGATTACCCCTAACTCAAGCTTAGGAGGTAAGGACCATGACGGATCATCTTGCTCCCACACCGAGTGCCCCCCTTGGCACCATTTGGCCGCTCATCATCGTTGGGATCGGCGTCGCAGGGCTCTTCAAAAGTGCCCAAGCTATGAGCGAAATTGTCAGCATCCTCGAATGGACTGGCGCACTCGGCAGCAAGCAGGAGGCGTAATCCGATTTCCGATTGCCGAACATGGTGTCCCAATGGGCTGTAGCGTTCTTGATCATGCGGCATGTTCAAAGGTCATTGGTATCATCCTTCTGCTCCTGCTCCTTACCGCATGTGGCATACCTAGCGCCAGTGAGCCAAGCGCACCAACGATAGCCCGGTTGCCGAGTGTGACCCCGGCCAGCGCAACCCACACGCCCCGTCCAACCCAGGTGATCACCGTGGTACCCGCCCCAACCCGTGTGCCGACGGCAACCCCACCACCCACCGCAACCCCTGAAGTGGTCTTCAGCGACGCGGGGCCAATTACCGCCAGTATGGCCCAACTTGGACTCAGTGGCGCAGGCTATGCCGCCCTTGGCGATCCCCATGCACCCATCACCATTGTTGAGTTTACCGATTTTGGTTGTGAATTTTGCCGTCGTTTCCACATGCTCACCTTCCCGGAGCTCAAAGCGGAATACATTGAAACCGGACTGGTCTACTATATCATTAAAGACCTGCCGGTCACCAGTCGGCAGAGCGGCTTGGCCGCGCAAGCCGCAGCGTGTGCGGGGCTTCAAGCGGGCTACTGGCCGATGCACCGTGCCCTCTTTGCCGAACCTAGCGCATGGCGCGGCAACGAAGCCCAAGCCATAGCGCGCATCAGTGCCGCCGCCGCTGAAGTGGGGCTTGAGGTTGAGCGCCTAACGGCCTGTGTTACTCAAGGCGCACAGAGCGCCAGCGTGGATCGCAGCGTCAACGAAGCCCATGAGCTTCACGTCTACGGCACCCCCACCTTCTTCATCAATGCCAAACTGCTCGCTGGTGCCCATTCGATCAATCTGTGGCGTGAAATCCTCGACGCAGAACTGGAACAGCATTGATAAGTCACTATGCTACAATAGGCAGGGGCATAGCCCTAAACTTGATCTATAGCTCCAAACGTAGCGTTCCATGAGGCAGAAGGATTACGATCATAATGTTTAAACGTCTTTTTGGTTTTGGCCAAGACGCACCCCGTAGCGAAGAAGAGGCCCAGGTTGAGGAACAACAGGTTACCCAGAGCCTAGAGAAGTCGCGCCAGGGTATCTTTGGCAAGATTTCCCAGCTCTTTGCCACCGATGATCCCATTACCGATGAACTCTGGGATGATTTGGAAGAGGCTCTGATCCAGGGTGATGTTGGTCTTGAAACCACGATGTATCTTGTCAACCGCACCAAAGACCGGGTGAATCGTTATGGCACGAAGAAGGCGAGTGATGCGCGTGATATGCTGAAGGCCGAGATGGTGCGCGTCTTCCAGGATCAGGTCAAGCCGCCCGCCGCTGATCCGCCAAAGCCCTTTGTGATTCTAGTGGTGGGCGTGAATGGCGCGGGTAAAACGACCCTGATTGCCAAGTTGGCCCAGCGCATGAAACACCGCTTCAATAAGCGCGTGATCCTCGCGGCGGGCGACACCTTCCGTGCTGCCGCCACAGAACAGCTCGAAACATGGGGCGAACGGGCGGGTGTGCCCTGCATCAGCTTGGGCCAAGGGGCCGACTCGGCTGCTGTCGTCTATAAGGCGATTGATGCCGCCCTTGAGCAGGAGTCGGATGTCTTGATCATTGATACCGCCGGGCGTTTGCAGGCCAAGTTTAATCTCATGCAAGAGCTAGAGAAGATCAAGACCATCATTGGGCGTAAGCTACCCGGTGCGCCTCACGAGGTACTCTTGGTGATTGATGCCACCACCGGCCAGAATGGGGTGCTGCAGGCTAAGGCATTCCTCAAGTCAGCCGACGTAACCGATGTCGCCGTCACCAAGATGGATGGTACCGCCAAGGGCGGCATCGCCTTTGCCGTGGCTCAAGATATTGAACGCCCCATTCGCTACCTCGGTACAGGTGAGAAGCTTGACGATCTGGCCCTCTTTGATGCCCAAACGTTTGTGGATGCGCTGTTTGCCGAGGAGTTGTCATGAGCGTTGAGTTCATCGCCTGCCCAACCTGCAAGCAAAAGTTGGGCGTCATCTCATACGTGGTCAAGGATTCATTGGTGGTCTGTGCCAATCCCCGCTGCGGCACCAGTCTGCGCGTCGTGAGCCGCAAACCCCTACGGGTTGAGGAGGTACCCGAAGTGGAGACCTACCATGTGGATTATCGCCCAGAATCGTATGGGTAAGGTATGAAGTGGTTTTCGTCTTTGCCCTATCGCATGCTCCGTGCGCTCATGCTCATCACCCTGATGCTCTTCAGCCTCACTGGCTGTCTGCTGGTGAGTGGTGAAGCAACCGCGTTGGATGTGCAGGAGGGCGCAGGGAATTTATTGACGCGCTTTGTTGGTGCCGAGGGGCGCGGTGAACGGAGCATAGCCCTGGGCTTGCCTGCTACTGCCGTCCATGTGATTGCTATTGTTGGCGTGGAATCGGGTGACTTGGAGCTGAGTTTCGTTGAACCTGATGGCGCAGTTGCCTTTGTAGTGGCGGCGCACCCTGGGGTTGAGGTGACCCATTCGGGCGTCGTCTACACCGATGAGGCGGGCATGTTACGCTACCGTCTGAACGCCTATGGGGCCCGCAATGGGAATATTCAACTCTTTGTGCAACCATAGGGAAATGGGAATATTCAACTCTTTGTGCAACCATAGGGAAGAGGCTTGCAATGGCAATGACGAAACAGGATGCTACTCCGGCAACTCATCCTCCGGTTGCATGGCATGCGACACCAATTGATGCCGCGTTGACCCAGCTTGAAGCCCAACCCAAGGGTCTTGACGAAGCTGCGGTGGAACGGTTGCGGGCTGAGTTTGGCCCCAATACCTTGCCCCACCGCGAACCACCCACGCTCCTCTCTATTGTTCTGCACCAGTTCATGAATCCCCTCATTGCTATTTTGGTCATCGCGGCGATTGTCTCGGTGGCAATTGGCGAGATTGAGGATTCGGTCTTTATTATTGTCGTGATTGTACTCAATGCTGCACTAGGAGCGTATCAGGAGTATCGCGCCGAGCAGAGTGCGGCAGCATTGCAGAATCTTTTAACTGTACAGGCCCGCGTGCGCCGCGCTGGCCAAGTGCGCCGTATTGATGCGGAACAATTGGTTCCCGGTGATATTGTCCTGCTCGAATCGGGTGACCGTGTGCCTGCCGATCTGCGCCTGCTAACAACCAAGAACTTGCGTGTGGACGAGTCGTTCCTCACAGGTGAATCGGCAGCGGTAGAGAAAGATGCTCGTGCTGAGGTTGCGCCCGATGCGCCTGTAAGTGAGCGTGTGACGATGGCCTTTACCGGAGCAACCGTGACCGCTGGACGAGCTGAGGCACTCGTGGTTGCCACTGGTCTGCGTACTGAGATTGGCGCGATTGCGGCGGCAACGGCGGAGGGGACGGGCTTACGTCCGCCGCTGGTTATCCGTATGGAGCGCTTTGTACGGGCGATTAGCGTTGTGGTTCTCGCCTCCTCGACGCTACTCGTGCTGATCTCGATGGCCCAGGGAACGCCCTTCACCGAGGTCTTCTTCCTTGCCGTAGCTCTGGCTGTCTCCGCTATTCCCGAAGGTTTGCCCATTGCCATGACCGTGGCACTCTCGATTGCAGTGCGACGCATGGCCCAGCGCAATGTGATTGTGCGTAAAATGACGGCGGTTGAGGCGCTGGGAAGTTGTACGATTATTGCCAGTGATAAGACTGGTACGCTTACGGTGAATCGCCAGACCATTCGCACGCTGCTGCTGCCTGGTGAACGCTCCTTCCAAGTGACGGGGGAGGGCTACGCGGGGCTTGGTGAGGTTCATGCGGATCAAGGCTCACTGAACGAACAGGATGAGACGCAATTGCGTCTGTTGGCTAAGGCGGGCATCTTGTGCAATGAAGCCGAGCTGCGCCCACCCCCCACGTTGGCTTCAACGTTGCGCCCGCCCTCCACGTTGGCTTCAACGTTGCGCCCGCCCTCCACGTTGGCTTCAACGTTGCGCCCGCCCTCCACGTTGGCTGAGCCTGTCGAAGCCAACGCGGAGGGCGAATGGGAGCATGATGGCGATGCGGTAGATGTGGCCTTTCTAAGCCTGGGCTACAAGTTGGGGCTTGAGCCTGAGCCAACGCGGGCGGCAGTCGAAGTGATTGAACGAATCGCCTTTGAATCGGAGCGCCAGTATGCCGCTGTCGTCTACCGCGATCAGCAGGGTGTTCAGGTTGCCGTCAAAGGCGGTGCCGAGCGGGTCTTGGCCTTCTGCGAAACAGCACTCACTGCTGCTGGCCCCCAAGCACTGGATCGTGAACAGGCGCTTGCCCAAGCTGATGCCTTAGCCGAGCGTGGGTACCGGGTCTTGGTGTTGGCTACAGGGTTAGTCGCAGGCGATGGCACCGCCTTTCATGAAGATGCGATGCCCGCGTTGACGCTTGTGGGCATGATTGGCATGATCGATCCCCTGCGGCCTGAAGCCAAAGTAGCCGTAGCAACATGTCGCCGTGCGGGTGTCGAGGTGGCCATGATTACAGGCGATCATCCTGCGACCGCCCTAGCAATTGCCCAAGAGCTTGGGATCGCCCAGAGCCGTGCGGATTTGGTGACCGGACGTGAACTACCGGCGGACGATGATGTGACTGGAGCGGAACGTTTTGCGGCAAAGACGCATAAGGCACGTGTCTTTGCCCGCGTAACCCCGCTACAGAAGTTGCGCATTGTCGAGGCATTGGGAGCCCAAGGCCACTTTGTGGCCGTGACGGGCGACGGGGTCAATGATGCACCAGCGCTGCGGGCAGCCAACATTGGAGTAGCGATGGGTTCGGGTACCGATGTGGCCAAAGATACCGCCGAGATCATTGTGCGCGATGACAATTTCGCTTCAATTGTGCATGGGGTAGAAGAGGGGCGCTACGCCTACGACAATATACGGAAGGTGATCTACCTGCTCATCTCGACGGGTGCAGCAGAGATTGCACTCTTCCTGACGGCGATTGCCATGGGGTTGCCTCTGCCCATGCTGGCTGTGCAAATTCTCTGGCTGAACTTGGTAACCAATGGTATCCAAGGGGTCGCGTTGGCCTTTGAGGGAGGTGAACCAGGCGCGATGGAGCGTAAACCCCGCCAGCCCAGTGAAGGCATCTTCAACCCGCTCATGATCTGGCAGACGCTCATTTCAGGCGGCGTGATGTTTGTTGGCTGTATGACGCTCTGGATCTGGCTCTTGGGCAACGGTTATGCAGAGGCTGAAGCCCGCAATCTACTCCTGCTGCTGATGGTACTCTTCCAAAATTACCATGTCTTCAATGCTCGTTCGGAGTATGTCTCTGCCTTCCGCGTACCCATTCAGCGCAACCTCTTCCTCGTGATCGGTGTCTTTGCTGCGCTCGGCATTCACCTCTTGGCCATGTTCAGCCTCCCCTTCATGCAACAGGTTCTTGATGTTGCCCCAGTTAGCCTTGCCGAGTTTGCGCTCATGGCGGCACTGGCCTGTACGATTTTGTTGGTGATGGAGGTATTTAAATTAATCTGGAATCGTCTTCCTGCTAATACGTGATGGGATATATCCTTTGCGATCTCTGCGTAGCGATGCTCTGGCATTAGCCTTTGGCCTTTGTAGCATACTGGTGGTGAGTTGGTGGCTCTTTAGTGGGCAGCGGATGCAGCTCTTTTCCGCCGAGCAACTTCCGGTGGAAACGGGATTCTATGGCGTCGAGCCCTTGGGTGAGCGCGAGGGCTCTGTGCGCTGGACAGCGGGGCAGGCACAGTTCAGCTTGCCCAATCCGGGTGGCAGGCCCCTGGTTGTCTTGGAACTGAGTGGTGCCATGGCCGAGCCGCGCTACCTACAGGTGGCGGGGGCGCTTGAAGTGGAACTTGCCCTTGGCCCTGAGGTGCGCCGCTACCAACTTTTGGCCGATGAGCAACCCCATGAAGCGCTTACGATCAGCTTTGTGGTAGAACCCTTCCAGCCAGCGGGCGATCCGCGTGAGCTTGGGGTGGTAGTGCGTACTGTGGGCATCTATGGTGGGGGCGCGGCTCCCGCCATCGTGCATGGAGGCAGCCTGCTCCTCAGCTTGGTACTCTATGGGCTGCTCCGCACAAGCTTGCGCCCTTGGATGGCAGCGAGTGGCACTGGATTATTCGTCATCGCCTTGTTGGTAGGCTATAGCCTACGTTGGCCAAGTCTGCCCTTTGCAGCCTTTGCGACCTTGGGCGGCTTAGTACTGATGGTGACGCTACTGGGCTACCGGGTGACGCTGCCTGGGTGGGAACGCTGGCATACGCCATCCGCTCCTGTAGCTGCTGCTGGGCAAAGACCCTCTGGGATCATCTGGCTACTCTGTTTGGCCCTCCTTGTAGCCTATTGGGGCCAATCGTTTTGGAATCAGCTCTACATTCATCCTGATTTAACTTTAGATTTAGGGATTTACCTCGAGGCTGGGCGGGAAATATTGGCAGGCAGAAATCCCTATGCCACCTTTGGTCTGGATGAGTTAATCATTGGGGTCTCGTTTGTCTATCCTCCAGCGAGTCTGCCGGTCTTTGCCGTCTTGGCGCTGCTCGAACCAAGCCACGCCGAACGCTTCTGGCTGCTTGGCAATCTCGTGATCTACCTCATTGCGCTCTTGGGCATCTACGCGGCGCTGCCGCAGCAAGCCCCCCGTTGGGCGCTTGTGGCACTGCTAGGGTTGGGGTTTGGCTTTGCGCCCTTTTGGGAGCATGTAGCAATTGGCCAGATCAACAGCCTCATTCTCATGGGCATGGCGCTCTTCATGTTGGGGCAGCGCAACCGGGCCTATGGGTGGGTGGGCGATCTTAGTTTAGCCCTCGTGATCCTGATCAAGCTCACGCCAGGCATCCTGCTGCTCTGGCCACTCCTGCGCGGCGACTGGATGCGCCTAGTACGCATTGGCGCTTTGCTGCTGCTCTTGTGCCTACCAAGCCTCGCTATCTTCGGGATTACACCGTGGCAACAGTTTGCCAACATTGCGCCACAGTTGTTAGCCGGGACGCCGCGCAACCCCTACAACCAAGCCCTTGTCGCACAACTGGTGGTCTTAACCGAACACGCCAGTTCTGCCGAGCGCATCGCCTTAGGGTTAGGTCGCGGCTTCACGCTCATGCTCTTAGGCAGTTGGGTGCTTGTAGCCTGGCGAAGACGCAGCCACCACGACGACGGCAGCGCACTTGCCTATGGGGTGGCGGTCGTAACCCTTGCTTCAAGCCTGATCTGGTACCACCACCTCATCTTCCTTGCCATTCCCTTGGCCTGGTTAGGCTTTGCTGCACCTACAGCCTGGATGCGCTGGTCGGCCCTGCTGGCCATCGGGCTCATGCAGATCAGCCGCTGGCTCGAGTTTGGCTTGGGCCTGCCACCATGGAGCGTCGTGGGGGGCTACCTATTGATGCTAGGCGCACTTGGCATCTGGCAGACTCAAACGGACAAAACAAGCAGGGTTGGGGCATAGCCCCAACCCTAAAGGGATGCGTGAGGCGAAGCAGTGAGAGCCTCGCGTCCGCGCTGCTTCCCTTAGAAATCCATTCCGCCGCCCATACCACCCATACCACCAGGCATCGCCGGGGCGGGCTTGTCGTCGGGCAGGTCGGTGATCAGGGCCTCGGTGGTGAGGATCATACCCGCGATGCTAACCGCGTTCTGCACGGCGCTGCGCGTGACCTTGACGGGATCAATGATGCCCTGCTCGATCATGCTGCCATACTCGCCGGTGAGCACGTTGTAGCCAAGGCTCTTATCGCCCTTCGCAACCTGCATGCGGCGCACATCGGCGATGATCACCGAGCCATCTTCGCCAGCATTGAGGGCGAGGATGCGGAGCGGCTCTTCGAGGGCGCGGCGCAGGATCTGGATGCCCACCTTCTCGTCCTCGTGGCCTACGGTGACGTTATCAAGGGCGCTGATCGCATTGATCAGAATGACACCACCACCAGCAACGATGCCTTCCTCAACGGCGGCACGGGTGGCCGAGAGAGCGTCCTCGACGCGGTGCTTCTTCTCCTTGAGTTCCGGCTCGGTCGCCGCACCAACCTTGATCACCGCGACGCCACCGGCCAGCTTGGCCAAGCGCTCCTGAAGCTTCTCGCGGTCGAAGTCGCTGGTGGTCGTCTCGATCTGGGCGCGGATCTGCTCGATGCGGGCGCGGATGGCCGCCTCTTCGCCCCGGCCCTCGACAATGGTGGTATCGTCCTTGGTGGCAACAACCTTGCGGGCGCGGCCCAAATCTTCGATGGTGGCGCTGTCAAGCTTGCGACCAACCTCTTCGGAAATGACCGTGCCACCAGTGAGGATCGCAATGTCCTGCAGCATGGCCTTGCGGCGGTCGCCAAAGCCGGGCGCCTTGATCGCCAGCGCATTGATGGTGCCACGCAGCTTGTTGACCACGAGGGTCGCAAGAGCTTCGCCGTCCACATCCTCAGCGATGATCACAAAGTTCTTGGTGACCTGGAGTACCTTTTCGAGGACGGGCAGAATCTCTTGGATGCTGCTGATCTTCTTGTCGGTAATCAGGATGTAGGGATCATCCAACTCCGACTCTTGGCGCTCAACGTTGGTAACCATATAGCCGGAGATGTAGCCCCGGTCGAACTGCATACCCTCGGTGTACTCCTTCTCGAAGGCGACACCCTTGGACTCCTCGACCGTGATCACACCATCTTTCCCAACCTTCTCCATAACCTCGGCGATCAATTCGCCAATTTCGCTATCAGCGGCGGAGTTGGTAGCAACGTGGGCAATATCGGCGCGGTCGCGCACGGGGGTAGCACTGGCCTTAATCGCAGCGACCAACGCCTCGGCTCCACGATCCAGGCCGCGCTTGAGCAGCATGGCGTTGGCACCAGCGGCGACCACCTTGAGACCTTCGGTAACAATAGACTGGGCGAGAACCGTAGCGGTGGTGGTGCCGTCACCAGCGACATCGTTGGTCTTGGTAGCGGCCTCCTTGAGCAACTGGGCACCCATATTTTCAAAGGGATCCTTGAGCTCAATCTCCTTAGCCACCGTCACACCATCGTGGGTAACCGTGGGGGAACCAAACTTCTTGTCAATGGCCACATTGCGCCCACGCGGGCCAAGGGTGGTCTTAACGGCATCGGCGACCATATCTACGCCGCGCTTGAGCGAGCGGCGGGCCTCTTCATTGAACTGAATCTGCTTGGGCATATCGCTCTACACTCCTCAACAATAACTAGCCCTGGATGATGCCCAGGATGTCCTTTTCCGAGAGGATCAGATACTCAACCTCGTCCACCTTGAACTCAGTGCCGCTATACTTGGCAAAGATCACCTTGTCGCCAACGCTCACATTCATGGGGATGATCTTACCGCTGTCATCGCGCCGCCCTTCACCAATGGCGAGGATGGTACCCTCCATGGGGCGCTCTTTGCTGGCGGTGTCGGGGAGAATAATCCCGCTCTTGGTCTTCTCCTCGCGCTCGGCTGGCTTGACCACCACGCGGTCGCCGAGCGGACGGATCCGGAAGTCGGACATGGTTATCCCTCCATAACTCGCTTAAGACTCTTGGAAGTGGTTAGCACTCTTTGAGTGAGAGTGCTAACCGATGTGTATAGTACCCAATCTGGAACGATTTGTCAAGAGGCATGTTAGCACTCTTTTTGAGAGAGTGCTAGAATGGGGGAGATGGGATGGTTTCAGAAATGCCGAAGTGAGGACACGGGAGGCGAGGATGCGAGAGGCGAGAATACGCGGGCGTTGCTTCTTCGCTTCTTCGCCTCTTCGCCTCTTCGCAAACGGTAGCCTACAAATATGGGATCAATGCTTCCAACCATGCGGATTGTGACTCCAGGGCTGCTCAGTAGCGTGCAGGACGCTGGGCGTGAAGCGGCGCGGCGCTATGGGGTGCCGCGCAGTGGCGCGATGGATCAGTTTGCGCTGGCCGCCGCCAATCTGCTTGTTGGCAATGGGCCCGACGCGGCTGCCCTCGAGTTGACCTCTGGCGGGGCGGTGCTAGAGTGCCTGCGCCCATGCCTGGTTGCGTTGGCTGGAGCAGAGCTGGGCGCCACCCTAGAGGATCGTCCCTTCCCGCCCTGGCGCAGCGAACTGCTTGCACGGGGGGCGACGTTGCGCCTGCATGGACGGCGCACCAATTGGGGCGCACGCGCCTACCTCGCCATAGCCGGAGGCGTTGCGGTGCCGCACGTCCTGGGCTCGCGGGCCACCTACCTCGCCGGAGGCTTCGGCGGCTTGGCCGGACGGGCTCTGCGTGCGGGTGATCAACTAGCGACAGCGCCAACCTCTGGCATTCTCTGGCCCTATGTAGGCGCACACTGGCCACAGCATGCCCGCCCTGCCTATGGGCCGCAGCCAACGCTACATTGGCTGCCTGGGCCCCACTATGCAGCCCTCAGCCCAGAGGCCCAAGCAGCCCTCAGCCATGCAAACATCCGCATTGGCCCCGATGCCAACCGCATTGGCTACCGCCTAGAGGGGCTACACCTCAGCTTCCAACAACCCCTCAGCCTGCCCTCCTTCGGCGTCATTGCGGGCGCAATCCAAGTGCCGCCCGACGGCAAACCCATTCTGCTCATGGCTGAGGCACAGACCATCGGCGGCTACCCGGTGGTTGCCATCGTGATCGCACCCGACCTACCCCTAGCGGCCCAACTGCTCCCCGGTGATCCTCTGCGTCTCAGCCCCACCAGCATGGCCCATGCCCTTGCCGCGCATCAGAGCCAGGCGGCATGGCTGGCCCATGGGCCCCAGCTTGATGATCTCGCGGAACAATTGGCGCTCGTGGGGGCGTGGCCTATGGTAGATTGAGAGGTTTTGGAGAGCTACAGAGGATTTCACCACAGAGGCACAGAGAACACAGAGGTTTTTGCCATATAGGGATGGTTTCAGAATACCTTACCATTTGGAGGCATTCAGCGCATCCTAATGCCGCAAACCTATTTTCTATTTTCTCATTTCTGTATCCTTGCCTAAACACACTCTATCTCACTTCATGGTAACTAACAAACGTACGCACGCCCCCGGCGAGGGTCGCAACATCACTGAAGCCGTGCTGGTGCAGCACACGGTAGGCTAGGTAACTACGAAAACCAACCATACAGTAGAGCCGAATAGGGCCATTCTGCGCTACGTTGCGTACCTCGTCAATCCGCTCGCGCAGCTCGGGCAACGGAATGTTGATCGCCCCTGCAATATGCCATTCGGCATACTCATCCGGGCCACGCACATCAATGAAGGTTGCGGTAGCCGCCTGCGCCTCATACTCATCGGCATACCAGAGCGCGAGGTCACCACGGAGCAGATTGCTGGCAATAAAGCCCGCCATATTCACCGGGTCTTTCGCCGAGCTATAGGGTGGCGCATAGGCCAACTCAAGGTGTTCAAGCTCATAGACGGTCATACCACCACGCAGCGCCGTCGCCAGCACATCAATGCGCTTCGCGACACCCTCATAGCCCACAATCTGGGCACCAAGAATGCGTCCATCCTCAGGGGCGAAGAGCAGCTTCATGTGCATCGCGTGGCTCCCAGGGTAGTAGCTCGCATGGCCCGCAGGATGCAGATAGACCTTACGGTAGGCCATGCCACAGCGTTGCAGCGTACGCTCGGATGCGCCAGTCGCCGCAGCAGTCATGGCAAACAGCTTCACAATCGCGCTACCCTGCGTGCTACTATACGTTGAATCACGCCCACAAATCTGATCGGCCACAATCCGCCCCTGGCGATTGGCCGGGCCAGCCAGCGCCACCAGCGTCGGCTCCCCAGTGACCGTATCGGTCACCTCGACCATATCGCCCGCCGCGTAGACCTTGGGATCGGAGGTACGCATAGACGCATCCACCTTGATCCCACCGCGCGGCCCCAACTCAAGGCCCGCCGCTTGGGCCAGGGTTGCAAGGGGACGCACCCCCGCCGCCAATACCACGAGATCAGCGTTGATACACGTCCCATTACGCAACTCAATCGCCAGCCCAGTGGCCTGCTCCTCAATCTTGGTTGCCGCCGTCCCAAGGTGCAACTGCACCCCATGTGCTTCCATATGATGACGCAGATCGGTAGCCATCTCACGGTCAAAGAGCGGCATAAGTTGATCTTGCAATTCAACCAGATGCACCTCAAGCCCGCGCTCGCGCAGCCCCTCGGCAACTTCAACACCAATGTAACTACCGCCAACCACCACCACGCGCTGCCCCCCCTCGTTAAGCGTCGCAATAATCGCGTCCATATCGGGAATATTGCGGAGCGTAAAGACCCGGGGGTGGTCAATGCCCGGAATAGGGGGACGCAGCGGCGTTGCACCCTGGGCCAAAACGAGCAGATCATAGTTCAAGGTATAGCGCTGATCACCCGCATGATCGTGTACCTCCACCTGCTGTGCAGCGCGATCAAGGCTCACAACCTCATGCTCAGTCCGCACATCAAGTGCCAAGGTTGCGCGCAAATGCTCAGGCGTAACCACCAGAAGCTGCTCACGTTCAGGAATCGCCCCGCCAATATGGTAGGGCAAGCCACAATTAGCATAGGAGACATAGCGGTCGCGTTCGAGGACAACAATCTCTGCCTGCTCATCAAGGCGGCGCAGGCGCGCTGCGGTAGACATCCCCGCAGCCACCCCGCCGACAATTACGATCTTCTTCATTGGAGCCTTTCAGCATATTTGCAACAAGGACGGGCTT
Source organism: Candidatus Viridilinea mediisalina (assembly GCF_002532535.1). Classification (GTDB taxonomy): domain Bacteria; phylum Chloroflexota; class Chloroflexia; order Chloroflexales; family Chloroflexaceae; genus Viridilinea; species Viridilinea mediisalina. The sequence goes on from NZ_NQWI01000006.1 coordinate 19,155, forward strand.
TTTTTGCAATAGCGCAAAAAGCAACGCGGTGTAGGGGCACGGCGCTGCCGTGCCCCTTCTCTATTCTACCTGAGCGAGCCAAGCCTGCAACTCGTCCAACGAAGTTAGCTCAAAGACCGCATCGCTCAACGCCAGCAATTGAGCCGGTGGAAGCTGAACGACCCGCTGGTGCAAAGCAGCGGGCAATGTGCCGCAACGCCGCGTTAGGAGACGCAGCGTCAACTCTTGCAGCATCGTAGCCCGGCCCTCTTCGCGGCCCTCTTCGCGGCCCTCTTCGCGGCCCTCTTCGCGGCCCTTCGCCAGCCACTTGCGGACGAAGGGCGATTCCTCCATGCCGTAACTATCATACTGCACGATCTGTTCAGCCATCGCCGCAACCTCCTTATCAGTACAGAGCGTAAGAAATTCAATCAACAACAGTTCTTGCAGTTCACCACGCGTGCCCGCAACGATCTGGTCTACCGCTTGGCGCAACGCGGACTCGGGATCGCGCAACTGCGTCTGGCCAATCAGTGCCGCGAGGACTGGACGGTTCAAGGCTAAGAGCGCCTCGCCATCCAGTCGCCACAGGTGGATCACGTTGTTGGCTTCGACAAGCTCAGCCAACAACATGTGACGTTGGCTGAGCTTGTCGAAGCCAACGGCGTGCGCCCCAGCCCGCCCTACATACCATACCACACTGGTGACCGGGATGTCCGGGTAGGTCGTGGTGAGCCGAGTCTGATATTCGAGCATGCGCAGCGGCATTGGTCGCTTACTGCCTGGCCCTTGGAATTCAAGGTGGAGAATTTCCTCTCCGCCATCCTCAAGCGTGACAAAAAAGACCAGATCGCTATCCAACGCCTCCGCTGGTGGAACAAGGTTGCTTGGGCGGCTGGTGACCTCGCGGATCGGTCGCTCCAGCAGCCACGCGGCCACATCGTTGGTAGCCAAGATGACCAAACGTTTCAGGGGGTTATCGGTTTTTGCCATATGGCCCTTGATACAAGTGGCCCATGACCATTTCATGCGCCTATAACATGTACCGTAAAAAAGAGCCAAAAGATACGGTTTTGGGGCCACAGATCAACCAACCGAACCATATCCATACAGAGAACCAGTTAGAGATCAGTCGCATGGCCGGTACGTGGTGCGTGGAGCTGCGTTATGCTTGAACCAGAGCCTTGCAGTCTGGCTTTCGCTGAAGACACGAAGAATCGAGGAAACTCATGGAAAAGCGCCAGTACACCTACGCACAATTAGGCATGTTATTCGGAATCTTTATCGGTGGTGGCTTGGGCGTGATCCTACTGAGCACCACGGGCAATGCGGTCTATATAGCCATCACCGGAGCAGGGGCGGCCATCGGCCTCGTGTTGGGGGCCGGAGTCGACAAATATCAGAAATCGTGAGATCATGCACAACCTCACCACGAAACAAGGACGATACTTATGCCGCACGAAGCAGCGCTTCTTGGATGCTCGGTGCAAAATCAACAGGGATGAAATAGGCTTCAGGATAGACATAATCCTCGCCCGATTCATCAATCACCCGGATTAGGTGATGACTTGCCGCATGATCATCTGGGATGACCTGATAAAGCTTGCGTCGCTCAAGTGCAGCCGGATAAGCGCTATTCTCAATACAGATTACGAAGCGGAGTTTTGATTGTTCAGTCGTCATACGCTCCTCCTTAATCAAGCAGATACTTGATCTTCACTTCCTTACGCCCGAAGCTAGTCGCTTCATACCAATGCAATTCTGCGCGATGCATGGTTCCATCTGCAAGGAGAATAGTAGCAATTCCTTTTTTCTTGCGCCATCTGGCTTTCCCATAGATTTTACGTAGCCGTTCAACCTCACGAATGCCAGCATTTGTAGCAATGGTCTCAACATCATCGATGTCACTGATAATATCGAATTGCATTCCTAATATACCTTAGTTCTTCTATGCATGACATACCGATTATACCATTATCAGAAATCGTGAGATCATGCACAACTTCACCTAATCCTCCCCCCAACGCTTGTCCCCACTGAGATGAGACTTGAGGCCGCCTTAATCATGTAGGCAATTGTAAAAACAACGTTGCTGATAGGTCATTGGTTCGGGGGCTATGCTATACTTGGTGTTAGTCAAGTTGGTGCTGCTTCTCGCAGTTTCCAAAATTGATCTGGAACCCCAACTCTTTAGGTGAAGTTCACTCAAAGCATGAAACGAGTTACCCCATGATTCGCATTATTGGTGCCGAAGGGAGTGAAGAGTTCAGTGCCGCACAACGCTTACGCGATCTCATTGTTGAGGCTTGGCCAGGTGTTGATACTGATCAGCATGACGATATTCGGATTGTCGCTGGCGCAAAATGCTATGGCCAAACGACGACCGATATTGATCTGGTGGTCTTTGTTCTGCTCGCTAAGCTTCGCCCTATGCCGCACGCTGCGCTTGCTGATGCCGCGCCGAATGTGGATCCTATCTTCATTCGCTCGCTCTGCCTGACCATCGAACTGAAGAGCCACCAGCCCGATAAGGTTATCTTTGACGGCAATCAGGTTACCGTGTTCTATGGCGAACGTCGCCACCAAGCGAGCGAACAAGCCCAGAAGCAACAGGTAGCGTTGCGGAGGTTCTACGAACAGCACGGCATGAATCCACCCTTCGTGACCGACCTGATCTGGCTGTCCAATGTACCAAAAGAGTGCCTACCCGACGTAATGAGCAACATCATCGGCGCACAGGCGACATGGGGTGACATCCTGCGCTCTGTGGTCGCCTTAGGGCGACCCTGGCCTAAGCGGGTGGCAGGAGTGCGGGAGATTAATGCATTTTCATATACAAATGTGACGCAAACGACAGAGATCATCAATCTTTTGAGTAAACGCCTGGAGATGTCGAAGCTTGATCGGATAAGAGTCGATCGGATTACGCGCAGGCATATTGGGCAGAGCCAAGCCCCCCAGTATATCGAGAAGATGGGCAAGCAGTTGCTCATCTTTCGCGGCAGGGGGGGCACCGGCAAGACCATACGTCTGCTCCAACTTGCCTACGATATGTACATAAAGCAGGATGCACGGGTACTCATTCTGACCTACAACAAAGCATTGGTCGCCGATCTCCAGCGGCTCTTCGTCATGATTAACGCAGGCGATGGTGCTACACCGCGGGCGATCATCTTCAAGACGGTGCATGCGTTTCTGTACCAGATCGTCAAGCACCTTGGAAGTAGCCAAACACATCTCGATCCATTCATCCCGCAGATCGCACAGCACACACAGCAGGCACTTCATCACCTCCGCAAGGCGAACCTTCAGAACCAACAGCCACTCGATGCACTGATCGCTGCTGCTCCCGAACACTTTGATTGGGACTATATCTTCGTGGATGAGTCCCAGGACTGGCCTGCAGATGAGCGAGACCTGCTCTTTGCACTCTACGATTTCCGCCGCTTTGTGGTGGCCGATGGTGTAGACCAGATGGTGCGCGGTGCACAGCATATCAACTGGCGTCAGGTGATTGCCTCCAAAGATTCACAGGTTGTCACCTTCTCAAAATCACTGCGCCTCAAGGCTGGGCTCTGCCAGTTTGCCCAGGCGTTCGCCCTACACCTCAATCTGCCGAACTGGAATCTTGAGCCAGATGCCGACCTATATGGGGGGCGGGTGATCATTCTTGAGGGGCCTTATAGCGCTGATCGCAGCTTTCATGACGAACTGGTACAGACAACCCAAGCAGCACACAATTATCCGATCGACATGCTCTTCTGTGTGCCGCCTGCGCTAGTTAAACACCGCGATCATCAGAAGGTTCACTCCCTCATCGCGGATCAGTTGCAAGCCTGGGATTACCGGGTATGGGACGGTGCAGCGGATCATGTGCGCTCAAACTATCCGCTCTATCTCGATCAGATTCGGATCGTCCAGTACGACTCTTGCCGTGGCCTCGAGGCGTGGAGCAGCATCAACCTTGGCTTTGATGAGCTCTATGACTACAAGCGGCGACAATACACTCCACCAGCCCAATCCACGCTCTTCAGTGATGACGATCGCGAGGCGCACTACTTTGCCGCACGCTGGTTGATGATCCCGCTCACGCGAGCAATCGACACCCTCGTCATTCAGATCCGCTCCCTCGATCACCCGATTGCCCAGGCGCTCAAAGCAGCGGCACAGGAATGCCCCAGCGTTGTGGAGTGGCGCAAATCCCCTACAAAACGCGGCAAGGTCTAGGCTAAACCCAAGACCTTGCAAATAAGTTCACGCACAGCCGCAACGTCGCGAAGGGTTGGTACAACTACCACTGAACACGTTGCGCCCTTGCGCCTTTGCGTCAAGAAACTCATCCTAATGGATGGTTTCAGGATACTTTACAGTTTGGAGGCATTCAGCGCATCCTGATGCCGCAAACCTATTTTCTCGTTTCTCGTTTCTGTATCCTTCCCTACGTGGAGCAATACCATGATTCAACCAAATCGCGCCGAGACGCGCATGGTCTTTCCGATCTTCCCTGCCGACACCAACCACTATGGAACACTCTTCGGTGGTCAAGCTGTGGCATGGATCGACCAAGCTGCCTTTATTTGTGCGACGCGCTGGTGTCGGCGTAAGGTAGTAACGGTGCATCTTGGTGAGATCAACTTTCACCACGCGGTGAGCCAGGGTTCGATCATCGAACTAGTGGCGCGTCTGGTGCGTACTGGTACCAGTTCCATGCACATCTCCGTCGAGTTGTGGTGGGAGCCAATGGATCGCGATGAGCGGGTGCTGGCCTGCCAAGCAGAGTGTGTCTTGGTCGCCATTGGCGACGATGGCCAATCGGTGGCAGTGCCACAATTGCTACCTGCCACTGATGACGAGGGATAGCCAATAGTCAATGTAAGAGTGCGACGAAGCGGCAAGGACTTCGCATCCTCGCATCCTCGCATCCTCGCATCCTCGCATCCTCAGCATCCTCGCATCCCCGCATCCTCACATCCTCGCATCCTCGCATCCTCACAAACAGTAAAACCGCCACGCACCATACCCTGCTTATCATCCTAATCTCAGCCAATTCAACGTTGGCGTGTAACAACCTATGGTATAGTGGTATAGTAATGAGGGGAAGGTTCAACCTTCCTCCGGCACAGCGTGGACGATACACTGTGCCACGTGTCATGCAATCTCGCGTAAGCTTTGTGGAGATACGGAGGTATGCCGCTTTCATACCGGCGCCTGGTTACAGGTGCGAGTGTTACAATTGGCCTGCTGGTAGTAGTCATGGTGCTGCGCCTGGCCTTTGAATGGCGTCAGGCGCTGGCTGATATTGACTCGATGATCGTTACCCCAGCGGTGCTTGATCTGTCCACGGAAGCTCAGGTTGCTTCAACAGAAGCCGCGCACAACCAAGGAGCTACTTCCGAAACGACGCCCTTTCCGACTGCGTTACCCCAAGTCTTTATTACCCCCGCAGTTGAAGAACCGCCCCCGCCGCTGAGTCAGGCAACCTTGCATATTCTGTTGCTTGGCACCGATGCGCGCCCCGATGATCTTGATCCGACCCGTACCGATGCCCTGGTGCTGGTGCGGATTGACCGTGATCGTGGGCAGGTCAGTATGCTCTCGCTCCCACGCGATCTCTGGGTTAGCTATCCAACCGGCGGGCAAGGACGCATCAATGCGGCCTACCCCATTGGCGAAGTGCGCTTTGGAGCCGGTGGTGGTGCGGCGCTGGCTAAGTCAACCGTCGGGCGGCTCTTGGGGGTTGAGGTTGATTACTTCATGCTGATCAACTTCCGAGGCTTTGAGACGCTGATTGATGAGATTGGTGGGATCAGGGTGGATGTGCCCTATGAGATTTATGATCCGACCTACCCCACTGAGGATTATGGCACCATGGAGGTACATTTCGATGCTGGGCCCCAAATCCTCGATGCGGAACGCGCCTTGATCTATGTGCGAACGCGCCACGCTGATAGTGACTTTGGACGCAATCAGCGCCAACAACAGGTTCTCATGGCTATCTTTGAGCGTATCCGTGAGCGTGGTCTGCTGATGCAATTGACTAGTATCGATAATTATACGCGGGCAATGCGTGGCTATATCCAGACTGATCTCAGTCGTGGGATGATGTTTGAGTTGGCTGGGTTTGCGCGCACGTTGAATAGCGATAATATTTTGCGCTATGCCATCGATTCGCGCTCGATTGTAGAATTGCAAGAACCCGCTACCTTTGAGGCCCATCCCCAAGCCCTGGCCCGGATTATGCGCCAGTTTAAGGGCGAGGTGATCACTACGGCCTCCGGTAATTGAGGCCGTGGGGATGGTTTCAGGCATAGAGCGTAGGGGCACGGCGCGCCGTGCCCCTACGCTCAACAGGGTGGTTTTTGCTCCATTTCCTATCTCCTCGTTTCTCTTTCCTAACAGCGCCACATGGCTAACCCTGATCGCGCCTTCCGCTCAGTAGCTGTCGCGGCGCTGCTGATTGCCTTCGGGAATATCGCTAGTCGTTTGGTGGGCTTCATTCGGGAGCCTACCATTGCCTTCTTCTTCGCCCGTGGCGTGGAGGTGGATGCCTTCCAGTTGGCGTGGACGGTGCCCAGTACGATCTACGATCTGCTGATTGCGGGCGCGGTCAGTGCGGCGCTGGTGCCGGTCTTTGCTGAGTATGCCGAAGGCGAGCGCGACGAGTTTTGGCGCGTTGTTTCAGGGGTTCTGAGTATTGCTCTGGCGGCCTTGACCGCCCTGACGGCCCTGACGATCTGGCAAGCGCCGTTGCTGATTGCGCTGCTCGCTGGGCCGCAGCAGGCTGAACTGCGCGAATTGGCCACCCCCTTGGTACGCTGGCTCATGCCTGCTGTGCTGCTCATGGGCTTCTCGGGGTTGGCCACGGCAGTGCTACACGCACAGCAGCGCTTTTTGTTGCCCGCCTTTACGATGGTGGTCTTCAACCTGGGCATGGTGCTAGGGGTTGTGCTGCTGCACCAGCAACTTGGGATCAATAGCCTTGCCGTTGGGGCGCTGCTGGGGGCGTTGGGCCAAGTGGCACTGCAACTACCGGGTCTCCGCGATGCGCGCCTGCGCCTCCATTGGGGCCAACCCCACCCAGCAGTACGCCGCATCCTCTGGCTCTACGCGCCAGTGGCCTTGGGAATCGCCTTCTCGGTGCTGGGCACCCTGATTGACCGGCGGCTTGCGGCTGGCTTTGAGGCCGCGTTGAGTACGATGCGCTACGCCACTACCCTGATCCAGTTGCCCTTGGGCCTGGTCGCTTCAGCCGTGGCCCTCGCAGTCCTGCCGACACTCTCACGCCAGAATGCAGTGGCCGATGAAGCCAACTTTCGCGCAACCCTAGCCATGGGCCTCAAGGTGGTCTTGCTGCTTATTATGCCCGCAACGGCGGGCCTCGCGGTCTTGGCCGAACCAGTTGTGGCCCTGGTCTTTCAGCGCGGCGCTTTTGGGGCCGAAGATAGCGCGGCAACCGCCTTGGCCCTCCTGCTCTACCTCCCAGGGCTACCGGCAGCAGCATTGGATCAGGTGCTGATCTTCGCCTTCTATGCGCGCAAAAACACCCTTACGCCCAACCTGATCCAAGGGGCAGCCATTGGATGCTACGTGCTCGTGGCGCTCCCACTGCTCTGGTTGAGCGAACTGGGCTTTTTGGCGTTAGTATTGGGCAATTCGGCCCAATGGATTGGCCATGCCCTACTAACCTATCTGCTGCTTACCCGCGTGGTGCCACTAGGCGGACTACGGCTCGGCGAAGCGGCACTCAAGGGTCTCGTAGCCGCCAGCGTGATGGCCCTAGCCGTGAGTAGCCTGATCTGGCTGGTTGGCCCCCAAGCGCCTTGGGTCGTGGTACTGCTCGGCGGCAGCCTGGGGGCAATGGTCTATGCACTGCTCTGTCGGCTGCTGCGGATCGAAGCCTTTGACTTCTTCGTCGGCGTTGTACGGGCACGTATCGCAGCCAAACGAGCATAGCCGTAGCGAAAGTTGCAATGGTATAATGAATGCAACGAGGATGCGTAAGGCGAAGAGGTGAGAGCTTCGCATCCCCGCATCCCCGCATCCCCGCATCCTCGCATCCTCGCAAACTGTACGTTATACGACCAAATGCAAAAAAAAATCCTCGATAATCGCTACGAACTAGAGCGCAAAATTGGCGAAGGTGGCATGGCGCGCATCTATGTGGGCCTTGATCGGCGGCTCAATCGGCGCGTGGCGATCAAAATTCCTCATAGCCATTTTCTCAACGAACCCGATTTTTTGAGCCGCTTTCGCCATGAGGCTCAGGCTGCGGCGATGCTGGCCCATCCCAATATTGTTGATATCTTTGATGTGGGACAAGATGGTGATGTTCACTACATTGTGATGGAGTATGTGGACGGCACCGATCTCAAGTCAATTATCAACCGTGAAGCGCCGCTCACCATTGATCGGGCGGTCAATCTGGCCGAGCAGATTGCGCGCGGGTTGCACGCGGCCCATCGGGCCGGGATGGTACACCGCGATGTGAAGCCGCAGAATGTGATTGTCACCCCCGATGGCCGAGCCCATGTGACCGATTTTGGCGTGGCGAAGAGCCATCTTTCCACAGCCATGACCGAAACGGGGATTGCTTTCGGCACGGTAGATTACCTCTCGCCCGAACAGGCCCAAGGGCGGCCTGCTACACCACGCTCGGATGTCTATGCCTTGGGCATTCTGCTCTACGAACTGCTGACCGGGCGCTTGCCCTTCAAGGGCGAGAATGCGGTTGCGGTGGCGATGAAGCATGTGAACGAGGCTCCAACCCCGCCGCGCCATCTGAACCCAAGCATTCCGCTGGGCTTAGAGGCGCTGGTGCTGCGTGCGCTTGAGAAGGATCCGAGCCGACGGCCCCAAGATGCCGCCGAGTTTGCGCGGCTGCTCAACGATTACGACCAGTTGGCCAGCCAAGCAACAGTGGTCAATCAGGCGATGCCGCGCCCCATCCCGCAGCCCCGTGCGCCCGCGCCCAGTGGCCCCATCCGCCCAAGTGCTGGCGGCGGGGCAACAGGCCGCATGCCCATTGCCCCCCGGCCCGGCCCGGCCCGCGCCCCACGCCAAGAGGGCCTTGGCTGTGGCGTCTTTCTTGTGGGCATGTTCATTCTTGCCAGTGTCCTTGCCGTTGTCTTTGCCTTTAGTACCGGGCTTTTTGGCGATCTTTTTGCTGGCATTGGCGGCGGGGGCACAGGCGGTGGAGTAACCCCCACCCAACCCACAGCCAGCCCAACCCCCGACGATCCCACCCACACCCCTGAGCCCACGCGGGTAACGGTGAGCGTCCCTGAACTGAGTGGTATGAGTGGCCAAGTGGCCGAGACAACCCTCAGGCAACTACAACTGCGCCCGGTGCGGCTCGAAGCCCACGATCAACAGGTAGCGATTAATCAAGTTATAAGCCAAGCAGTAGCCCCCGGCACCGCCCTAGAGCCAGGCAGCAACGTCACCTACACGGTCAGTTTAGGGCCACGGGTGATCGAGGTACTCGATGTTGGGCGGCTCCAAGCCGAGCTTGCCGAGCAACGCCTGCGCGGAGCGGGCTTTGCAGTGGAGGTCGTCAACGAACCAAGTGGCAGCGTAGATCGTGGCTTCGTCATCCGCCAACAGCCAAGCCCCGGGCTGCGCGTCTCTGAAGGGCAACTGGTGACCATCTTCGTCAGCATGGGTGACGTTGTGCGCTTCCCAGAGGTGATTGGCTTGCAGCGCGACCAGGCGGAACAGGTGCTAGAACGCACCCCTGGCCTCACCCTGGTCTATGTTGATCTCCAAGGGCGTGATCGGCTGATTGATTACGACCGCTTCCGAGACAACGAAGTCGTCAGCGCACAGATCGAAAACGGGCCAGCCGTTCTGAATGGCGACTGGATCGCCCGTGGGAGCCGGATTATCTTTGGGATCAAAGCGCCAGAGCAGTGATGCCATTTTCCGATTGTAGATTATAGATTGTAGATTGTAGATTGCCGAACATGGCGTCCCAATGGGTTTGCGAGGACGCGAGGACGCGACGACGCGAGGACGCGAGGACGCGACGACGCGACGACGCGACGACGCGACGACGCGACGACGCGACGACGCGACGACGCGACGACGCGAGGATGCGAGGATGCGAGGATGCGAGGATGCGAGGACGCGAGGATGCGAGGACGCGAGGATGCGAGGACGCGAGGATGCGAGGATGCGCGAGGAGGCGCGAGGACGCGAGGATGCGACGACGCGAGGACATCGCCGCTTCGCCTCACGCACCCTCACTTCTGCAGCGATCAAGCAATCCAGACCAGATACAAACCCACTCCCATGATCACCACACCGCTCACCCGTTGGATCCAGGGTGTCCATGCGGCCATGCCGCGCAGTTGGCGCAGCGCCCCGGCAAAAGTGCCAGCCGCAACAACGGGCATACCGCGCCCTAATGCATAGATGAAGAGCAGGGCCGCGCCGTAGGCCATGCCATCCTGACTGAGCATCACGCTGGTGAGAATCACCGCCAAGACTGGCGTAGCGCACTGTGAGGCAACAATCCCAAAGGCAAGCCCTAACACCAAAGCGCCCGGTAGCCCTCGCACATGAATCCGGTCGGGCAGATCGGCAAACCAGTTGGGCATGGGTAGTCGTAAGGCGCCAACCATGTGCAGGCCAATCAAAAAACAGACCAGCGCCAACAGGTAGAACCACGCACTCCAACCGCCCAGCAAGCCGCCTACAAGCGCGGCGATGATGCCCAGCAGCATAAAAGTGATCGCCATGCCTACAGCAAAGGTAAAGGCCAAGCTGAAGGCGCGTCCGCGTGATACGGCAGTCCCACCGCCGACATAGGCCATAATCAAAGGAATCGAAGCAACACTACAAGGGCCAATGCTGGTAACAATGCCACCCAAAAAGACCAACAGATAGGTGAGGAGCGAGCCGTCAAAGGCAAATTGCTCAGTAATCATGTTAGCTCCCCGCCGCGAGCCCCGCGAGGCGCTGGTCAAGCATCTCTGGGCGCATGGTGCCAACCTCTACCTGGCGTGTACCAGTCTGGTCAATAAAGACCAGTGTCGGAACCACGCGTATACCTTCAGTACGCAGCAGATCACTATTCTGCTGGTCATAGACGTTGATGCTGACCAATTCAATCTGTTGGCGATAGGCGGGCCAGACCTGGCCAATGGTTGCTTTCATGTAGGTACACGAGCTACATGTATCAGAATGAAAAAAGAGCAGCATCGGCTGCCCTGCCGCCTGCGCCTGGGCAAACTGCACCGTCGGAGCAAGATCAGAGACCGCAAGGCTCACATTGGTTGGTGGTTCCAAACGCGCCTTAATCGTCAACACCACCACCACAGCCAAGAACAGACCAACAAACACCAGCGTATGGGGCCGCCGTCGCACAACCGGCGACTTGGGGTCGGGTTTGGTCATACGGATTCCTATTCTAGCATCTTGCCTGCAACCCGCTGGCCGATTTCGACCGCAAAGTTGGTGCCGCGATCCCAGGGGTAGACTTGGCTCATGCTGGCCCAGTAGAGCCCGGGTAGTGGTGTGCGTAGCGGTGGGATGTTGTGGCTGTGGCCAACGGGTACGATGGGTTGGGCATAGCGCTCACGGTGGAGCCAGCTTGCCCGGATCCAGCTTGGCTCAAACGCGGGGTTGATGCGCTGCAACGAGGGCAGGAAATGTTCCAGGAGCTGCGCCTGGCTCAACTGGAAGTAGGCATGTTCCGGCTCTACGTAGTCGCCCAAGTAGATCAGGTGATCACCACCATAGTGTTGTGCTTCAACGAAGTTGGTATGCTCCACAAGGGCTAGGTAGGGGAATTGATCCTTGGGCAGATTAAGCCAATAGATGCCGCCGGTGAGCGATTGTTTCAGCGCGAGGGTCAACACCACCGCGCCCATTGAGCGCAGTTGGCTCAGTTGGCCCAAGTAGGCACGAGGGAGTTGGGGCGCTAACCGGCTTAACAGGCCGGGTGCCCCAGTGACCAACAATTGGTCAACCTCATGTTCACCTTGCCCAGGCACATTCAGACGCCAGCCACCAGCATGGGGGCTTGCGCTGCTAATGGGGCAATTCAGATGCACCTGTACGCCTTGCTGCTGAATGGCTGCCAGCAGATGGTCACAGAAGGCTTGAAAACCGCCAACAAAGTAGCCCAATTTGAAGCTCCGGGCGCGTAAGCGCGCCCAGAGCCACGCCATATTCACCTCGTCGGCATAGGGGCCAAACTTGCCCTCGAGCAGAGGCCGCCAGATGGTGGCATAGACCTTTGGCCCGGCGTAGCGCGAGGTCCAGGCTGCTGCGGTGCGCTGTTCGAGTCGACGCCAGTTGCGCGTCACATATTTGAGGTAGAAGGCCACGGCCCCAAAACGCACCCGATCCACAAAGGGCAGTGCAGGGAAGCGCAAGACCTGGAGCGGGCCATTGAGATCATAGCCGCGTCCTTGCCACCACTGGGCGGTCATTTGGCTGCGGAAAAAGAGTTGATCGGCGCAGCCAATGCGCTTGGCCAGTTCAATGATCGCCGTGTCGGTCGCAAAGATATGGTGGTAGAAACGTTCAAGCGGCCATGCCCAGCCTTCATCGCGGAAACCTGAAGCCAAGCCCCCCACCAGCGGCGCCGCCTCAAAGACCGTCACCTCACGTCCGGCTTGGGCCAATTCATAGGCAGCGGTCATACCCGCAATCCCGGCCCCAACAATTGCAACCTTCATAGTACCACTCGCGGAGCAATATCGTCAGCGCCACCCTGGCGCGTCTGGAGTTCTACCGTTTCTGCCTCAACCGGGCGCTCTTTCAGCGTAGCGGCGCGCTCCATATCGCTCCAGCCGATGCTTTGCCGCAGCATGAAGATAGCGCCCAAGAGCGTAATCGGCAGCCAGAGGGTCATATGGAGCACGATGGTGAAGCCGGTGGCGAGGGCGTGGGCCACGCCAAACTGCATGAGAATAGCGATGCCAGGGGCATGGAAGGTACCCACATAGCCCGGTGTCGAAGGAATAGTCGTAAAGAGATTGATCACCGCCGTCATCAGCATGAGTACCGCAAAGGGCAAATTGAGCCCAAAAGCGTGCATCACAAACCAATAGGTCAGCGTCTCGATCAGCCAGATTGCGACAGAGACCACGCTAATCATGGCGAGTTCGCGGGGGCTACGGAGCGACTGCAACCCGACCACAAAGCGGTCGAAGAGGCCGTGGAGTTTGGGGCGCACACGGGCGGGCGACAAACGATCCACCAGCAGGCTATAGAACTGACTGAGACGTTGAGGGCGTGCTGCGAGTAGCATAAAGGCACTGAGGGCAACCAAAAAGATGCTACTGAGCACCAGCACAAACCACTGATAGGTGGGCGGCAACGGAGCAAAAGGCAGCGTAGCAAAGATAAAGAGCAGCATCACCAAACCATCAAAGAGCCGCTCTAGCACCACCGTAGCAAGCGAAGCGCTCATCGGCACCGCCTCATTGCGCCGCAGCACATAGCTACGCAACACCTCCCCGGCCCGCGCAGGGTAAACATTATTCCCCATATAGCCAATCACAACCGTGGGAAAGAGCCGGGGCACCGCAATAGCCCGTAGGGGCAACAACATCGCCCGCCAGCGCCAAGTCCGCAGCCAAACCCCAACGAAATAGACTGCTACCGCTGGTAGCAGCCACCAATAGTTAGCATCAACCACAACCTGCCAGAAGAGCTGCAGATCGAGCCCGCGCAGCGCGATAGTAAGGAAAACGATGCTAACCACCAGGCCGATCCAAAACTTCCAGCTACGCACCCATACCCTCCGCAATAGAGTTGACAGAAACGATGATGAAAGAAATCAGGAAGTGGGAGAGAGAACATAGGCGCAGGGCGTCAAAATATGCTGGAAGCGCCTAAAGCGTACAGGTGGCATGAAGCCATTCCTCAGCCTCCCAATCATACCATAGGAATTAGACAGGATGGTGAGGGGTATGCGCTAACCATACCCATTGGGTTATCATCCTAAAACAGGAGGCGTTCCGTTGTGCATCAAAGTTCCAGCAGGATGCGCAAATAGTCGGCAATGGGCTCTAGTCTTGCCGGGCTTACCTTGCCCCAACGCTTCACGAGACGCTCTTTGCTGATCGAACGCAAGGAATCACATAGGGCAAAAGATGGTTCTCGTAGTCCACCCTCTGGCGGATCGATACGCACCCGAAAGGGGTAAGGATGCACCTTCGTAGTGAGCGGAACCACGAAGAGCAAGTTGGATGGGCCATGGTTGAATATGTTGGTTGAGTAAATCAGAACCGGACGCATACCGGCCTGCTCATGTCCACGGGTGGGATTGAGGTCGGCAAGCCAGATGTCGCCACGTGAAGGTAGCGTAAGATCCGTCATACGCAGTTACTCTTTTGGCAATCCATCACCCACCGTAGTATCCCAGATAGCTCGTTCAGCTTGAAGCTCAGTCCATGCTGCGGTGTCTTCGTGCAACGCTGCATAGCTACTATTGGCCTCTTCCAAAATGCGCTGGCGGCGGTAGAGTTCAATGGCCTGCTCAACTACTTCGGCCATCGGTAGTCCCACAGCTTGGGCCAAATGCGTGAGATTGCGATGGGTTTGCATCGAGACACGAATAGTTGTGGTAGCCATACAAGCCTCCTTCGTAAAGCTTATGTCCCATGGTATACACATCTGTAGACGTGTCAAGCGACCACTTCCCACGTTTTGCTACAATTCCTAGTGACCTGTGCGAATCTGGTTGCAGTTATGCGTTATCATAGAAGAAGCAAGCATAACCTCGCTCGTGCGGCGTGTGCATGCCGAGCAGAGGCACAAACCATATACGTAGGCGGAAGGCGCGGCTATGAGCATCGTCGTTATTGATAATCAGGTGGTGCATTACGAGGTGCTTGGGCGTGGGCGACCTGTCGTCTTCTTGCACGGCTGGCTGGGGAGTTGGCGCTATTGGTTCCCTACTATGGAGGTTGTGGCGAAACATTTTCGCACCTACTCCTTCGATTTCTGGGGCTTTGGTGAATCGCGCCGCAAACAGACCCAAGAGAGTATTCAAGCCTACTCCGACCAGATTACCCGCTTTCTCGATGAACTCGGGATCGAGCGCGTGATCCTTGTGGGCCACTCGATGGGCGGGATGGTCGCACTCAAGACCGCGTTGAGTTATCCTGAGCGCATTTGTGCAGTTGCCACCGTTGGTGCGCCCATTAACGGCGATTCGCTCTCGTGGCTGCTCAAGCTCACCGATCGGCCCTTTTTTGCTGATGCCTTCGCCCGTATGCCTTGGCTACGCCGTCAACTCTTCCGCTTCTTCCTAGGGGTTGCAAACGATCTTGCCGTGGGCGAGATGATTGATGATAGCGTGAAGTCAACCGCCAACACACTACGCTACGCCGTCAGTTCGATGTGGCGCACCGACCTGAGCCCAGAGCTGTTTCGACTCAGTGTGCCAGCCCTGATTGTCCATGGCGGGCGCGATGATGTGGTAAACCCTAATCAGGCCGATCTCTTTACCCACAACCCCAAAGCCGAAGTGGTGATGATGCCACGGAGCCGCCACTTCCCCTTCCTTGAGGAACCAGCCCTCTTCAATGATGTATTGCTGCGCTTCCTCAAGGCCAATAATCTGCCGGCTACAAACAAGTTGCCTGAATTGGTAGCCCAGCGCCAGTCAACCCCTGCCAGATGAGCCAATGTCACCTCACACTAGACGGGCAGGGGCGGCAACGCCGCTAGAGTACACGCGAAAACCATGTTCCCGTGCGCAACCTTACGGTCCAACATGGGGTACAATAGGGCAAACCGCGCTTGCACTTGGAAGGAAAACCCTATGAAGCCTGAATGGAGTGGCGACCCCGAAGTTGCCCCAACCATCATGATGTTCACCTTGGGCGGTCTGATTTCGTTCCTGCTTTTGGTCTTTGTCTTTGCGTTCTATTGGTAGGATGTAGGGCTACCGCCCTACATCCCGCTATTGGGGCTACGCCCCAACCCCCCTTTATCTGTGTCGTGTTGGCGGCTTCGCCGCCAACACGACACAGAAAGAGTTTTTTCGGGTGAGGCGAAGCCGCCCCCGAACCCCCACCGGGAGGCCAACTCAAGCCGAAGGCTTCGCCGCCAATACGACACAAAAAGAGCTTTTTCGGGGAAGGCGAAGCCGCCCCCGAACCCCCACCGGGAGGCCAACTCAAGCCGAAGCGGGATTGTTCCCCTTCGGCTTGTGCCATGTTGGGACGCTGTAATCTGCAATCTACAATCTGCAATCTACAATCTGCAATCTGCAATCTACAATCTGCAATCTACAATCTGCAATCTACAATCTGCAATCTACAATCTGCAATCTACAATGGTATTAGTTGACAAGTCCAATATGCTCAGGTACGCTTGCTAGTAAGCAGTTTTACCTTTTACCTTTTACCTTTTACCTTTTACCTTTTACCTTTTACCTTTTACCTTTTACCTTTTACCTTTTACCTTTTACCTTTTGCCTTTTACCTTCTCATGGAGCAGCGGCTATGCCAGAGATCACCAGCCCCGACTCGCCGCAGATTGAAGCCTATCGGCTCTTTTTGAAGCTGCACAAGCGCTTTCAGGAGTTGAATCGGGAAGAGTTTCGCCCCTATGATCTCTCGACCCCTCAGTATGCCATTCTCTTCTATGCTTCGGCTGAGGGCGTACCGTTGAGTTCTATTTGCCAAGAGATGGTGGCCGACAATAGTAATCTGACGCGCCTCGTGGATCGCTTGGAGGCGCGTGGGCTTGTGCGTCGCGCCCCCGACCCCCACGACCGCCGGGTGACGTTGGTGCAACTGACGGCCACGGGCCAAGCGTTGATTGATGAGTTGCGCCCGCGCCATCGCGCCTATGTGGAACAACGCATGAGCCACTTGAACGCCGAGCAATTAGCAGCGCTCCATGCAGCCATGCAGACGCTCTATGAGGCGCTGCATCAGGATGATGGGGCCTAAGCCCCAATACGTAGGTTAAGCCTTCCGGCGGGGGTTCGGGGGAGGCTTCGCCTTCCCCGAAGTTTTCTTCGTGCGTGTTGGCGGCGAAGCCGCCAACACGCACGAAAAAAGCGAGTTTGGGGCACAGCCCTAACACCCCATAGACATAGCCGCTTCACACCTTCCCACAGATCAAAAAAATCCCTATGGCCTCTACAAGTCCACCTGCTGCCACGCCCCGTCGTCAAGCGCCCGCAATGCTACGGGCACTACGCCATCGCAACTATCGCCTCTTCTTCATTGGTCAACTCATTTCGCTCACCGGCACGTGGATGCAACATGTGGCCCAGGGTTGGTTGGTGCTGCGTCTGACCGATTCACCGGCTATGCTCGGCCTCGTGGCTGCCGTGAGTTCGTTGCCTATCCTGCTCTTCGCCCTGCCCGCCGGTACTCTGGCCGATCGCATGTCGAAACAGCGACTGCTGCTGATTACGCAGTTTGTAGCCATGCTGCTCGCCGCAACCCTCGCGGTCTTGACCCTCACGGGAGTGGTGCAGGTTTGGCATGTGCTGCTGTTGGCAACCCTGTTGGGGATTGTGAATGCCTTTGATGGCCCGGCCCGCCAAGCCTTTACGGTCGAGATGGTTGGGCGCGAGGATCTGCTCAATGCGATTGCGCTCAACTCCTCGATCTTCAATGGGGCGCGTCTGGTTGGCCCGGCCATTGCCGGGATCGTGGTGGCCTTTGTGGGCGAAGGTAGCGCCTTTGCGCTCAATGCCGCCAGCTTCATCTTTGTGCTCGGTGGCATGCTGATGATGCGCCTGCCACCCTATACCCGCCCGCGTGGCGCTGGGCAACGCGGGCAGCTTCGGGCCGGGTTGAGCTATATTGCCGGTGAAGTGCGCGTGCGTACCCTGTTGCTCCTGGCCGGAACCATCAGCCTCTTCTGCTTTGTCCACATCCCTCTGCTGCCCATCTTTGCCCGTGATGTCTTTGGTCAAGGTGCGATGGGGCTCGGCATGCTCTCGGCATCCAGTGGCCTGGGTGCGCTCACTGCTGCGCTTATCCTCGCTCAACTGAACGAAGATGCCCCCCGAGGACGCCTGCTCAGCTTTGCGGTGCTGCTCTACCCTGTCTTTATGATCGCCTTCACCATCACCCGCAGCTTCCCCCTAGCACTGATGCTCATGGCCTGCGCCGGCTGGGCCGGTGTCACCACCCTGGCACTTACCAATACCATCATCCAATCGATCGTCCCCGATGAACTGCGCGGACGGGTCATGAGTGTCTTCACCCTCTTGCTCATGGGCCTCAGCCCTATGGGTGGCATGCTGGCCGGCCTGATTGCCGAACTGGTCGGCAGCGCCCCCCTCGTGGTTGGCACAAGCGCGATGATTGGCTGGCTGCTGATTGGGGTGAATCTGCTGCGGGCACCCTTTGTGCGTGAGTTGTGAGTGAGGCAAGCAGGGTACGCAGAGTTGTTCACCACAGAGGCACAGAGAGCACAGAGGGGCGTAAATTTGGTTAGCGCGAAGAAGCCCTGGGCTCATAGGAGAGCGTCGCGTTGGCTGAGCCTGTCGAAGCCACCGCGACGTTGGGCTTCGACAGGCTGGCTTCGACAGGCTGGCTTCGACAGGCTCAGCCACCGAGCCAACGTCGCGGCCCAGAACTTTTTCGCGCTAACCAAGTTTTCACTCTGTGTTCTCTGTGCCTCTGTGCCTCTGTGGTGAAGATTGCTCGGTGCTCTCTGTACCCTCTGGGTTTGCTCCTGACTCAAGCCTGTGATATACTAAAGGTTATTGAATATCAACAGGGTCGAGAAATAAGTAAGTACCATAATGACCCAAAGGCACCACGACGAAACGCTCCACAACGAGCGTACCGCTTTGGAGGAGATCGAGCGTTCGATTATGCAGATCAGTTGGTTGGCTCAGCGCCAATTTATGCAGCTGCTGGATGATGAACGTTTTCGCCTGACCCTCCCCCAATTTTATACCCTCCTCCACCTGGAGCAGACAGGTACAGCGTGTAAGATGTCGGATCTGGCTGAGGCGACCCACCAGTCAGCGGCATCACTCACTGGTGTGGTTGATCGGCTGCGCGATAAGCAGTTGATCGAACGTTTACGCGATGAACGTGATCGGCGTCAAGTGATGGTTGTGGTGACGACGCAAGGCCGTGAGTTGATTGGCGAAATCAAACAGGCGCGCCACGACCAGATGCAGATGGCGTTGGCCCATTTGGATGATCCTGAGATTGATGCGCTGATGATTCTGCTCGACCGTGTCTTGGCTGGTATGGTTCGGACCCTCGAACGTGCCGAAAGTGGACGTTTGGCCTAAAAGATTTGTACCCGATTGCAATGTGTGCTAAGAGTCTGTCTGAAACGTCTATGAACTGGCGTTGGAGTGCCGGCTTCAGCCGGCTAAAGCCGGCACTCCAACGCGTGCCCATTAGCTTTTCAGACAGCTTCTAAGGAAGATTCTCATGGAAAAGAATAGGCGCCGTGCCCCTAACCAACATCATCTTGACTCCGAACTTGAAGCTCTGGAGTCGGGCTACTTCGATGAGCCCCCTACCGAACGCCGTTTGCCTTTAGTGGTCTTGGGCGAGATGGTGATTATGCCCCACATGACCATTCCGCTCCAAGTGCCGCAGGGCAAATCCTACCGGGCTATGGAGCGGGCCTGGGAGGAGGATCGTGAGGTTCTGCTCATCTTTGTACGCGAAGCTGAACTCGAAGGCTATAAGAGTACCCAGCCCCAGCAGTTGCCGCCGATTGGGGTGATTGCGCGCCTTGAGGAGTTTGCGAAGTTGCCCGATGGCACCGCCCGTGTCATCCTTGAGGGCATCCATCGCGCCGAGATTGATGGTGCCGTCCAGATTGCGCCCTTCTACCGTGTGCGCTGTACGCCTGTCTTTGATGGCGATGCGGGTGGCATGGAGGTTCAGGCACTCATGGATACGGTCAAGCAACAGGTTGACGAATTTGTAGACCACTTGGGTGAAGTGCCCCAAGAGGCGGTGCAGTTTGTCCACCGGATTGAGCGCCCAGGCCATTTGGCCGATATTGTGACTTGGGGGCCAGCTTTCGATTTCCGTGATCGCTTGGATATTCTCAATTCGCTCGATCCGGTTGAACGCTTGCGTAAAGCGTATGTCGTGTTGGCGCGCCAACTCGAACTGCTCAAGCTGCGTGCGAAAATCCAGCAGGATACCAAAGAGGTGCTTGATCAGAGCCAGCGTGAGTATTTCCTGCGTGAGCAGATGCGCGTTATTCGCCGCGAGTTGGGCGAAGACGACGACTCCGACGATCCGATTGATGAACTGCGGCGTAAGATCAATGAGATGGACGCCCCTGAGTATGTCAAGAGCCAGGCGCTCCACGAGGTCAAACGCCTCGCCCAGCAGGGCATGAATAGCCCCGAAGCTGGCGTCATTCGCACCTACCTCGATTGGCTAACCAACCTGCCCTGGGGTGAGGAGCAGCATAGCGAGATCAGCATTGTTGAGGCCCAGAAGGTCCTCGATGAGGATCACTATGGGCTTGAGAAGGTGAAAGAGCGCATCCTTGAGTACCTCGCCGTGCGTAAGTTGGCAGGCAACAAGATGCGCAGCCCGATCCTCTGCTTTGTGGGCCCGCCTGGAGTTGGCAAGACCAGCCTGGGGCGCAGTATTGCCCGGGCGCTCGACCGCCAGTTCATTCGCACGAGCCTCGGTGGGGTGCGTGATGAGGCCGAAATCCGTGGCCACCGCCGCACCTACATTGGAGCCATGCCCGGACGCATCATCCAGGGCATTAAGTCGGTCAAGTCCAATAGCCCCGTCTATGTCCTCGATGAGGTGGATAAGGTTGGCACCGATTTTCGTGGCGATCCTACGTCGGCCCTGCTTGAGGTGCTTGATCCTGAGCAGAACAGCACCTTCTCCGATCACTACCTAGAGATCCCCTTCGATCTGAGTAAGGTAGTCTTTATTGCGACCGCCAACCAACTCGAACCGATCCCTGGGCCGCTGCGTGACCGCATGGAGATCATTGAGATCGGTGGCTACACCGAGGACGAGAAGCTAGAGATTGCGCGTGGCTTCCTCATTCCCAAGCAGCGCGAATTCCACGGCCTTGAGGCTGATCAGCTTACGATTGACGATGAAGCCGTGGTTCAGCTTATCCGCAAGTACACCCGTGAGGCGGGGGTGCGTAACCTCGAACGCGAGATTGCCAACCTCTGCCGCAAAGTGGCCCGTAAGGTTGCCTCGGCCAGCGAGCCCGGCGCTGAGGAGATTGCGACAACCTACAGCATCAATCAGTCCGATGTGGCCATCTACCTTGGCCCAGAGCGCTTCAACTTTGGCTTGGCTGAAGAGCGTGATGAGATTGGCGTGGCCACTGGCGTGGCTTGGACCAGCACCGGCGGCGATATTCTCAGCATTGAGGTGCTGCCCGTGAAGGGCAAAGGCGGCTTGCAGCTCACCGGCCAACTCGGCGACGTGATGAAGGAGAGCGCCCAAGCGGCTATGAGCTATGTGCGCTTCCGCTGCAAAGATTTGGGAATCGATCCCAACTACTTCGAGGAGCACAACATCCACGTTCACATCCCCGAAGGCGCAGTGCCCAAAGATGGCCCCTCGGCGGGGATTACCCTGACCACCGCATTGATCAGTGCGATGACTGGCCAGCCGGTGCGCCGCGACGTAGCCATGACGGGTGAAGTGACGCTGCGGGGCAAAGTCTTGCCCATTGGTGGCCTCAAAGAGAAGACCCTAGCGGCCCATCGGGCTGGCATTCGCACCTTCATTCTGCCCAAAGAGAACGCCAAAGACATCGTTGATCTCCCCGAAAAGGTACGCAAAGACCTCACACTCATTCCGGTCTCGTCAATGGACGAAGTCCTCAAAGTTGCCCTGACCGCCGCCGTGGCCGCGATTGCCGCCGATCCGGCTTCAGCGACGCATGTCGCCCCTCCTGCGGCCTAATAGGAACATTCCTGTTTTGCGCCGAAAGAATCGTAAATAGGGAGGGGTTCGGGGAGGGCTTCGCCCTCCCCGAAAACCCCTCCCACGATCCTAGAGGTTCCAGAAACATTAAACGTACTCTGAAACCATCCCTTTGCACTCTTTTGCAGCAATGAACATGTGTTCTGGCTTTGGAGATCATCAGCATGTCACAACGCGCCCACGTTGTCATTATTGGAGCGGGCCTGATCGGGGCGAGTATTGCCTACCATTTGGCTCTGCGCGGCTGCCGTGATGTGCTGCTGCTCGAAAAAGAGGCTTCAGCCATTTGTGGTAGTACGGCGCGTTCGGCAGCCGGGGTGCGCCACCAGTTTTCGAGTGCGATCAATATCCAGCTTTCGCGCTACAGCATTGAACGTCTGCGTAACTTCGATCAAGAAGTCGGCGGCCATGCTGAGTTACGTCAAGTAGGCTACCTGCTGCTCTTCAGCGATGCGGCGGTCTGGGCGGAGTACCAGAGCAGCGTGGCATTGCAACGCGAACTTGGAGTGCCTACTGAATGTTTAACCCCCCAGGAGGCTGCACGCTTTGTGCCGCGCATGCGTAGCGCAGATCTCGTAGGCGCAACCTTCTGCCCTGATGATGGTTATGTAGACCCGCATGGCATTGGGATGGGCTATGTGCGTGCCGCCCAAGCGATGGGTGTGCGCCTGCAACGAGACACCACCGCAACCGGCTTTACGCTTGCAGGCGGGCGCGTGGTGGGGGTACGCACCAATCACGATCCGGTCAGTTGTGAGTTTGTGGTCAATGCAACCGGGCCCTGGGCTGGTGAAGTGGGGGCATTAGCGGGCCTTAGCATTCCGGTACGCCCGTACCGGCGCAACATCTACATGACCACCCCTTTCCCCCAGATTCCCGGCACCATCCCACTGACCATTGACATGGCCAGCGGCTTCTACATGCGCCATGAAGGAGCCAGTATGCTCATGGGCCGTTCCAACCCCGCCGAGCCAAGCAGTTTCAACCAGAACGTAGATTGGGCCTGGCTCGATCAGGTACTCGAAGCGGGCTTACAGCGCTTCCCCATCCTAGAAGAAGCGGGGCTGGCCGAGAGCCAATGTTGGGCCGGGCTCTACGAAATCACCCCCGACCACAACCCGATCCTGGGCCACCACCCCGACCTACCGGGCTACCTTGACGCCAGCGGCTTCAGTGGTCACGGCATTATGCACTCCCCAGCCACCGGCATGCTCATTGCCGAAGAGTTGCTCGACGGACGCGCCCATACGATCAACATTGATGAGCTACGCATCACCCGTTTTCAGCAGGGTGCGGCCCATCACGAGCGCAATATCATTTAAGCTCGCGCAAAGCCACAAAGCCGCGAAGGTTTGGCGCTCATATGCAAAAAACTCTGCGCCCTTGCGCCTTTGCGTCAAGAAACCCGTCGTATTTGAAAAGTATTGCATGTAGAGGCGGTTCACCACACATTGCTACGGGCCGCCCATCTGCTGCCCAATCACGAGAATTTGAGGAAACCCATGCATCGTCGTGATGCTCTCAAGCTCCTAGCTTTGATCTTCTTAGGCGGTGGCAGCAGTGCTTGTGGTACAGGCGAGGGTATCGGTGCTGGGATGGCGAGCAAGGGGCGAACCATCGTGATTGGTGCCGGGCTCGCAGGCCTTGCAGCGGCAAGGGAACTGCGGCACAACGGACACGACGTGGTTGTTGTGGAGGCGCGTGACCGGATCGGCGGACGTCTTTGGACGAGTAGCGCATGGCCAGACATGCCGCTTGATCTTGGGGCAACGTGGATCCATGGCGTGCGCGACAACCCTATGACTGATTTGGCCGATACGCTCCAAGCCCGTCGTTTGGTGACAAGCTATGACAAGTTGGCCACGTACGATGCCAACGGTCAGTTGTTCACTGACGCCGAAGCAGCGCATAGAGAAGCGATAGGCAATCAGGTGCGCATGGCGTTGCACAATGCACAGCAGCGGGATGCCGATGTTACGGTGCGTCAAGCTGTGGCCGCACTCACGCAACGCTTGCAGCCGTCATTGGCAGCAACACGCCTGCTCAACTTTGTTGTAAGCAGTGAGATCGAGCATGAGTATGCGGCTAGTGCACATCGCCTCTCTGCCCATTGGTATGATAGTGCAGATGATTTTGAGGGTGATGACGCACTGTTTGTGCGTGGATTTCAGGTCATCACCGACTATTTAGCAACTGATTTGCCGATCGAATTTTCACAGGTAGTCAAAGAGATCTTCTGGGGCGAGCATGAAGTGCGGGTATTCACCGAGAAAATGACCTTCGCCGCTGACCGTGTCGTGGTTACGTTGCCTCTCGGCGTATTGCAGAGCAACAGCGTGCGGTTTACACCTGAACTACCGAGCGCAAAGCGCCAGGCGCTTGCAGCGCTCGGCATGGGGGTGTTGAACAAATGCTATCTGCGTTTCAACCAAGCTTTTTGGCCTCACGACATCGATTGGTTGGGGCATGTTTCAGCCCAACACGGCGTCTGGAATGAATGGGTGAGTTTTCAGCGCGTCGCCCAGATGCCTATCTTGCTCGGTTTTAACGCTGCCGACCATGGCCTAGAAATTGAGGCGTGGTCTGACCAGCAGATTGTGGCGAGCGCCATAGAGACCTTGAGGATCATATTTGGGGCTGGGACACCCCAGCCCAGCGCCTACCAGATAACGCGCTGGGCAACTGATCCGTTTGCACGGGGCGCTTATTCGTACAACGCGCTCGGCTCAACCCCATCCATGCGTGACACGCTCGCAATGCCTGTAGATGCCAAACTCTTCTTTGCAGGCGAGGCATCGCATAGCGCATATTTCGGCACAACGCATGGTGCCTATCTATCGGGACTCCGTGTCGCCGAGCAGATCTTAGAGCTATAAAAATGTTCTGCTTATTGTTTCTAAAGTTGCACGCGAGGCAAACTCCAATTGCGCATTGCCGCCCACTGAAACAATTCAGCCACCGTCATTAGCGCTATTGTAGCTTCTTGTCCCATCAAATGGGGCTCGTACAACAATCCTCTGGTGTCCTGACAAAGCAGAATGGACGGCTGTTAAATGTCAACTAGATTTGCCGGTGACGATCTTTAGAATTGCCGATCCCGCTTGCTCCTGCGATGACCTACCATGACGCCTTCACCGGCAAATCTAATTATCGTTGATCATTCATTGAAGCATCGTGCCAACGGTCAATACGATCAGACCTAAAACAATGTTTCAGTGCTCAACCCTGAGCCGATTTCGTTGAAGCGCCCCATGCTGCGCAATGGTGATCTGGCTGCTACCGTTTCAGTGCTCAACCCTGAGCCGATTTCGTTGAAGCCTGGCCGTTCTGCCAGTGATCGCCCTGCACGAACGTTTCAGTGCTCAACCCTGAGCCGATTTCGTTGAAGCCGCCGGATCGTTCGAAACGATCACAGCCGATCAGGCTGTTTCAGTGCTCAACCCTGAGCCGATTTCGTTGAAGCAACACCCCGGTCGCACTGCCCACGTCTCGCGTACCCAGGTTTCAGTGCTCAACCCTGAGCCGATTTCGTTGAAGCTTGGTACTGCAACCGGCAAGATTGTCCTCGACATCGCGTTTCAGTGCTCAACCCTGAGCCGATTTCGTTGAAGCTACCGCACCAACGGTAGGGGCTTTTCGTTGTTTCGGGTTTCAGTGCTCAACCCTGAGCCGATTTCGTTGAAGCTTGCCGCCGACACTGGCAGGGAGATGCCGACGACGTGTTTCAGTGCTCAACCCTGAGCCGATTTCGTTGAAGCTTGACGCCGACGACCGCCAAGAGCCGTCGCGTCAGTGCGTTTCAGTGCTCAACCCTGAGCCGATTTCGTTGAAGCGCGGGAAGGAAGTCGAGGATGAGGCACGTTTCGTCGTTTCAGTGCTCAACCCTGAGCCGATTTCGTTGAAGCACCCAGCTCTTGCCCCGCCAGCACCTTTACAATTGCTTGTTTCAGTGCTCAACCCTGAGCCGATTTCGTTGAAGCCACCAGGGCGGCAACCAGATCCCGCGAGCCTTCGAGTTTCAGTGCTCAACCCTGAGCCGATTTCGTTGAAGCCGGGTGAGGTGCAGCGAGCGCAACGGCCCAAGTGACGTTTCAGTGCTCAACCCTGAGCCGATTTCGTTGAAGCCGCGGGTGAGGTGCAGCGAGCGCAACGGCCCAAGTGACGTTTCAGTGCTCAACCCTGAGCCGATTTCGTTGAAGCTTGCGCCCGGTGCGCCGCAGATCAATGCGGCTGTGTGTTTCAGTGCTCAACCCTGAGCCGATTTCGTTGAAGCGTGCCCCCGCCGCCCCCGCCCGTGCGCACCCCCGAAGGTTTCAGTGCTCAACCCTGAGCCGATTTCGTTGAAGCTGATACGGCGGCCTGTGCCCGATTTTGGCACCGCAACGTTTCAGTGCTCAACCCTGAGCCGATTTCGTTGAAGCGCGTCACGCCTGAGCCGCCCGCGTCACCTGTTGGCGGTTTCAGTGCTCAACCCTGAGCCGATTTCGTTGAAGCAGGTAGAGGTTGCGGCACTCCATTTGATGCTCTTCGTTTCAGTGCTCAACCCTGAGCCGATTTCGTTGAAGCCTTTATGTCCTCACTACTATGTATGGCGAACGCACATGTTTCAGTGCTCAACCCTGAGCCGATTTCGTTGAAGCCGGAGAACATCGTTGGCGTCCGCAACCAGCATCATTGGTTTCAGTGCTCAACCCTGAGCCGATTTCGTTGAAGCACGCCCACCGGCGGCACAACAACGCCAACACCGACGTTTCAGTGCTCAACCCTGAGCCGATTTCGTTGAAGCCCAACAGCAGCACGCGGCCCGGCGCAGGATCAGCGGTTTCAGTGCTCAACCCTGAGCCGATTTCGTTGAAGCATAGAGGGGAGGTGACGGCATGGATCATCAAGTAAGTTTCAGTGCTCAACCCTGAGCCGATTTCGTTGAAGCTTTTGTGACCGTGCTATGATGGTTGTGAGAGGAGAAGTTTCAGTACTCAACCCTGAGCCGATTTCGTTGAAGCATCCGCTGCCGGTTGAGCAATTTGTGGACGCGCATGCGTTTCAGTGCTCAACCCTGAGCCGATTTCGTTGAAGCCTAACCGTAGCGTTACCATCCCCGAATGGGCGGTCGGTGTTTCAGTGCTCAACCCTGAGCCGATTTCGTTGAAGCCCTCTGGCGCGACACCTACCGCGCGGAGGAGGCGAGTTTCAGTGCTCAACCCTGAGCCGATTTCGTTGAAGCTTGCTATGTCCCGTAAAGCCATCGAACTGAGTAATGTTTCAGTGCTCAACCCTGAGCCGATTTCGTTGAAGCCAACGCCTGCCAGCGCCGCAATGATGGCGCTGGACAGTTTCAGTGCTCAACCCTGAGCCGATTTCGTTGAAGCAATAAGGATTACTCTGAATGACCGCCGTGTGAGCGAGTTTCAGTGCTCAACCCTGAGCCGATTTCGTTGAAGCTTGGATACACGCGGGGAGGCTGAAAGCGACTAAGTACGTTTCAGTGCTCAACCCTGAGCCGATTTCGTTGAAGCGCCCACGCCGCTGGATCTCGCGGTAGAGCCAGTGTGTTTCAGTGCTCAACCCTGAGCCGATTTCGTTGAAGCAACCGGCATGGCTGCGCAACGTGGCCAAGCGCCGCCCGTTTCAGTGCTCAACCCTGAGCCGATTTCGTTGAAGCCATCTTCTCGCTCGATATTCCGGCCATCTCCGCCTGTTTCAGTGCTCAACCCTGAGCCGATTTCGTTGAAGCTAACCAACTTGCTACCGTGCCCCTTGTCGGCTCAAGTTTCAGTGCTCAACCCTGAGCCGATTTCGTTGAAGCTCTTACCTATCCAAACGGCAAACATACGCGCCCCATAGTTTCAGTGCTCAACCCTGAGCCGATTTCGTTGAAGCCCCCCTCCCCCAGCGCGGCCCCCTCCCCCAGCGGGGTTTCAGTGCTCAACCCTGAGCCGATTTCGTTGAAGTTTACCCAGTTGCCCCAAGTGTCACCCGAATTGCTGTTTCAGTGCTCAACCCTGAGCCGATTTCGTTGAAGCCCCGCCGTTCCTCTGCAGGATACGCACCACGCGCCCAAGTTTCAGTGCTCAACCCTGAGCCGATTTCGTTGAAGGCAGGTGAAAGAAGCCGCCCGCCTCGCAGTGGCGGGTTTCAGTACTCAACCCTGAGCCGATTTCGTTGAAGACGCGGAAGGTCTCGCAGGACTTGATTAGCTTCCCTTGTTTCAGTGCTCAACCCTGAGCCGATTTCGTTGAAGACCAGCCGTGCCAACACGAGTGTGCCACAGCTTGGCGGTTTCAGTGCTCAACCCTGAGCCGATTTCGTTGAAGACCTACCTGTAGCGGCTTCATCACTCGCCCGTCTCCGACGTTTCAGTGCTCAACCCTGAGCCGATTTCGTTGAAGATACGTCAAACAACCAACAGCAGAGCGCAACAAAAAGTTTCAGTGCTCAACCCTGAGCCGATTTCGTTGAAGAGCATATGATGATGGAGCGCGATCCGCTGAAATTCGCGTTTCAGTGCTCAACCCTGAGCCGATTTCGTTGAAGATCGTGCCACTGCGCAAACCACTTCCATTGCACATGCAGTTTCAGTGCTCAACCCTGAGCCGATTTCGTTGAAGATTCATCGATGCTGGCCGCTGGCAACCGCGTAGCGTCTGTTTCAGTGCTCAACCCTGAGCCGATTTCGTTGAAGACGCCAGAGCCAGAGCGTCCCCTCCCAGTCGACTCTTGTTTCAGTGCTCAACCCTGAGCCGATTTCGTTGAAGAGGCCGTAGAGCGCACGGCCCGGCTCTTCAAGGCGTGTTTCAGTGCTCAACCCTGAGCCGATTTCGTTGAAGAGGGGTGAGCCAGCAGCGCCTCGCGTGGCTGAGCGCACGTTTCAGTGCTCAACCCTGAGCCGATTTCGTTGAAGACATTGCACCCGCCACCACACACGTACCAAATCCATCAGGTTTCAGTGCTCAACCCTGAGCCGATTTCGTTGAAGAGCTCATTATTCCGCCAACATACTATAGTGAAAGATTGTTTCAGTGCTCAACCCTGAGCCGATTTCGTTGAAGACGACCACTATCAATTCGTAAACTCGCAGCACTTGCGAGTTTCAGTGCTCAACCCTGAGCCGATTTCGTTGAAGACCGCGCCCCTTCCCGCCCCCAGACACCCAGCACGCCAGTTTCAGTGCTCAACCCTGAGCCGATTTCGTTGAAGACCGAGCCGTCCTCGCCGCTCGCCTCGCCCGTGATCTGTTTCAGTGCTCAACCCTGAGCCGATTTCGTTGAAGAATATCACCCCATCCCCACTCGACACCGTAGCGGAACTGTTTCAGTGCTCAACCCTGAGCCGATTTCGTTGAAGACGTGCGGCGATCCTCTGGATGGTGGCCAGTCGCATTGTTTCAGTGCTCAACCCTGAGCCGATTTCGTTGAAGAGCCCTCATCTTTGTCATTCCATCGCGGCACCTACCAGTTTCAGTGCTCAACCCTGAGCCGATTTCGTTGAAGAGTGTATGTGGCGGCTGATGACCGCCCCCGGCGCAGGCAGTTTCAGTGCTCAACCCTGAGCCGATTTCGTTGAAGATCACCGGCTTTACCCTGCTACCGAGCTTGTTTGAATGTTTCAGTGCTCAACCCTGAGCCGATTTCGTTGAAGAATGGTGGCAAAATGCCTAGCTTTTACACATACGCAGGTTTCAGTGCTCAACCCTGAGCCGATTTCGTTGAAGAAGCAGAGCGTTGCGGCGTGGCGCTTGAGGCGCTCGCGTTTCAGTGCTCAACCCTGAGCCGATTTCGTTGAAGAGCGGCCCGTTGGCTGTTTGTAGAGCGGCCACGAGCGTTTCAGTGCTCAACCCTGAGCCGATTTCGTTGAAGCATTCTCTTCAGCGCCGCGATGGTTCGCGCCATCCTCGAGTTTCAGTGCTCAACCCTGAGCCGATTTCGTTGAAGCCCCAATAGACCTCGTATTGACAATCATTCCTATTAGTTTCAGTGCTCAACCCTGAGCCGATTTCGTTGAAGCGAAGGTCGATCTGATCCTTGTGAGATAGTACCACAAGTTTCAGTGCTCAACCCTGAGCCGATTTCGTTAAAGCAGGTAGCACGTGGCGGAGGCGACGTTGGCGACGATGTTTCAGTGCTCAACCCTGAGCCGATTTCGTTGAAGCTTGCCCGTCGTCACCCAGTACCACCGCGCTACCCGTGTTTCAGTGCTCAACCCTGAGCCGATTTCGTTGAAGCCCTGACTGGAAGGATTTGCGCGGCACGCCGCCTGACCTGTTTCAGTGCTCAACCCTGAGCCGATTTCGTTGAAGCTAAGCAGGTCGGTTAGCACGTCATCAGGCAGCACCCCACGTTTCAGTGCTCAACCCTGAGCCGATTTCGTTGAAGCAACACGCCCACTTTGGCTCAGGTGGGGTGGATTGACGTTTCAGTGCTCAACCCTGAGCCGATTTCGTTGAAGCGGCTTGGCGCGAACTGGGCCGCGCTCGCGCTTGGCGAGTTTCAGTGCTCAACCCTGAGCCGATTTCGTTGAAGCAGAGTCGCTCCACCCCATCGCCGCCAACGATCCCACGTTTCAGTGCTCAACCCTGAGCCGATTTCGTTGAAGCATACATCGGCTGCATCAGTGCTGCACTCGTTGCACCTGTTTCAGTGCTCAACCCTGAGCCGATTTCGTTGAAGCCCACAAGGCAGGCGAGGCCGTGCCTGATGTCGGCGAGTTTCAGTGCTCAACCCTGAGCCGATTTCGTTGAAGCAGGGCTGGTGCCCCCTCTACGCCTTGTACCGGGTACAGTTTCAGTGCTCAACCCTGAGCCGATTTCGTTGAAGCACAACAAGCGCCCTACACTGCCAACAGCCCGATTATGTTTCAGTGCTCAACCCTGAGCCGATTTCGTTGAAGCGACCATCGACGACCATGGCGGCGCTACGGTAACGCCCGTTTCAGTGCTCAACCCTGAGCCGATTTCGTTGAAGCTCGCACCCGTTGACAGCCCGTAGCACCCACCGCAAGTGTTTCAGTGCTCAACCCTGAGCCGATTTCGTTGAAGGGGTGGCGGCACAGACCATCAGCGAGGCGGCGCTCATGTTTCAGTGCTCAACCCTGAGCCGATTTCGTTGAAGGGCAAATGCAGCGTGCGATTGATCACCCGCGCACGGTGTTTCAGTGCTCAACCCTGAGCCGATTTCGTTGAAGGGGCGGATGTAGGCACTGAGCGTCATCTGTGCATCGTGTTTCAGTGCTCAACCCTGAGCCGATTTCGTTGAAGGAATAACAAAACGCCCTTACGCTAGGGAGAGCGCAAGTTTCAGTGCTCAACCCTGAGCCGATTTCGTTGAAGGAGCCCTCTGTCCATGGAATCCACGCCCCCCCGGAGAGTTTCAGTGCTCAACCCTGAGCCGATTTCGTTGAAGGACCCATCCGCGTCGTGCGTGGTGAATGCAGCGTGTGTTTCAGTGCTCAACCCTGAGCCGATTTCGTTGAAGGCCGTGGGTGTCAGCGTTGCATGGTGCCCCTATTTCGTTTCAGTGCTCAACCCTGAGCCGATTTCGTTGAAGGGAAACCATCACGGGCCAGGTAGCGGATGCGCTGGTGTTTCAGTGCTCAACCCTGAGCCGATTTCGTTGAAGGGAAACCATCACGGGCCAGGTAGCGGATGCGCTGGTGTTTCAGTGCTCAACCCTGAGCCGATTTCGTTGAAGGGCAAACGGGCGACACACTCCAAATACTGCAAACGTGTTTCAGTGCTCAACCCTGAGCCGATTTCGTTGAAGGCGAGCAGTAACCTGCACCGTGCGACTCCCCGGGGCGAGTTTCAGTGCTCAACCCTGAGCCGATTTCGTTGAAGGGATGTCTGCAATGCTCTCAATCTCCGGCTCCTCACCGTAGTTTCAGTGCTCAACCCTGAGCCGATTTCGTTGAAGGGGGGGCTAAGGCGCGAACGCATACCCTGTATGTGAATGTTTCAGTGCTCAACCCTGAGCCGATTTCGTTGAAGGGCATCAACGCACACCGCGCCAAAATCATAGACCAATGTTTCAGTGCTCAACCCTGAGCCGATTTCGTTGAAGGGCCAACAGGTAGTATTGCTGCCGTTGAGATCGGCAAGTTTCAGTGCTCAACCCTGAGCCGATTTCGTTGAAGGGGTAGTCACAGCAAAGCCCCCGCTACCACGGTAGCGGGTTTCAGTGCTCAACCCTGAGCCGATTTCGTTGAAGGATGGGTGCAGTGTCACGACACCACGGCGCTCGAATGTTTCAGTGCTCAACCCTGAGCCGATTTCGTTGAAGGATCGTGAGTTCCATCGTACTCAATGCCATCACGGTCAGTTTCAGTGCTCAACCCTGAGCCGATTTCGTTGAAGGTTCCTCTCTCGACTCCGATGGGGATTGGGTTGTACGTTTCAGTGCTCAACCCTGAGCCGATTTCGTTGAAGGCGCGGGGGTGAGCGCATCAACCGCAGCGCGGCACGGTTTCAGTGCTCAACCCTGAGCCGATTTCGTTGAAGGAAGTCAGACCCCGCTGAACGCGCCAAGCGACGCGAGCAGTTTCAGTGCTCAACCCTGAGCCGATTTCGTTGAAGGCGTACCGTCACACTGCTTGTCGGCGTACCCATCGCGTTTCAGTGCTCAACCCTGAGCCGATTTCGTTGAAGGCATACACATCCTCAAGCATCTTCGCCAGTTCAGGCAGTTTCAGTGCTCAACCCTGAGCCGATTTCGTTGAAGGGGAGAGCGCGATCAGAAGCCGTTTCGATTGTCTAACGTTTCAGTGCTCAACCCTGAGCCGATTTCGTTGAAGGCGAGATCGCGGGCGAGGCGACGCGCCAATTCATCCAGTTTCAGTGCTCAACCCTGAGCCGATTTCGTTGAAGGCGGTCTATTTGGAACAGATCGGCATGGCGCTGCACTGTTTCAGTGCTCAACCCTGAGCCGATTTCGTTGAAGGCAGATGGCCACCAACCATTCTTAGAGCCCCCAACGGTTTCAGTGCTCAACCCTGAGCCGATTTCGTTGAAGGGCACCCCGCATGCACCCCGTCGGCAGGTATCTCGGCATGTTTCAGTGCTCAACCCTGAGCCGATTTCGTTGAAGGTGGCGATAGATCGCCCCGGGCCGCTGCCGCCGAGCGAGTTTCAGTGCTCAACCCTGAGCCGATTTCGTTGAAGGGTCGTAGGTGCTCGTGCCTGCGATGTAATCATTTCCCGTTTCAGTGCTCAACCCTGAGCCGATTTCGTTGAAGGTCAGCAAGCATGGCGAGGGGCTTTTTGCATTCTGAAGTTTCAGTGCTCAACCCTGAGCCGATTTCGTTGAAGGCCCAGGCGATCCGAATACTCGCCATGTCCCGTGCCGTTTCAGTGCTCAACCCTGAGCCGATTTCGTTGAAGGGGATCTTGTTGGTGTCAAAGCTCGGGTTACGGTAGGTTTCAGTGCTCAACCCTGAGCCGATTTCGTTGAAGGCTCGTCGCTCCGGGTGTGGTTCGATACACTCAGCCGCGTTTCAGTGCTCAACCCTGAGCCGATTTCGTTGAAGGGGCGGCGGGCTATATTAGCCCGCAGCAGTTCGATGGTTTCAGTGCTCAACCCTGAGCCGATTTCGTTGAAGGGTTCCTTCCGCCGGAGAAGTTTAAGCAGAGTGTGTATCGGTTTCAGTGCTCAACCCTGAGCCGATTTCGTTGAAGGGTGGAGCGCACGCACGAGTTTGTTGATTTCTACAAAATGTTTCAGTGCTCAACCCTGAGCCGATTTCGTTGAAGGCCAGATTTGCGGTACCCAACTGCGGAGCGAGATCGCGTTTCAGTGCTCAACCCTGAGCCGATTTCGTTGAAGGGAGAGTACGTGCGCCTGCTGCAAGGCTTACAGCCCAGTTTCAGTGCTCAACCCTGAGCCGATTTCGTTGAAGGGTCAGCATGTACCCACTCACCAACTCGGCGCTGAAGTTTCAGTGCTCAACCCTGAGCCGATTTCGTTGAAGGGGCGGCTGGGATCTTTTACGCCTATGTCTTCGAGCACGTTTCAGTGCTCAACCCTGAGCCGATTTCGTTGAAGGCGTACCGTGTACCGCTGGATGCGCGACAACACCAGCAGTTTCAGTGCTCAACCCTGAGCCGATTTCGTTGAAGGCTGCGCCCAAACAGCGTCCGCACCGTCCCGATCGTCGTTTCAGTGCTCAACCCTGAGCCGATTTCGTTGAAGGGAGACCGAGGCACCAAATGATGCCTGCGGCCACTTTGTGTTTCAGTGCTCAACCCTGAGCCGATTTCGTTGAAGGGCCCGGTACGGCGATCCCGACCAGTATTTTTTCGCCAGTTTCAGTGCTCAACCCTGAGCCGATTTCGTTGAAGGCCCAAGCCACCACCCACCAGTCCCCGCGCCCGTGGCGTTTCAGTGCTCAACCCTGAGCCGATTTCGTTGAAGGGGCATTTGGCGCGATGCGTGCCGAGCTGATTGCCGTTGTTTCAGTGCTCAACCCTGAGCCGATTTCGTTGAAGGCGAGTTCAACCGTGTTACACTCCGCCACCGGCGGGTTTCAGTGCTCAACCCTGAGCCGATTTCGTTGAAGGAAGCCGATTAACGATCTTCTTGAGCGCTACGACTGCGCGTTTCAGTGCTCAACCCTGAGCCGATTTCGTTGAAGCGGGCGGTGGAGCCTGCAGATCTCCAAAGCATTATCGTTTCAGTGCTCAACCCTGAGCCGATTTCGTTGAAGCGTCTACCCAATCACCCGTCGCCGCGCCCACGTCGGGCGTTTCAGTGCTCAACCCTGAGCCGATTTCGTTGAAGCCGTCTGCGCCGCACCTCAAGGATGCGGCACGGCGGGATTGTTTCAGTGCTCAACCCTGAGCCGATTTCGTTGAAGCCTGGGGGTGAGCGCGGCAACCCTGCCCCTGCCCACGTTTCAGTGCTCAACCCTGAGCCGATTTCGTTGAAGATAAAGCCGCCGAAACCGACAAGCAGCTTGGTCCAAGTTTCAGTGCTCAACCCTGAGCCGATTTCGTTGAAGATCGTTGCAATCGTTGCATTGCGGTATGGCCCAGCGCAGTTTCAGTGCTCAACCCTGAGCCGATTTCGTTGAAGACACACTGGTGTGCTACCAATGTGTACCGTTCCGACGTTTCAGTGCTCAACCCTGAGCCGATTTCGTTGAAGATATGCACAGACAGATCCGGCATAGCAAACGCAATGTTTCAGTGCTCAACCCTGAGCCGATTTCGTTGAAGAAATTACACAATTCATTCCGATACACGAAACATACGATGTTTCAGTGCTCAACCCTGAGCCGATTTCGTTGAAGACCTGCTCAAGGACAACGAGGGTCGCTACTACTACGGCGTTTCAGTGCTCAACCCTGAGCCGATTTCGTTGAAGATGGGCCATCGCAGCAGATTGCCGATGAAGCTCTCAAGGTTTCAGTGCTCAACCCTGAGCCGATTTCGTTGAAGACGAACCACCGTTCGCGGTGCCACCCCGCAAGTTCTTGTTTCAGTGCTCAACCCTGAGCCGATTTCGTTGAAGAGCACGATGCAGCTCAATGAGACGCACCGTAAACCCAAGTTTCAGTGCTCAACCCTGAGCCGATTTCGTTGAAGACTAGATCGCATCAGTCGCGAGCGGCACGGGTATGGCGTTTCAGTGCTCAACCCTGAGCCGATTTCGTTGAAGACCCATATTTGCTCGCCTTCGCCGTCAATCCCCAGCGTTTCAGTGCTCAACCCTGAGCCGATTTCGTTGAAGAGACGGCGGTCTGCCCGCGCCGCGTCGAGCGCCGCCGTGTTTCAGTGCTCAACCCTGAGCCGATTTCGTTGAAGAACGCTTTTTAAACGCCGTCCTGTACGCCCCCTTTGCGGTTTCAGTGCTCAACCCTGAGCCGATTTCGTTGAAGAAGGTTCATAGCAAGTGTTCTCGGATATGCCGCGCTAGTTTCAGTGCTCAACCCTGAGCCGATTTCGTTGAAGATTGCGGACTGCATGCCGGTCATCGCAGAACTCACGCGTTTCAGTGCTCAACCCTGAGCCGATTTCGTTGAAGACGTCGTGATACGCAACGGTGTATGGGCAGAGTGGGAGGTTTCAGTGCTCAACCCTGAGCCGATTTCGTTGAAGACTCAACCACCGGCAAGCCCCAGAGACGCGGTGTACCCGTTTCAGTGCTCAACCCTGAGCCGATTTCGTTGAAGAGAGAGTGGCTTGTACGCCTGCCACGCCGCCACAATCGTTTCAGTGCTCAACCCTGAGCCGATTTCGTTGAAGAAACACGGGCGCAATCGGGCGATCTGTGGCTAATAGACGTTTCAGTGCTCAACCCTGAGCCGATTTCGTTGAAGAGAAACCTTCCGCGAGGCGATGCGCTTCGCTGAAGCACGTTTCAGTGCTCAACCCTGAGCCGATTTCGTTGAAGAGTTGGCGTGGACACCGTGACGCTCACGCTGCGGTGTGGTTTCAGTGCTCAACCCTGAGCCGATTTCGTTGAAGAAGGAGCTTCATTCCGCGTATGCGAAGCGTCCGGACGTTTCAGTGCTCAACCCTGAGCCGATTTCGTTGAAGAACAATCTATCTTGAATGTGCTATACTTCTTTCAAGTGAGTTTCAGTGCTCAACCCTGAGCCGATTTCGTTGAAGATCACGAACGTCGATTTTCACGACGGCACGAGCGACGCGGTTTCAGTGCTCAACCCTGAGCCGATTTCGTTGAAGAATTCTGCGGTGACACCCGCGTCGCGCAACTCTTCAACAGTTTCAGTGCTCAACCCTGAGCCGATTTCGTTGAAGAGTAGCTACGCCGCCACGGCGGTGGCGTAGCTTCAGCTGTTTCAGTGCTCAACCCTGAGCCGATTTCGTTGAAGAGGCACGCCAACCCCACTGAGTTACGAGTTGGTGATGGGTTTCAGTGCTCAACCCTGAGCCGATTTCGTTGAAGAACGACGGTGACTTGATCATCAATTCGCTCAGCGAGCCGGTTTCAGTGCTCAACCCTGAGCCGATTTCGTTGAAGATCAACTTGGCAATGTCCCCGTGGTAGACCGGCACATGTTTCAGTGCTCAACCCTGAGCCGATTTCGTTGAAGACTATCAGCAGCGCAAGCTACGACGCGCTTGCCGCTGCTGTTTCAGTGCTCAACCCTGAGCCGATTTCGTTGAAGACTCGACCTCCTTCTCCGCCATCACCTTAGCGATGGCGTTTCAGTGCTCAACCCTGAGCCGATTTCGTTGAAGATAATCGTCGTTATTGACGGAGAAACCATCCTTGACGGTTTCAGTGCTCAACCCTGAGCCGATTTCGTTGAAGAAAGGCGCAAATGACGACATCGGGCGCGAGGTTGAGGGTTTCAGTGCTCAACCCTGAGCCGATTTCGTTGAAGAGAATTCGCCACCATCCATTGGGCAGTGGTGGCGCTTGCGTTTCAGTGCTCAACCCTGAGCCGATTTCGTTGAAGATCCGTTGTGGAATCGGACAAGCATTAGGGCCAATGCCCTTGTTTCAGTGCTCAACCCTGAGCCGATTTCGTTGAAGAGGAGGCGTAATCCTATGACCTACCTCAATCCTGATGCGTTTCAGTGCTCAACCCTGAGCCGATTTCGTTGAAGAAATGTAACGTTGGCAAAATGGCAGCATCCTCCGCGCAGTTTCAGTGCTCAACCCTGAGCCGATTTCGTTGAAGACCCGCGCCCACGCCGCCCGCGTCGCGTATGTGACGATGTTTCAGTGCTCAACCCTGAGCCGATTTCGTTGAAGACCATAGATATTTGCGAGGGCCAGCCAGACGAGCCAGAGCCGTTTCAGTGCTCAACCCTGAGCCGATTTCGTTGAAGACTCGCTCAGCGCCACGTCGCGCTCGGAGGGCGGGTGCGTTTCAGTGCTCAACCCTGAGCCGATTTCGTTGAAGAATGGCGACACAGAGCAGCGGAGACGAGCTCTCGGTGGTTTCAGTGCTCAACCCTGAGCCGATTTCGTTGAAGATTCGCCTACAGCCACCACGAGTACGGAAGGGCGGTATGTTTCAGTGCTCAACCCTGAGCCGATTTCGTTGAAGACTATACTTCTTTCAAGTCAAGCAAGCAGTTTAGCAGTTTCAGTGCTCAACCCTGAGCCGATTTCGTTGAAGATGCTACGCTCGACTTCGCCCCCGCCATCGATAAGGTGAGTTTCAGTGCTCAACCCTGAGCCGATTTCGTTGAAGAGCCAAAAGGATGCCGTCAAGCTCTTGCGCCAGATGCGTTTCAGTGCTCAACCCTGAGCCGATTTCGTTGAAGAAGGTTGTGGAATTGGCCGTCGTGCTCCATGCACGCGTTTCAGTGCTCAACCCTGAGCCGATTTCGTTGAAGAGGCGTACTGAACGGGCGCAAGGCGGCGCTGCTTGCGGGTTTCAGTGCTCAACCCTGAGCCGATTTCGTTGAAGAGGGCGAACGGGACAGAATCATCTTGAGTATTTCCTGTTTCAGTGCTCAACCCTGAGCCGATTTCGTTGAAGACGACGTTTCCGCGCTCGAATGGATTCTGGAGCAGCCGTTTCAGTGCTCAACCCTGAGCCGATTTCGTTGAAGAAGGCGACGTGCGCCGATGATTGCCCCGTGGCGGAGTTGTTTCAGTGCTCAACCCTGAGCCGATTTCGTTGAAGATCGTCGCAGATGAGCCGGACGAAGCCTGGGTGTTGTGTTTCAGTGCTCAACCCTGAGCCGATTTCGTTGAAGACAATTGCTGCCGAGGGATTGCACCAACCGATCACCGTGGTTTCAGTGCTCAACCCTGAGCCGATTTCGTTGAAGACCATCGGCCCCCGAAGCTCCCCACCGGCCCCTGGTGTTTCAGTGCTCAACCCTGAGCCGATTTCGTTGAAGAGGCGGCGTTGCAGTCCAGGTCGGTTGCGAGCGCTTCGGTTTCAGTGCTCAACCCTGAGCCGATTTCGTTGAAGAGCGAACGAAAAAGCAAATCATCATTCATATATTGGTTTCAGTGCTCAACCCTGAGCCGATTTCGTTGAAGACCGCGCCTGTTTCCATTTCAGCGCGACATTGTGAGCTGTTTCAGTGCTCAACCCTGAGCCGATTTCGTTGAAGATTCAACGCCCTCACCGGATGCCCAT
This sequence comes from Candidatus Viridilinea mediisalina, assembly GCF_002532535.1. Classification (GTDB taxonomy): domain Bacteria; phylum Chloroflexota; class Chloroflexia; order Chloroflexales; family Chloroflexaceae; genus Viridilinea; species Viridilinea mediisalina. The sequence continues at coordinate 58,094 of NZ_NQWI01000006.1, forward strand.
CAGCCCGAAGCGTTTCAGTGCTCAACCCTGAGCCGATTTCGTTGAAGAGCCGCGCAGAACACGAATACTTGATCGCCGCTAACAGTTTCAGTGCTCAACCCTGAGCCGATTTCGTTGAAGAGCCGCACGCGGCCTGCCAGACAACCAGACCGCGTACGTTTCAGTGCTCAACCCTGAGCCGATTTCGTTGAAGACCACCCTCGTGGCGATGATCGCGGAGCGTGTGCCGCTGTTTCAGTGCTCAACCCTGAGCCGATTTCGTTGAAGACAAGACTGGTCGGAAGAGACCATCAGTCTCTTCATTCGTTTCAGTGCTCAACCCTGAGCCGATTTCGTTGAAGAGGATGATTCTCCCCCAGCACCTGCTCGCGGATGGCGAGTTTCAGTGCTCAACCCTGAGCCGATTTCGTTGAAGAATATGAATAAGCCAGCACTCCTCATCAAACGCAATGTTTCAGTGCTCAACCCTGAGCCGATTTCGTTGAAGAATAATCTGTTCACATGGTTGAAGCGACATGGTGCGGAAGTTTCAGTGCTCAACCCTGAGCCGATTTCGTTGAAGAGTGAAGTAGCCCGGTTCATCGGGAGGCAACGAGCTAGGTTTCAGTGCTCAACCCTGAGCCGATTTCGTTGAAGAGTCTACGGCGCTATCGGCCAATGCGGAACGAGCCGCCGTTTCAGTGCTCAACCCTGAGCCGATTTCGTTGAAGATTGCCATTGTACGAACGTGCCCTCGCCATCCGCGAGCGTTTCAGTGCTCAACCCTGAGCCGATTTCGTTGAAGATCATTGCGCCCGAAGCCGTGGACGCGCTGTTTGACCGTTTCAGTGCTCAACCCTGAGCCGATTTCGTTGAAGAATTATTATCTCCATGTATCATCCTTCCCCTCTCACGTTTCAGTGCTCAACCCTGAGCCGATTTCGTTGAAGAGGAACTCATCGCGCTAACCAACGCCGTTACCAACACTGTTTCAGTGCTCAACCCTGAGCCGATTTCGTTGAAGAGTGTTCTGCGTCATGTTCTGGAGCATGCGCTCTCATGTTTCAGTGCTCAACCCTGAGCCGATTTCGTTGAAGAGTTGAGGGACGCGGTATCGCCCGCGCCCTGATTGAGTGTTTCAGTGCTCAACCCTGAGCCGATTTCGTTGAAGAGCCCCGTCGCCGCTGTGGTGGCGGGGCACCCAAAATACGTTTCAGTGCTCAACCCTGAGCCGATTTCGTTGAAGAAACATCGCTTCCAGCGCCGCCCGTCCGTCGCGGGCACGTTTCAGTGCTCAACCCTGAGCCGATTTCGTTGAAGACGCACTGATTAAGGTCAAGGAAACAATGGTTAGCAGGTTTCAGTGCTCAACCCTGAGCCGATTTCGTTGAAGAGTCAAGCGGTGAACAGCGACACCCGCACCAACGACGGTTTCAGTGCTCAACCCTGAGCCGATTTCGTTGAAGAGCATTTTTTCTTACACAAGGTGACGTTCGTGTCGGGTTTCAGTGCTCAACCCTGAGCCGATTTCGTTGAAGATACCGTGCGCGGCGTGACGCCCTCGGGGACGTTTTCGTTTCAGTGCTCAACCCTGAGCCGATTTCGTTGAAGACGTACTCGTAGAAGGACAGAGCATGCTACATGTTACCTGTTTCAGTGCTCAACCCTGAGCCGATTTCGTTGAAGACCATGCTCGATCCCGATCCGAATCAACGCATGTCGTGGTTTCAGTGCTCAACCCTGAGCCGATTTCGTTGAAGAGGCTGAGATGGCGGCATGTGCCGTCGGAACAGAATGTTTCAGTGCTCAACCCTGAGCCGATTTCGTTGAAGATATGCATGTCGTGCGTGCTACTCACCCAGAGCCACTGTTTCAGTGCTCAACCCTGAGCCGATTTCGTTGAAGAGCGTCAGGAATGAGTAGCACCGACTTGAATTGAGACGGTTTCAGTGCTCAACCCTGAGCCGATTTCGTTGAAGACGCGCAAAATCTACTACGTAGAGAACCGCCACGGAAGTTTCAGTGCTCAACCCTGAGCCGATTTCGTTGAAGACTGCGTTCGCCCGCACCTCGCGCCACTCAGCATTGTGTGTTTCAGTGCTCAACCCTGAGCCGATTTCGTTGAAGACCACCCTCGTGGCGATGATCGCGGAGCGTGTGCCGCTGTTTCAGTGCTCAACCCTGAGCCGATTTCGTTGAAGACCGGGGTTTGCCTGCGGCAAAGCAAAGCCGCGAGGTGTTTCAGTGCTCAACCCTGAGCCGATTTCGTTGAAGACTTGCGGAACTGCGCGACACCCGTGCCAACGACTACGTTTCAGTGCTCAACCCTGAGCCGATTTCGTTGAAGAGCGTCTAGTCGGGGGCGCGGCACATGGCACGATCAAGTTTCAGTGCTCAACCCTGAGCCGATTTCGTTGAAGAAAAATCGTAGTGTACGCCGTAGCGACAGCTCTCGGTGTTTCAGTGCTCAACCCTGAGCCGATTTCGTTGAAGACGGATATGAGCAAGCCGTACTTGACCGCCTCACCAGGTTTCAGTGCTCAACCCTGAGCCGATTTCGTTGAAGAGTACCTGATTTCGCACTCGCCGCCAGAGAAAGACGGTTTCAGTGCTCAACCCTGAGCCGATTTCGTTGAAGAAGGTGACTAGATCGGCCTCGGCAGCCTGCGGGACGTGTTTCAGTGCTCAACCCTGAGCCGATTTCGTTGAAGACGAGTCAGGGCGTCTACCGGGGCGTGATGAATGAATGTTTCAGTGCTCAACCCTGAGCCGATTTCGTTGAAGACGCCTCGCGCATCTGCTCCCACGCCGCCTCGAGCGCGTTTCAGTGCTCAACCCTGAGCCGATTTCGTTGAAGACGCAGTTGATCATTCGGCGCGCCTGCCAGAAATTGTTCGTTTCAGTGCTCAACCCTGAGCCGATTTCGTTGAAGACACGCCCACGCCCGCCGACATCGAGAAGATGTCGCGTTTCAGTGCTCAACCCTGAGCCGATTTCGTTGAAGAATTGACTCGCCGTTTGCTGTCCAGAACGCGGTAAGTTTCAGTGCTCAACCCTGAGCCGATTTCGTTGAAGCACGTATGCAGTGCAGATTGATAACTAACTGCGTGCGTTTCAGTGCTCAACCCTGAGCCGATTTCGTTGAAGAGCTTCGATGATGGAGCGCTGCAAGCGTTGATAGATGGTTTCAGTGCTCAACCCTGAGCCGATTTCGTTGAAGAAAGTAGTTATTACCCCGCGATCCTCGAGGCGGCTTGTTTCAGTGCTCAACCCTGAGCCGATTTCGTTGAAGAACGCGCAGGCGGGACGAGTGGAGCGCATGCGAGTCAGTTTCAGTGCTCAACCCTGAGCCGATTTCGTTGAAGACAAGTGAGGGAAGCAATTAGCAAGGAGACCACCGCAATGTTTCAGTGCTCAACCCTGAGCCGATTTCGTTGAAGAATCGCCGCCATTGCCAAGCGCATGTGCCGCACCGAGGGTTTCAGTGCTCAACCCTGAGCCGATTTCGTTGAAGATTGTCAAACATTGTTGACAAGTTTTGTCAGTGGTGCTAGTTTCAGTGCTCAACCCTGAGCCGATTTCGTTGAAGACTTGACGCCGCTACGCACGCCGTCTTTGCACTGCTGTTTCAGTGCTCAACCCTGAGCCGATTTCGTTGAAGATCGCAACCCTCTTCGCCGGTGGCGGCTTGGCTGACGTGTTTCAGTGCTCAACCCTGAGCCGATTTCGTTGAAGAGTGTGGCTTGCCACAGGCAACAACGTTGCCTTGCAGTTTCAGTGCTCAACCCTGAGCCGATTTCGTTGAAGATGAAGTTAGTCTTTGTCGAAATCCTCAAAGAGTTGAGTTTCAGTGCTCAACCCTGAGCCGATTTCGTTGAAGACGAAGGGCCACGATGAACGCGACGTCCTTCACTTTAGTTTCAGTGCTCAACCCTGAGCCGATTTCGTTGAAGAGAGAGCGTATGATCTTTATCGGCGTGCGAGAGGACTTGTTTCAGTGCTCAACCCTGAGCCGATTTCGTTGAAGAAGACTGGTCGGAAGAGACCATCAGTCTCTTCATTCGTTTCAGTGCTCAACCCTGAGCCGATTTCGTTGAAGAAGCAACTTCTGGGGAGAGTACCGTGGGTTTATTCCACGTTTCAGTGCTCAACCCTGAGCCGATTTCGTTGAAGAATCAAAGCGGACGTGATTACGTGGGCCGCCATTGGGTTTCAGTGCTCAACCCTGAGCCGATTTCGTTGAAGAAGGGACGTTCCATGCAGGAACAACTGGTGATCATTCGGTTTCAGTGCTCAACCCTGAGCCGATTTCGTTGAAGGAACACTGCCAAGGTAGTCAAGATCACCGCGTTCTAGTTTCAGTGCTCAACCCTGAGCCGATTTCGTTGAAGAAGAGATTTCGGCTAGTCCGCCCCGTTGCGTGGTCTTGTTTCAGTGCTCAACCCTGAGCCGATTTCGTTGAAGAAAGATTGGCTGCGCACCAGTCGCACGTTGCGGTTGAGTCGGTTTCAGTGCTCAACCCTGAGCCGATTTCGTTGAAGACACCGCCTCCTCGCCTCGCTGCGTCAACTCCTGACGCGTTTCAGTGCTCAACCCTGAGCCGATTTCGTTGAAGATCGACACGCGAATGATCAACCTTGCGCTCCTCGTCGGTTTCAGTGCTCAACCCTGAGCCGATTTCGTTGAAGATTCGTCAGGGATAGCGAAGCGTGGGCAGGTATGCCGTTTCAGTGCTCAACCCTGAGCCGATTTCGTTGAAGACCAATCCTTCAAGCCCCCCCAGGCCTCCGCTCCGAATTGTTTCAGTGCTCAACCCTGAGCCGATTTCGTTGAAGAACTTGCTTACTTGCGCCGCGTTGCAATGCGATATGCGTTTCAGTGCTCAACCCTGAGCCGATTTCGTTGAAGACGGCTTCTTCCGTCCGGTGGAGGTGATTGATTCAGAGTTTCAGTGCTCAACCCTGAGCCGATTTCGTTGAAGAACAAGCGCGACAATGCACGAAAAATCGCGCAGTGGGTTTCAGTGCTCAACCCTGAGCCGATTTCGTTGAAGAACACGACAATGACTAACGCAAACGTGACAGTACAGAGTTTCAGTGCTCAACCCTGAGCCGATTTCGTTGAAGAGATAGCCCCATGTCCGTCCGGCGCTACAGCCCTGGAGTTTCAGTGCTCAACCCTGAGCCGATTTCGTTGAAGATCAGACATCGTAACAATCGTGTCAGGATTGTAGAATAGTTTCAGTGCTCAACCCTGAGCCGATTTCGTTGAAGATGATCACCGGCGCACCATCGGCCCGCTCTGCCGTGAGTTTCAGTGCTCAACCCTGAGCCGATTTCGTTGAAGAGCTGCATCTCCTGTTGCAGCGCCAAAAGCAGCAGGTTTCAGTGCTCAACCCTGAGCCGATTTCGTTGAAGACTGATGGATTGCAGCCCCCTCTGAGTAAACCATCCAGTTTCAGTGCTCAACCCTGAGCCGATTTCGTTGAAGAAAATATAATCTAATGACCTATATGCCAGACGTACCAGGTTTCAGTGCTCAACCCTGAGCCGATTTCGTTGAAGAAGTGCGGTGAGCCAGTGACGAGTAACGAGTAATGAGTTTCAGTGCTCAACCCTGAGCCGATTTCGTTGAAGAACGAGATACGAATGGGGCGCCGCAGGGGGCGTGACACGTTTCAGTGCTCAACCCTGAGCCGATTTCGTTGAAGACCAGCGCCGCAACGAGCGCATCGGTCACCGGCTCAACAAGTTTCAGTGCTCAACCCTGAGCCGATTTCGTTGAAGAAGCGAAGTAAGCATCACCCTTGACCTGAAGCTCGAGTTTCAGTGCTCAACCCTGAGCCGATTTCGTTGAAGAAGCCGCTGGCTCAGGCGCGGGGGCGCTGGCGGCTTCGGTTTCAGTGCTCAACCCTGAGCCGATTTCGTTGAAGAGTGGGATATCCCGCTCGCTCGCGTGAGCATCACCACGTTTCAGTGCTCAACCCTGAGCCGATTTCGTTGAAGAACACCACGGCGCAAGCCTTCGCCCGGCTTGGCTTGCGTTTCAGTGCTCAACCCTGAGCCGATTTCGTTGAAGAGCGGCCATACCCGCCTGGCTTCGTGCATTGACCGCAAGTTTCAGTGCTCAACCCTGAGCCGATTTCGTTGAAGATCCCCCGCGCCATTGGCGGGGGAGGGTGCGTCAATGTTTCAGTGCTCAACCCTGAGCCGATTTCGTTGAAGACTGCTGGCGACCTTGTGACGCCCGTGGCGCTCAGTGGTTTCAGTGCTCAACCCTGAGCCGATTTCGTTGAAGAATCGTCTTTGACCTGGTGACTGACTGGAGACCGACGTGTTTCAGTGCTCAACCCTGAGCCGATTTCGTTGAAGAATCACGGTGCTGATGTTGTTCCATGCGGTGGTCAAAAGTTTCAGTGCTCAACCCTGAGCCGATTTCGTTGAAGATTCAGCGGCGTCCCTGCTGAAACCGTCCTCCGTACACGTTTCAGTGCTCAACCCTGAGCCGATTTCGTTGAAGAGAGGCCCAAAGCAATTCGCCGTTCAGCACGACGATGTTTCAGTGCTCAACCCTGAGCCGATTTCGTTGAAGATGTTCGCGGTGTGCAGCACGGGGTTGCCGTTACTGAGAGTTTCAGTGCTCAACCCTGAGCCGATTTCGTTGAAGACGAATTCGAACTCCACGTCAAGCGCCATGTTCCAAAGTTTCAGTGCTCAACCCTGAGCCGATTTCGTTGAAGAGTCGAGGCGATACCCTACATCGGTGTCGCCGTTTTGCGGTTTCAGTGCTCAACCCTGAGCCGATTTCGTTGAAGACGGATGGTCGCATCAGAGAAGCCACGGCCATGCAGGTGTTTCAGTGCTCAACCCTGAGCCGATTTCGTTGAAGACTTGAGACCTACCGCCGCCCGATGGGGCCGTCTGGCGGTTTCAGTGCTCAACCCTGAGCCGATTTCGTTGAAGATGCTCGGCGTTGACACGGTGATTAATTTTGGCGGCGGTTTCAGTGCTCAACCCTGAGCCGATTTCGTTGAAGAGGAGCGGGACGTTTGGGTTACGGAGGATCGCAAAGGGGTTTCAGTGCTCAACCCTGAGCCGATTTCGTTGAAGAGGCAGTCGTATTGCGGCAATGGCGAATCGGATGAGGTTTCAGTGCTCAACCCTGAGCCGATTTCGTTGAAGAGCGCTGTTGCCGAGGCCCAGCCCGCCGCGCTGTCAGCCGGTTTCAGTGCTCAACCCTGAGCCGATTTCGTTGAAGAGCCGCCGTCGGCCCGGCACGCTGCCGAATCACATTATCGTTTCAGTGCTCAACCCTGAGCCGATTTCGTTGAAGAATGTGCTGGCGATGCGGGGCTATACGGCCCTATGAGTTTCAGTGCTCAACCCTGAGCCGATTTCGTTGAAGATGATCCGTCCTGGTTCAACCTTCGCGACCTCGACGGTTTCAGTGCTCAACCCTGAGCCGATTTCGTTGAAGAACTCTTTGGCGCACCGGATGGCGTCGATCCGTATCAGGTTTCAGTGCTCAACCCTGAGCCGATTTCGTTGAAGAATCACCGTTGAAACCATCGCGCCGTCAATCGCGGCGAGTTTCAGTGCTCAACCCTGAGCCGATTTCGTTGAAGAAGAACGGATTGTCGGCGGTGAAGGTGACGATGAAGGGTTTCAGTGCTCAACCCTGAGCCGATTTCGTTGAAGATGTTCTTTCTGTGCTATGCCCCTCGCACGGCGCGAGTTTCAGTGCTCAACCCTGAGCCGATTTCGTTGAAGAATGGTTCCATGCAGGCCATAACAAACTCCTTAATTAGTTTCAGTGCTCAACCCTGAGCCGATTTCGTTGAAGAATCAGATCGCGTAACGGCATGACACGCCATGACTCACGTTTCAGTGCTCAACCCTGAGCCGATTTCGTTGAAGACCCATATGGTGTGCAGCAGGTCAACCAATAGGGTTTGTTTCAGTGCTCAACCCTGAGCCGATTTCGTTGAAGACTGTTCCTCGGCGCGGTAGGTGTCGCGCCAGAGGCGGGTTTCAGTGCTCAACCCTGAGCCGATTTCGTTGAAGACTCGGCAAGTCCCTCCGCCTCGGACATGCCTCTATCGGTTTCAGTGCTCAACCCTGAGCCGATTTCGTTGAAGACTTGCCCCCGCGTGTGAGGCGGGGGCTTGGTGGGCTGTTTCAGTGCTCAACCCTGAGCCGATTTCGTTGAAGAGGCATTTTGGCGGCGAACGTGGCACGAACCGCCTGGGTTTCAGTGCTCAACCCTGAGCCGATTTCGTTGAAGAGCCTTGCGGAACTGCGCGACACGCGCACGAACGACTACGGTGTTTCAGTGCTCAACCCTGAGCCGATTTCGTTGAAGAATAATATAAGGACGCGATTCATTATTCACCGGAAACGTTTCAGTGCTCAACCCTGAGCCGATTTCGTTGAAGAATCCAGAGCTTCACTGGTGCGATCCATGTGGTCGTGTTTCAGTGCTCAACCCTGAGCCGATTTCGTTGAAGAGTCACCCGCGTGCACATCGGAACGATTTTGATCCTCGCGTTTCAGTGCTCAACCCTGAGCCGATTTCGTTGAAGACGCCGCAAATTCCTTTTTGGCCTCCTCCGCCGTGAGCGTTTCAGTGCTCAACCCTGAGCCGATTTCGTTGAAGAACTCGTCGCCGATGAGCAGTCTGCACTGATCCATCAGCGTTTCAGTGCTCAACCCTGAGCCGATTTCGTTGAAGACCGTACCGCGCACGGTCATTACCCAGTCACCTCAAAGTTTCAGTGCTCAACCCTGAGCCGATTTCGTTGAAGAACACATCCGCTGGCCCTCGCCTGATCCGTTGAAGCCGGTTTCAGTGCTCAACCCTGAGCCGATTTCGTTGAAGAACCACAGCTCGAAGCGCCCGACGAGCCCGACGAGCCGAGTTTCAGTGCTCAACCCTGAGCCGATTTCGTTGAAGACACGAACGGCATGCATCGGGCATGCCGACCTATGTTTCAGTGCTCAACCCTGAGCCGATTTCGTTGAAGCTCCTCAATAACCTTGCGGAACTGTACCGCAAGATGTTTCAGTGCTCAACCCTGAGCCGATTTCGTTGAAGACGCGCCCGTGGGCAAGACTTCACAAGCCGAAACTATCGTTTCAGTGCTCAACCCTGAGCCGATTTCGTTGAAGAACCTCGGTCGCGTGGCGGCGCTGCAAGAAGACCAGGGTTTCAGTGCTCAACCCTGAGCCGATTTCGTTGAAGACCACCGGCAACCGTGGGCCAGCGCTACTCGTTTGCCGTGTTTCAGTGCTCAACCCTGAGCCGATTTCGTTGAAGAACGGCACCACGCGCCAGGTGCGAATCACGCGAATCGCGTTTCAGTGCTCAACCCTGAGCCGATTTCGTTGAAGAGAGAGATCGTTGTGGCCGAACTCGATGGCGTCGTCGCGTTTCAGTGCTCAACCCTGAGCCGATTTCGTTGAAGAGTTGAAGATGTTGCCCGAGCTACGCGCCCACTTCGAGTTTCAGTGCTCAACCCTGAGCCGATTTCGTTGAAGAAGAGCGTCGCCGGAGAGTACAGCTTCACGACCCCCGACGTTTCAGTGCTCAACCCTGAGCCGATTTCGTTGAAGACGTGCGACGGCGGCGGCTTTGTCGCGCACCTGCACAGCGTTTCAGTGCTCAACCCTGAGCCGATTTCGTTGAAGCTTGACATACGCCGCATCGTTTGCGGCAACAGCTTGTTTCAGTGCTCAACCCTGAGCCGATTTCGTTGAAGATCGTGATAATGTTGGCGATGGTCGTCCATGTCTGCTGTTTCAGTGCTCAACCCTGAGCCGATTTCGTTGAAGGGCGACGAGCCCCGCGAGCGCCGCCCCCGCTGCGCGGGTTTCAGTGCTCAACCCTGAGCCGATTTCGTTGAAGTCCGCCTGGCCCCACATCAACAGGGCGTACTCCTGCGTTTCAGTGCTCAACCCTGAGCCGATTTCGTTGAAGGGCATCCGTCCCGTAGCCGACATCGATCTGCTGCAGTTTCAGTGCTCAACCCTGAGCCGATTTCGTTGAAGATGCTGTTACGGAGATCTTTGGAGACAACGTAGCAGGTTTCAGTGCTCAACCCTGAGCCGATTTCGTTGAAGTCTACGGCTTTACCCGCCGTCGCTTGCGCGATGCGTGTTTCAGTGCTCAACCCTGAGCCGATTTCGTTGAAGGCCGGATTCTTCGCCGGCAGCGGTACGGCGAAAGCGGTTTCAGTGCTCAACCCTGAGCCGATTTCGTTGAAGGAGCAATGACACCCTCAACCAAGACGCGGCCAGGGAAGTTTCAGTGCTCAACCCTGAGCCGATTTCGTTGAAGATCCACGATTTCTCGGACGACGCGAACCCCGTCAGGTTTCAGTGCTCAACCCTGAGCCGATTTCGTTGAAGGCCAAGTGCCATGCTTGCACTACCGCCAGCGATGGTAGTTTCAGTGCTCAACCCTGAGCCGATTTCGTTGAAGAAACCACTGGACATCCGTACCACATGGAGGGTCACAAGTTTCAGTGCTCAACCCTGAGCCGATTTCGTTGAAGGTCCAGGAACGAACCGCCACCCTCGCGCTCAACGAGGTTTCAGTGCTCAACCCTGAGCCGATTTCGTTGAAGCGCAGCAGATTGCCGATGAAGCGCTCAACTGGCGCGTTTCAGTGCTCAACCCTGAGCCGATTTCGTTGAAGTCCAACCCAGCGTCAGGGATGGATTGCCAGCTACCAGTTTCAGTGCTCAACCCTGAGCCGATTTCGTTGAAGCAAGCGACGCGGGTTGAGGCTTTGCACGGTGGCGAGTTTCAGTGCTCAACCCTGAGCCGATTTCGTTGAAGGTGGAGCGTGTGCCATTGTACGTTCCCGCTGCACACATGTTTCAGTGCTCAACCCTGAGCCGATTTCGTTGAAGGCCTTCTGCTCTTCGGCGCGGTAGGTGTCGCGCCAGGTTTCAGTGCTCAACCCTGAGCCGATTTCGTTGAAGCCAATATGTGGTTCTCGCGTGACGAGATGCGCGAGTTTCAGTGCTCAACCCTGAGCCGATTTCGTTGAAGGGGTGGCGACGAGATTGAGTAGTGAATGGAGTTATCGTTTCAGTGCTCAACCCTGAGCCGATTTCGTTGAAGTCGCTTGCCATCGCCGACATGGAGGCGATGGCGCTTGTTTCAGTGCTCAACCCTGAGCCGATTTCGTTGAAGAGTGCGTGGCCGCAGACCTGGCACAAGCACTTCGCACGTTTCAGTGCTCAACCCTGAGCCGATTTCGTTGAAGGGTTCCCGTCAACCGCTGTGACGTGCGGCTGGCGAAGTTTCAGTGCTCAACCCTGAGCCGATTTCGTTGAAGAGCGACCCTTCCCCGAGCCTCCCGCCGCTTATGTGGGTTTCAGTGCTCAACCCTGAGCCGATTTCGTTGAAGAAGAACCAGATGTGGTGCGAGGTCTACCGAACCGTGTTTCAGTGCTCAACCCTGAGCCGATTTCGTTGAAGCCTTCTTCTGCTCGGCTCCCCAGCGCCCCATGTCGAGTTTCAGTGCTCAACCCTGAGCCGATTTCGTTGAAGAGAATGAAATGACTAACACGAACGCAAACGTGACGGGTTTCAGTGCTCAACCCTGAGCCGATTTCGTTGAAGTGCAAGCGCCCATTTTGCGCCTGGATATTTCAGGATGTTTCAGTGCTCAACCCTGAGCCGATTTCGTTGAAGATGAAGTATAGCACAATCAACCCGCCTTGTCAAGTGCGTTTCAGTGCTCAACCCTGAGCCGATTTCGTTGAAGGGCACGACGCGATACCACGATGTCGCGGCTGGTGGTGCGTTTCAGTGCTCAACCCTGAGCCGATTTCGTTGAAGCCAAGCCGCCCACCAAGCCCCTCGCGCCGTGCGAGTTTCAGTGCTCAACCCTGAGCCGATTTCGTTGAAGGAGAGACTATCAGCAAGCCGCCATTGACGCGGTACGCGTTTCAGTGCTCAACCCTGAGCCGATTTCGTTGAAGGGAGGTGCGTCAAGCATTGCAGCTGCCGCGTCGCAGTTTCAGTGCTCAACCCTGAGCCGATTTCGTTGAAGCAGATGTATATCTGCCTCCTCTGGCGGTTGCGAACCGGTTTCAGTGCTCAACCCTGAGCCGATTTCGTTGAAGGAGTGGAGGCCTCGTCAGGTGGTGTGCCTGTTCAGGTTTCAGTGCTCAACCCTGAGCCGATTTCGTTGAAGTGAACTGAGTTACGAGCCGTGCGACGACCCGCTAGAGCGTTTCAGTGCTCAACCCTGAGCCGATTTCGTTGAAGCCTTGGTGATATTTCGCTTGCTCATTTGTCTTGCCTTGTTTCAGTGCTCAACCCTGAGCCGATTTCGTTGAAGCGCGGCTTGACGGTGCTACCAATCCTCGCGTGCCTCGCGTTTCAGTGCTCAACCCTGAGCCGATTTCGTTGAAGCCACGCAAACCCGCGTTCCGCTCTGGCGGCGCTTTGAGGGTTTCAGTGCTCAACCCTGAGCCGATTTCGTTGAAGGAGACACAAGGAGTGTCAGATGAGCGAGAGTTTAAGGTTTCAGTGCTCAACCCTGAGCCGATTTCGTTGAAGGCGCGCCCGCGTTGCCAGCGGCGCAATGGTTGCCGTGTTTCAGTGCTCAACCCTGAGCCGATTTCGTTGAAGGGGCGACATGGACGCCTACAACGCCATTGAAGCCGCCAGTTTCAGTGCTCAACCCTGAGCCGATTTCGTTGAAGGCGTTGCGCTCCACCAGTGTGCGGAGGACGGTTTCGGCGTTTCAGTGCTCAACCCTGAGCCGATTTCGTTGAAGGGGAGCAGGGCGCAACCAACGAGATCTCGCAGTTGCGTTTCAGTGCTCAACCCTGAGCCGATTTCGTTGAAGGTTGGCATTGGCGATCTTCGCCGTGGTCACGTTGGCATGTTTCAGTGCTCAACCCTGAGCCGATTTCGTTGAAGGCGAACCTGACTCCCGTGCAGCGGGGGCGGCGCTCGCGTTTCAGTGCTCAACCCTGAGCCGATTTCGTTGAAGGAGCCTCCTAGCCCGTTGCGCGGCGCTGTGCCGCGCTACGTTTCAGTGCTCAACCCTGAGCCGATTTCGTTGAAGGGCATCTGGCGCGTAGAGACGCACGGCTGCGGGGAGGTGTTTCAGTGCTCAACCCTGAGCCGATTTCGTTGAAGGGCCGCATGGCAGCAGCGTTCGCCGCCGACCGCACCGACGGTTTCAGTGCTCAACCCTGAGCCGATTTCGTTGAAGGGCATCACAGCGCCGCAAACCGCCCCCGCGCCAGTGATGTTTCAGTGCTCAACCCTGAGCCGATTTCGTTGAAGCGTCGTCAATGAGGTGAGGCTCAACGATGGCGAGCCAGTTTCAGTGCTCAACCCTGAGCCGATTTCGTTGAAGCCCGTGAGGCGGCGCACAGCCAGTAAGCGCCCGTCGCGTTTCAGTGCTCAACCCTGAGCCGATTTCGTTGAAGCTTACTGAACGCTTTGCGTCGACCCTTGCCGCTTTCGTTTCAGTGCTCAACCCTGAGCCGATTTCGTTGAAGCCAGTATAGCAAGAGAGGTTTTATGTATGTCTTCGTCAAGTTTCAGTGCTCAACCCTGAGCCGATTTCGTTGAAGCGTATGACTATTGCAACGTCCAGCAAAATAGCTACTGTTTCAGTGCTCAACCCTGAGCCGATTTCGTTGAAGCCTTCACCGCTGCACCGGGCGGTGCTACTGGAAACTGTTTCAGTGCTCAACCCTGAGCCGATTTCGTTGAAGCTCTTCGTTGCGCTGTTGGACAAACGCCGCCACCGGATGTTTCAGTGCTCAACCCTGAGCCGATTTCGTTGAAGCGCAACCAAGCCCTTCCCGTGCTGACCGATTTTGTGAAGTTTCAGTGCTCAACCCTGAGCCGATTTCGTTGAAGCGCGCGCAACTTCAAAGAGCCGATCCACCGTCGCAATGTTTCAGTGCTCAACCCTGAGCCGATTTCGTTGAAGCGAGACATGAGCGAGGCGGTTCGCCGCCTCAACGCGATGTTTCAGTGCTCAACCCTGAGCCGATTTCGTTGAAGCTCATGACGGGCGACGTGTGAGCTTTAGTCTGTATGGTTTCAGTGCTCAACCCTGAGCCGATTTCGTTGAAGCCGCCCTCGCCAACACGATTGTCATGCTGCGCGGTGAGTTTCAGTGCTCAACCCTGAGCCGATTTCGTTGAAGCGTTCTACGCCACCCTCTACCCCGTGGCGGAAGAGGCGGTTTCAGTGCTCAACCCTGAGCCGATTTCGTTGAAGCACGCAGGTTGACGACAGAAGAAAGCCCGAAGAAAGGAGTTTCAGTGCTCAACCCTGAGCCGATTTCGTTGAAGCCAATATCCTCTCCGACGGCGCATGGCACGGTGAAATCAGTTTCAGTGCTCAACCCTGAGCCGATTTCGTTGAAGCCGGGCGTGAGCGTGGCGAGATAGGCGGCGACTTCCTGCGTTTCAGTGCTCAACCCTGAGCCGATTTCGTTGAAGCCCTGACAAGTTCGATCAGTTTCTTCATCTGGTTGCCGAGTTTCAGTGCTCAACCCTGAGCCGATTTCGTTGAAGCGAAGACCGAGCCGACGGCAAGGGTGGCGGTTACGAGTTTCAGTGCTCAACCCTGAGCCGATTTCGTTGAAGCCTGAGCAGGATCAGAAGCGACCGCCGCGCACTACAGTGTTTCAGTGCTCAACCCTGAGCCGATTTCGTTGAAGCACGCAGCGTCGGCAACGCTCGTCCACTTTGGTATTTGTTTCAGTGCTCAACCCTGAGCCGATTTCGTTGAAGCCGTTGGCGCTGGGTGTCGAGGCGCCCGCGAATGATGATGTTTCAGTGCTCAACCCTGAGCCGATTTCGTTGAAGCCCCTTGACCAGCCACGCAAGGATGCCACTGCGCTCTTGTTTCAGTGCTCAACCCTGAGCCGATTTCGTTGAAGCTCAATCACGGTCAAGTACGGACGAACGGTCAACCGTTTCAGTGCTCAACCCTGAGCCGATTTCGTTGAAGCCTAGACGATTGTGTACCGACAAATCCAACCAAGTCAGTTTCAGTGCTCAACCCTGAGCCGATTTCGTTGAAGCCAGCAGAACTCGTATTGGGAGCGCCGTAAACGGACGTTTCAGTGCTCAACCCTGAGCCGATTTCGTTGAAGCCTTGCGGCGTTTGGCGGCCCAACGCAGTTTGTTTCGTTTCAGTGCTCAACCCTGAGCCGATTTCGTTGAAGCGGCAAACCCGACCCGGATGGAGTAACACCAAAAATGTTTCAGTGCTCAACCCTGAGCCGATTTCGTTGAAGCCCCAGATGGCGGCATTGCGGAGTTCCGCAAGCGCCAGTTTCAGTGCTCAACCCTGAGCCGATTTCGTTGAAGCCCATTCGTGGTACTCATCTCTCAAACCTTTCTGATGAGTTTCAGTGCTCAACCCTGAGCCGATTTCGTTGAAGCGCAACGCGGAGAGCCTGAGTCTGCACCTGCTCATCGGCCGTTTCAGTGCTCAACCCTGAGCCGATTTCGTTGAAGCCCCGGCCTTCTCGACGAGGCGGGCCGTCTGCCAGCGTTTCAGTGCTCAACCCTGAGCCGATTTCGTTGAAGCGTTACGCGGAGGGCGACGAGACGGTACTGAAGATCATGTTTCAGTGCTCAACCCTGAGCCGATTTCGTTGAAGCCGCCAACAGCCAGCGCCACATCAGCGCCGAAGCTCGCGTTTCAGTGCTCAACCCTGAGCCGATTTCGTTGAAGCTTGGAATAAGGTACCGATTGTGCGACCTGACTCAAGTTTCAGTGCTCAACCCTGAGCCGATTTCGTTGAAGCGCCGCCAGTCCAAAAAACCAAAGCCTAGCCTCTCCCTCGCCTGGTGCCCGTTGCGGACCGCAGAAGGCGTTCTGTGCGCTCATTGTAACCCATTGCTGCACCATGTCAAGCCTCCGTTTCGCAACTTGGTTTTTGTGTCAGATCCGCGTTAAGTTGCGAGTGATTTGCGAACCCTTTGTGATGCGTTTTGTTACCTTAAAATGCTTTACACGTTGTACAAATGGCCCCCGCCAAACGGTGCGATTTTGGCGAGTTGCGAGTGACCCCTCTGAAAGGGGTTGTTTTGGTGGTGTTTGACTCTTTTTTTGCGCTGCGTGGGCGGCGAAGCCGCCCACGCAGCGCACGAGGTTTTTTTGGCGGGGCATCGCGGTGGCTGAGCCTGTCGAAGCCACCGCGATGCCCCGCCGGTGGTGCGAAGTTATACGACGTCGTTGCAGAAGCGGCGAAATTCGCAGTCTACGCAGATACGTCGTGTTGCGGGTGGGGCTGGCATGGTTTCGTTGCTAATCGCTTGCTGGATGGTTGCGACGCTCTCTGTTACCTGCCGCCGCAGCGTTGGGCTGATAGCGATGCGCTCGGCCCTCCGAAGGGGGATGAGGTAGAACCAGCCGCTCCGTACCGGCAGCCGCCACATCGCTTCGAGCATCAGTGCGTAGGCGGTGAGTTGTAGTTTGAAGTGTGGCCCCGGACGCTGTTCGCTGTCTTTGTATTCCACCACCACCACCTCCGCTTGGGGGTGGTTGCGCTGCGGCGTGATGATGGCAAGGTCAACCCGCCCGCGGAGGCCCAGCTCTGGGCTGTAGATCCGCACGTCAAAGTGGCGTTCGCCCTCCTTTAGTCCGTACGGGCGCAGCGAGCGCCGCTCTTCGCGCCCCTCTTCCCGTTCGTGCGCCTCTCGTCCGTGCTCCATCAGGTCGGTGACCGGGCGTACCGCTGGCAGGCAGTAGCGATACCAGACGATGCGTGGGCAGTAGCGCCACTGTTTGAGGTCGGTTACTTCAATTGTTGTTGGCGTCATCAACTCCTCGCTGCTCCAAGACGCGCCGTCCATTCCAACTCTTCTCGTCGAGCGGGAAGAGTTGGATGTTTGCGCTGCGCCGCCGCACCCGTCGCTCGATCTCTTGGAAGAGCGCCCGTTGGTGGGTGCGGCTCAGGTTGCCGACGAAGGCGCTGTATTGGACGCGCTGGAGGCCGTAGTCGAGGCACGCATCGGCCACTTTTTGGCGCGTTCCGTCGTGCGGGATGTCGTAGATGAGCAGGCATTGCATGGCTACCACCCCATGACGAAGGGGGTGTACTCTTCGCGTTCGCCGCGTACGAAGGTGGCGATGTGGCGCGCTTGACACTGCAAGATGTGGCGCAGGGGCTGGCGCTTACCTTCGTAGGCTTCGGCAGACTCAAGCCGCTCTAGAACCTTCTCGACGATGCGTTCGCGTGTCGCTGCCACGAGCCAACCCCGCTCGTCACGCTCGATGCTCCAGCCTCGGTTGATCTGGCCGAGCAGTGTGCGATCTACCACCGCCTGGCGAAACTCTTCGATCAGATCGAGCACGAGGCTGGGTTTGCCAGGCCGGTCGGCATGCAACAGGCCCGCATAGGGGTCAAGCCCCGCCAAGACCAAGGCATGCTCGACTTGGCCATAGAGAACGCCATAGCCATAGTTGAGCACTTGGTTGAAGGGGTCGCTGGCGCCGCGTGTCTCGCGGCCCGGCCAGGCCAGTTCGCTCGGTACCAACGCCGCCAATGCGCCCCAGTAGCGGGCAGCATAACGCCCCTCAATACCCATCAGTTGCTCACGCAGCTCATCAACACAACCCCCGCGCAGATTGCGTATCGCTTGTAGGCTGTCTACCACCTCGCTGGCCACCAGCATAAAACTGTCGTACAACTCGGGTGCCGCCTCTTTGCGATATTTGGCGATGTAGCGCAAAAGATTGGCCTGATTCTGCAACTTCCCGAGCGTAAAACCCTGCGCCAGCGCCACCCCCGGCGGCCCATCGTAGGCGCGCAACTGCGCCCGTCGCGTTAAGACCGTCCCGGTCAGCCCGGCACTGTAGAGGCTGGAATGAGGCGTCCCATTCGAGCTAATAAAATGAATAGGAATGCCCTCTTCGGAACATGCACGAATGGCATCACTACTAATACCCACCCCGCCACCATTGACAATCACCTGTTGCAGATGCAAGAGTGGCACCTCTTGCAAACGTGTCTTCTCCTTATTTACGCGCAAACGGCCCTGGTGCTTGGCGATGAAGGCACCCTTTTCTTGTACAAAGAGATGCATGTGATCTTTCTCCTTTGTTGCAGGCCATGAAGCCCCTGGTGGGGGTTTGGGGGAGGCTTCGCCTCCCCCAAAAAACTCTTTTTCTCTCAATTTAAGTCAAGTCCCCGGAGGGGGTTTGGGGGAGGCTTCGCCTCCCCCAAAAAAGCGGGCTTGGGGCGTAGCCCCCGGAGGGGGGTTGGGGGAGGCTTCGCCTCCCCCAAAAAAACTCTTTTTGTTTCGTTTTGGCGGCGAAGCCGCCAAAACGAAACAAAAAATGGGGTTTGGGGCGCAGCCCCCGCCCTGCCGCAGGCAATGTAATGTAAAAAGACAAATTGGTAAGGTGCATCCAAACGTTATACGACGCTGTACCAGCCGTCGCCTTTGACGGCGTTTTTGCCAACATGCACTAGGCTGCCCCAGGCCAAGAGTTCGCGTAGCGGGCCAAGGTCGCCCGCAAAGGTCGCTTGGCCCACCAGCCCGCCAATGGGCGTGCGTCGTCCTTGACGCTGGCTCATGCTTACGACGTCAATCCAGCGGGTGCGATCATCAACCACGCGCACCCCTTCGGCTACTGCGAGCAGGCCGCGAAAGTCAATGTCTAGCGGCCCCTCGCCATAGGCGATGGTCAGATCGTCGAGACGGCGCATGAGCCGTTGCAGCAGCGGACGCAGCGCGATGCGCTTGAGCAGCCGATCCTGTTCGATCAGGCGCAGTGGTGTGTGGAAGCGCAAGGTGATCTGATCGCTCGGCAACGTTGCCGCAAACTGCGCGACCGTTTGGTTATCAATGGGCAGTGCGGGCTGCTCGACGATGCCGCTCTCTGCGCTGTAGAGCGTTTGACGCGCTCCGCTGAGCGGATCGAGGGCGGCAATCTCCGCAAGGCGCAGTCGTCCGCGCTGACCACCCAGTTGCGCCAGGCGCGTCCCTAGGCCATGCTCTTCGAGTGCGTGGGCGGCCATGATCACATAGGGGTAGAAAGCGGTCGCTGAGCCAAAGAGCGCCAGCCCAAACTGGAATTGCTCGCCGGACGCATAGGTGCGCGCCCCGTCGCGGGGGGGCCGCGTGACATACGGGCGCGGGCGCTGCTCGCCGCCCTTCTGCTGCTCATCGCGCAGCGGAGCGAGCAATGCTGCCACTGGGCAGGCGTGGAAGAGTGGGCATGCTGAACATGTCGGTGCCTCCTTGTTGACACAAAAGCGCCCCCAGAGCGCCCCCGCAATGGCCCCGCGTACCGCCGAGCCGCTCTGCTCGCCGAGGGCCAACGGGGTCTGTGCGGTCGCAGTAAAGATGAGGTGGTGGGTGATGAGGTTCATTGGTGGAGCTCCATTTCAGATTGTAGATTGCAGATTGTAGATTGTTGTTTTGATCTAATCCCAGTCTTTGTCACGCGCTTCTGCGTCAAATTGTACCCCTAGATCATCATCGTAGACCACATCTATGATCCAAGCTCTCCGCCTACCGTGAGTTTCCGCTTTGCGGAGCTTGCCCTGGTTACGCAAGATCGCAAACTTCTGCTTGCTGATGCTTACGAGGAAGTTGTTGGCTTCAATAAAGCGATCCTGCATGAGCAGATTGATGTATTGCTGCTCAAAAGCGCTTGGAATGACCTCAACGCCGTCGAAGAGTTGCTCAAAGGCCTCTTCCTTCTGGGCATCACTGCGAAAGGGCAGCAGATCGCGCACAATCGTTGTTGCTTGCTCGGCGACACGCTCATATTCTTCGTTCCACGCCTGCCACAGTTGGCTGTCGGCGTAGATCGCGTCAAGCCATCCATTGATGGCCGCTTCATCCACTAGCTCACCGTCGTGCTGCTCGAGCTCCGCCAAGGTGACGCGCACAATATGGCCCGCCTGCTCCGCGTCCCTGCTACGCCCATAGACGCCCTGGCCGTCGGTTGGTTCGCGGAAGACATGCACGGGGCAGATGCCCTTTTTGCCGCTGCGGTTGACGCGCCCAAAGCGTTGCAAGAGGGCTTCTAGCGGCGCAGGATCGCTATAGATGGTGTCGAGATCGAGGTTGAGGCTCACTTCAACCACTTGGGTGGCGACGAGTGCCAAGGGTTTGCGTGCTGCTGGCGCAACTCCAACTCCGCAACGCTCCCGGATGGCCTGTTCGCGCTGGTTGCGGTCACCAAAGGTGTAGCGGCTATGAATGAGTACGACCTGTTCGCTGGTCAAGCCTACTGCCAACAGTGCTGTATGCAGCCCTTGCGCCCGCGCTACCGTATTGGCACACACGAGAACCTGTTTACCCGCTTGTACCTCACGGACAATCGCTGCTGGCCCGTCGGTCAGCAGTTCACCATCGAGTAGGTGTAGGCGATGGCGACAGAATTGGGCAAAGAGCGCTTGCTCGGCCTGAATGATCACCGGGTTATCTAGCGCCTGCACCAGCCGCTCACGGATGAGCGTGGGGAAGGTGGCCGACATGACGAAGAAGCGGGCCTGGTACTGCTCGCGCAAATAGTGAATCATGGTCATGATCAGTGCCAAACGCGCCGGATCGTAGGCATGAATTTCGTCAAAGATAAACGCGGCATAGGCGTAGTCGCTCAACATGGCCTCAAAGCCGCGCAGTTGAAAGAGCGCCTTGAGCATCTGGTAGGGGCTGAAGACCTTGATCGGGCGGGCGTGCAGCATGTTCAGGTTCTGCTCCCACTGGGCCGCTGTGCTCGCCGTGGCTGCCCAAGCATCCGCTTCCAGCAGGCGTGCATGCAGCGCCTGGAGCGCCCGCCCATGCTGCAAGCCGACCGCATCCCTGCCAAAGCCGGTCTGCGGGGCACGCAGCCGATCAAACATCGCATTCATGCTGGCCTGGTAGGGCAGTGCGTAGAAGAGGCGCGCCACCGGCTGCTGTCCGGCACCAAGGGCCCAATAGAGCGCCGCTTCGGTCTTGCCGCTGCCCGTTGGCGCACTGAGCAGCACCGATTGGCCTGCTGCCGCCGCACTCGCTCCCTGGTGGCGGTAGGGGGCCAATGTTGGCTCATGTACGCGCAGTGGGGCCAAAATGCGATCGGCAAACTGCTGCCAATGTTCCTGCACTGGCGAGGGCATACATGCGAGATGGGCCGAGGCCATATGATCGGCACTGGTGGTGAGACCGCGCAGGATGATGCCCAACATGCGTTGGCTGACCGGGGCCAGTGGCAGGTCGTCGAGCCAATCGTCGTAGACATAGAGCCAGCGCCGCACCCGTTGCACCCCTTCCTCTTGCACCAAACGCAACGCCTGCGCCTCGTCTGGCAGCGCGATGGGCTGCACCACAGCTTTGGGCAAGCCCAGCGCATCACGCCAGGCCATGGCGCACTCCGCCAGCCAGCGCCAGAGCTGGCTCAGGGTTGGCGCATCCAGTTCAGCCAACAAGGGCTCCAAAGGATCATCATCGAGGTCGGGATAGGTTTGCTGAATCACATCAGCATCGCGGTGGTGCGAGACAATCGCCGCCACAACACTACGCGCCTCATCATCATCAAAACCGTGGGACAGCCAGGCCAACAACGCCAGCGACAAGACCTCATGGCGCTGCCGCCAGGCGGGCCCGCCGCGCAGCCGTGCCTGAAAGCCATGAGCCGCTTTACCAGCATCGTGCAGCAAGCAGGCCCAAAAGAGGCAGTGCCAAAGCCGAGGCAGAGCGACAAGAGCGGGCAGCGCGGGCCGTAGGCGGTACAACTCGGCCAACTTGACCAGTACCGCCCACGTATGCTCGGCCAGACTCTCGCCGCCATACTTGACGCTCTTCGCCTTCAGGCCATCCACCCAATCAGGCCAGACTGAGGGCTTCATCCTCTGCTCCCGTAAAGCTGTGGAACCAAAGGCCCAGCGGAACACCTTTGCTCTGCATTGCACGCGGATCGGCCCAGAAACGTGGCTGTTCCGCCGCACCAAACTGCTTGAAGTCGCGGCTGCGTACCCGCTGTTGCAGCAGCAGGTAGCGAGCAAAGGATGGCTGCCGCTGCTGCTCATAGTCGAGCCAGCGCGGCATCAGCGCCACAACCCCCACCGCCGTCTGCGTAGCCACGCGGTAGGGCAAGAGCGTATGCTCAAAATAGACCTCTGGGCGCTGCTCAAGTTCAACCACCTCCACACGAGTGTAGCATGCCAGGTCTTGTGAACGCCCCAACAGCACCGGGTAGCGCGGATGGCGAAAATGCTCCACCCAATCTGGCCGGTTGAGGTAGAGCACCAAGCGTGGATGCAGCAAAATCTGGCGCGTCAAGGGATTCACATTGCCCTCGATCACCTTGGGCAGCTTTGTTCCTGGCAACTTCCCCGTTGCGGCGGTGAGGACGTGGATATGCTCCAGATCCTCACCGATCCCTTGGGCCGTAAAGTGGTAGGCAAACTGTAGACCTTCAGGCGCAACCCACTCGCCCATGACACTACAAATATGCCCGTAGATCGTCGCTGGCGGCGGCAACGGAAAACTCGGATGGACACTCAACATGAAGTGTGGGTAACGAAAGGATGTCGTTGTCCCTTCGAGTACAACTTTTAACACACGCATCATGCTCCTCCTAGTCGAGCCAACGCGGATTGGCTGCAAAGCCCGCAACCAACTGCTGGAACAGTTCACGCGGATGGCCGATCTGGATGAGCGCCGGGTGGTCGGGATGCTCGGCCTGCAACGCTTGGTTGTAGCTCGCTGCGAACTGCTCAAACGCAGCCCGCTCCGCGTCAAGGTAGCCCTGCACCCAGCCCACATAGACCGGCGAGAGCAGACCGTCACGGTAGACGCGCAGCGCCTCTTCCAGCGCCTTCGCTTTGATCTCAGGCTGCCCAACCCGATTCGCCCCCACCGCATGGTGGAAGATATGGTTGCCACCCTTGGTGACCGCCAGCAGCACCAACGCCGGACTCACATCGGTATAGTGCAGCGTCTGCTTTGCGCCGCCCTCAAGCTGGGCCATGCCCTCAAAGAGCGCCTGCACACGGGCGACACGCTGCGCCTGCGGCAAACGAAAGGACTTCTCCGCCTCCAGATGCTCACACCCCTCCAGCGCCTCAGCCAACTTCATGCGCACATCATCCAAATTACGGAAGCCCGTCTTGTTGCGGTAGGAGAAGGTGCCACACGCCTGTAGATTGAGCGAAAAGAGCCCCTTCAGCGTCGCCCGGTAAAACTGATGCTCGTGGGGCACCGGATTGCCCTCGTGGCGCGACATCGTACCAAAATCGTTCGTTGGCGTAACGGGTGCCAGCGAGACCAGCGTACTCACACGGAAAGGCGCAACGCGGGTAATCGTATCGGTCGTCTCCGTCTCACCAGCGCGCGAAGTATCCGCCGCCCGCAGCGCCTTCGCCGTCTCACGCTTCGAGGGCGCACGCATATAGCCAAAGAGATCATCATCCCAATAGAGCAGCGGATTGGCATCGGTATAGGCAACCTTCTCTTCACGATAGATCGGCGCCGCCTGCCAACCCGCCACCCGCGTCTCCAGCGTGGTACGCAGCCAATAGCGCAACGCCTGCGCCGAGACATAGGGGTAGGCGCCCTCTTTGGTCTTAATCACCTTCACCCCTACCGTATTATCCTCACGCTCACCGGGGATCGAACCAAGATTGTTGAGTGCCGCAGCGGGCGCATCGATCAGCAAGAGGCCAGTTACGAAAGCCATGTCTATTGCTCCTTATCTGTAGCATCGAGTTGCAACGTCTCATCGGGCAGCGGATTATCAACCAACCAATCCTTCAACCGCTCAACCATCCGAATCAGCACCAGATCGCGAGCCAGCCGCCAATCGGGGCGCAGCATATCATCACCCTCCATAAAGACCAGCAGGTAGCCATCGAGATCAAAGAGCGTATCCTGGCCTTGCGTCAACTTGGTGTAGGCGATATTGGTCTTACTCAACAGATTAAGAAACTTGTACGTCTCTCGTTCAGTAAAGAACTGCCGAAAGAACTGCTTCCCCCCCTGACGACGCGTATAGTCCGCGAGCTTATCGCCGAGCAGCCTAATCTGCTCAACCCGTTCCTCATGCATGGTCAACACCTCCTTCAGAAAAAGCTCCACCAGCGGCCATGTAATCAACTCCCGTTCACGCTGCGGCGAATAGTTCCTGCGCGGATCGTCTTCGTAGCGCGAGGGGCTAGGCACCCGCAGAAAATAGGTACGAATAAAACGGGCAGCCTGTTGCGGCAGCGTAAAGAGATCCTCAAAGAGATAGTTATGGCGCGGCGGCGGCAGATCAGCCGCAGCCCCCTTCTTCGTCCGCTTTGCCACCACCTGTTGCCAACCCCGCGCCACCACCTGCTGCCAGACATCCTTGTAGGCTGGCGCGTAGACGGCGCGCAGGAAGCTCGTAATCTGCAACGGCAGATGGTAGATCACCAACTGCGGCGACTTACCATTGTTAAAGTTGTAAGCCGTAAGCGAAGCTGCCGTCTCACTACGGCGCTGCTCACGCACACGCTGTCCTTCAATCTCCAACAACACCTCAACCAGCAGCGTCTTCAAGGCACGCGGCGCACTCGGCAACTTATCCTCACCCGCTGCCTGCATCTGCGTTACGGCTGCGACATTCTGCGCCCGGAATTTGTGGGCAAAAGCCAACGTCAACGCTTCGCTATCGGCATGCACCGCCAACAGCCCCACGCCCACCTTCGCGCAACCCAGCGGCATAAACTGCAACGCCAAGAGCGCCTGGGGCGCAATCGGCAGACCGGGATCACCACCAGCAAAAAAGTTAATCGCCTCATCACCCTGCAAGAGCGGCATCTGATTCCGTCCCACACGCCCCGCCTGGAGCTTACCCGAAAGCTCGTGGGCGGCAGCAGGCAAGCCCGTAAAGACACAACGCTC
Source organism: Candidatus Viridilinea mediisalina (assembly GCF_002532535.1). Classification (GTDB taxonomy): domain Bacteria; phylum Chloroflexota; class Chloroflexia; order Chloroflexales; family Chloroflexaceae; genus Viridilinea; species Viridilinea mediisalina. The sequence continues at coordinate 82,944 of NZ_NQWI01000006.1, forward strand.
GTCACTCGTAGTGCTCGCATCCTCCCATTGACGCACATGCAGCCGCGCCCAACGCTCACGCGTCTTCAAACGCTCCGCCCGCTTCTCCGCCGTCAAATTGGGCTTATCGGGATTAAAAGCATCCTGAATAAACCAAGCATTCGCCGTAAAAGCCATCGTCAAATGGCCACGCAGCGGCGGACGCACATAATTGGCCTCAATATAGCGCGCCACCTGATCAAAATCCTGCTCAGTTAGCTCGGCAAACGAAGCCTTACCAACATACGTCGCCATCGCCGCCAGACCAACATCAACAAAAGGGTGTCCGGTATAGGTCAGCATACGTTGCTACACCTCCTGAATGCATCTAAGGCAAGGAAGCAGGAAATAGGAAATAGGAAATAGGAAATAGGAAGCAGGAAGCAGGAAATAGGGCTGTGGTTTTTGCGCTATTGCGTTTTTGCATTTGAGCGCCAAACCTTCGCGTCCTCGCCTCCTCGCGCCCTCGCCTCCTCGCCTCCTCGCCTCCTCGCGTCCTCGCGTCCTCGCGTCCTCGCCTCCTCGCCTCCTCGCCAATAGATCAGCGCCGTCCCCGGGCCGCCTCGCGCACCGCCTGGAGATTCAGCACCTCACCAACCTCATAGCGCGTTGGCGTACTATTGGCCACCGGGCGAACATGCAACAGCGCCGGAAAGCTGCCGCAGCGCCCGTGAACTTCAGCGATCAAGGCCAAGGCCACGGGGGCCAAAGCGGGCGGATTGATAAGCAGCGGCGTCGTCTGCCACTCCATCGGACTCAAGCCCGCCGCATCGGCCAGTTCACACGCAACCTCGTCTAAGGGCCGCGCCCGATCAACCTGGCTCGCCAAATCACGCACGGCCACCGGATCGGGCAGCAGCGCCGCCAAGCGTGCGATCTGCTCCTTGTTGAGCGGGTGGCTATAGTTGAGAAGAAGGATGCTCATGGGTATTCCTTTACTACGTGTTGTACGCCTCCGCCATACCACGAATACTCTCACGGATCATGGCGACCAGTTCAGGTGGTTCGTGGACAACACAATGTTCGCGGTAGCGCAAGAGAATCTGGCGTGCCTGCCAGAGATTATTACATTCGGCGTGGATCTCCGCCGAGCCATCGGGCAAAAAGTGGACATCGCTCGGCTGAAACCAGAGTGCAATATCGCGCTGACGGGCCACCGCAGCGCTTAGGGTGTAGTGCAGGCGGTAGCGCGGACGGGGCGGGGTAAGAGGCGGCAAGACGTTTGGTAGGATCTGGATACTATCGGCCACAATCCGCTCCATGCGATAGAGTTGGTAGTGGGGCGCAATGCTCGCATCGCCACAATCGATACAGTAGGCATCAAGGTAGTTATGGCCATCACGAAAGATGATCTTATAGGGCGCAACGCGATGGATAACCACCCGATCATCACTGGCAAAGGTGGAGCGATAGGCAAAACTGATCTGCTGCCGTCCCAGCGCGCGGCGCACCCGTGCCAGCGTCTCTGGCTCCAGCGAGCGTGAAGGGCGAGGCAGCTCAAGGCGCACCATCCCATCATCACGATCCACCACCTGACGCCGTTCAGGGGGCAGCAGGGCCACAATGCGATCAAGCAGCGCCGCCACCGATGTCGCATAAGGCAGGCTACTATCATCAAACCAACTCAACAGAAACGCCAACGCCTCCAGATCATCATCGGGCAGATCGAGCAGCGCCAAGCGCCCATAGTCACTGAGATAGAAGCAGCCGCCCACACGATCAATAGTACAACCAAACTCCTCGCGCAGCGCCGCGAGATCGTGGCGCAGAGCGGTACGCGCATCGGGCGGATAGATATCCTCAGCATCACCCGCCTGATTAAAGAAGGCACGCGTATCAGCCATAAGCGTCGGCGCATCCGCCGGGCCACGCACGAGGCGCCGCACCAGAAAGAGCCGCCGATGGAACGTGCGCCACGAATCGCGCTTGGTACCGCCACGGCGGGGGGAAGAAGCATTGGACATAGGGAGAGCCTCATAAAGAGAATCTTGAAGGGGAGGGGTTCGGGGAGGGCAAAGCCCTCCCCGAAAACCCTACCCACCATTTACGGAAGTGGCATGAAGGTCGCACGCTGCAAGCTCGCTTGCCAATCTACCTGCTGCACCGCACACCAGTGCGCGATCACCTCATCAACCACCGCCTTGAAGTCATCGTAATCGCCGCTGCTAATAAAAGCAAAACCATGTGCCAAAAGACTCTGGTTGCGATTCTCAGCACCTTGCTGGATGCGGCTCAGATCACAGCGTGTGCCAAACGCATCGCCGATCACCCTGAGAATATCGTAGCCTTGGCCTAAGGTGATCTTACTCCACCCGGCTTTTGGGTTACGCAGCAAATCTGCGAGATCAGGAAACTGTCCCGTTAAGCGACGCATCGGATCGCGCGCCCACTCGGTACAGACGCCATGGGTCGCCAGGCGCTGCTGGCTCATCAACTCAAGGCAACGGTAGAGCAGCAGCGCAGCAGTATCGCGCCGATCCTGATCGGCGCGGCGCAATGCATTGCTATAGAGCGTTGCCAGCAACGCCCCCGCCACTCGCGGATCGGCCAGCAGCCGCACCTGTGCTGTAGCAAACTGCTGCATGTTCGATCGATGCTTAGGAAGTTCAACCAACGGACGCACCGTCGTAATCAGATCAATCTGCTCGGCCAAGCATTGCTGTTGCGCTTGGTTCAACGCCGGGTGCTGCTGGATCGAGTGCAACTCAGCCTCCGCCGCAGCAAGATTAAAGGCATCCCAGAGAGCGTAGGCATGCGCCATAGCGGCACAGAGCTTATAGTCGTGACGTAGAGGCACCCGTCCGACAAGCTCAGTAAAGACCCGGTGCGCCCCATCATAGTCGTGGGCGTCATAGAGGCGACGGGCTTCAGCCTCTTCCAGATCGCCAAAGACGACGTAGGGGTCAGATGGCAGCACAAGGCCTTGCGTCCCTGGTTGCGGCACATTTCGGCCATTGGCATCAGGCGCAAACTCGCTCTCTATATAGAGCGTGGTGATCTTGAGTACATAGGCCGCCTTCGCCAGACCAACCGACATAAGCTTTGTACCACCCGTCACATCAACCGCAATCTGCTCACGCGGCAGATCGGACCACGCATCGATGATCTTACGCAGCGAACCATACATCTGGAGAATATTGCTGTGATCATCAGGCGGCTGCTCCCAGTGGGTGGCATCAGTCGCAAGCAGTTGCGCGACTTTCTGGGACATACCACGTGTATCTGGGGTCAGCAAAAAAGCTACCCGTGCAGGTTGTAAAGCGCCAATTAAGAGCGCCGCCGTCGTGGCTTGTAAGCTGCCTGGGATGATCAAACCGGCGACCTGTTGACTGCCAACCTTTTCCCGGAAACGGCGTAATTCTTCTTGGAAATCCATGATTCGGAGACCTCCTAAAAATTCGGAACGCCCTCAAATTCGTAGACACCACATGTAGGGGCGTAGCAGCGGCCCATCCCACCGCTCATGGGCAGAAAGGAGAGCCCACGGGCCGCTGCTACGCCCTTCTTGATGCGCATCCAAGCCCCTCATATCACTCCATGATCTCAATGAGGAACTTGTGCCTTGGGAACGCGAACGAAGTGCCAAACGTGGATCGCCCCAGGGCACAGCAGCGATCTTTTCCTACGTTCCTTTGCGGCAATGCACGCTTACCACCAACCTAAGCATAGCATAGCGATCCGTCACAAATGCGCCCAAAAGGGGGAGGATTGGAGGGTTTTGCCTCCTTTCACAAACATCTTAGGGAAGCGGATGTTGTTGATTGCCCCGTTGCGTTGCCACCCTGAGCGAAGGTTCGTAGGAACATTCCTATTTGCGCCGTAGGGAGTGCCGACGTTCGTCGGCTTCCCATCGCTGCCAAAGACCTCAGCCGACTAACGTCGGCACTACGATGCCTGCCCATGGACTATTCAGCATGACAGTTGGTGTGGTCATCATTGTCTATTGCTCCAAGGGTGTATCATTCACAACTTCGCTTGCACCGCCGCACGCAATTGACGCACCTCATCATCACTAATGACTTGATCTGCGCTATAACTCGGCAATTCAAGCAGCGTAATATTGCGTGCCTCGGCCAATTCCCTCAGGTTTGAGCGGGTATGATCCCAACGCTGATCGACAACGAGAAACTTAGCGGTATAGATGCCAAGATACTCACGGCCAGCAATTGAGTTGAGTTGATCAATGCCCTTCTTCGAGTTTGAAGCCCCGCCAGTCTTCGCCTCGACAACCGCGACACGATTCCCGATGCGTACCATCAGGTCAACATCAAGCGCCCCGCTGAGCTTCACGCCAAGCACAACCTCATCAACCGCGTCACCCAATGCGGCAGCAATCGCCTGCTCAAAAGCGCCGCCTGTGTTTTTGGCAGGCCCTACGACGCTGTAGCTACCAAGATGCGCTTGCACATAATCCTGGATCGAAATTATGCCAGGAATCTCTTGCTGGTGCTCTAAGATCGGTTGGGAGCTATCATTCCATACATAGCGATACAACAGACTGCGCCGCCCTTCAGTCTGAAAGTAGAGAAAGGGCATCTGTAAGCGTTCAGCCAGACGATAGGCAGCAATGGACATCGCTTTGGTGCCCCATGTCAAGTTAAAGACGACTTGATCATACGCTTGAGGCTGCGCGTCAAAATCTTGCTGCATCTTCTGTTCAATCTGTGCGATGTCGTAGGGATCAACCGACAGAAGACGGGTTTGGGGTAATAGGCCACGCAAACGTTGGCTAACCCGTTCCGTGCGATCGGTAGGCACAAGAACCGTAGTGTGCGGTTCAAGAAAACGCACCGGGAGCAAATTGGGCAGTGGTTGTTCACCAACCAGAGCATACATGAGCGAATGCATAGTTGTACCTCCTCAGTCACTTATGAATCTGCACCACCGCATTGCAACACCAAGAATCTTGATGCCTTCCCCCCTCTCCCACAACGTGGGAGAGGCGATGCCCTGAGCGTAGTCGAAGGGGGCAGGGGGTGAGGGCCATTACGTGGCAGCCCCATAGCTTATCCGTAGCTTCAAGGTGGCATCACCTCTTCCTTCACTCCTTTGCCCTCTGTTGCGGCAACGCACGCCATCCTAACCCACCCACCCCTGCACCGTCTGGTACCACGGGCGCTTCGCAGTCTGCTCTTCACGTTTAGCCTCGCGCACCTTGGCAATAATTGCTGCGGCAATGCGCGCCCGTTGTGTTGGGCCAACCTCCAGCGCGACCGCTTGGTGGTAAAACTTTTCGATCTCAGTAGCTACCCGTTTTGGCGGCAAAGCATTGAGCAGCTTCAACAACTCATCAACCTGCGCCACCGCTGGATCAACCGGCGCTGCGTCGGCGTTCCCCTGCCCAATTCCCGCCACCCTCTCCACACGCATGCGCCCGTAGCCGCTGGAGGTCTTTGCGCCAATGCCGAGCTCTTGGAGGGCAGCGGCCAGCAGATCAAAGACGCGCTCAACCCACGCCGCAGAGGGGCCGTCGAGTGCCAACAGATAGCGCCCCGTTGCACTCAGAAAGGGCACCGGGATGGGGCTATCCCAATCAGCGGGGGGGTTCGGCTGGTCGCTGTTGTAGTAGTTTTGGTGGTGTACCGTGAGCACGTCTGGGCGCAGCGGACAGTCGCCTGGGCTTAAACTAGGGATGTAGAGCGCATCGAAAAAGGTGATGTAGCCGGCTGCCCCAGTATGACCACCACGGCCAAACACGGTTGTGTAGGCGCTTCCATCCGCTGCCCACTCGCCGCTCAGGAAACGACGGGCATAGGCTGCCGCCAAGCCCTTGAGGGCACTGCCTGGAATGTAGGGAACGCCGTAGGTGCGGTGTAGGCTGATGGCGGTCTCGATAACGCTCTCCGCCCCCAGCCCAAGCACCATGCGTCCTTCGACAATCCCAACTCGTGGGCGTATGCCGCGCGCTATCAGGCTAGCTTCCCAGCGGGCGAAAGCGTGCGGATAGAGTGCGGGTATGCCGATCTCGGCGGTTTTCGCTACGTGGCTCGCCTCTCGCGTTGCATCATCACCAGGTGCCCAACAATCAAACCAAAGACCGGCATGTTCCACCTCTTGGTTCCCGATGCGGCGCAGCGCAGCGCGTGGATTGAAGGTCATGGCTACTCCTCCCCGCTGGTAGCGTCGTCAATCTTGAGTACCGATTGGGCGAAGCGTTTGAACCAGAGCAACGCCGCCAGCGCTTCACGGGTCAGGAGCATATATTCGCCAAGCTGCGCCTGACGACTGCGCACTACCAGTGCTGGTTGTTGGATCGCCGCAGCCAAATCGCTGATCAGTTGCAGTTGATGCACATCATTGCGCGCCTCGACAAAGGCGAGGGCTTGCGCCAAACCAGCAGTGCGAATCAGCACGGGAAGTTTGTGGGCCATTGAGCCATACTTTTGGGCATCGCCACCCTGCTGCTTAAACGCCGTAACCCGTTCATAGACAGCGGCAGCCAATTTTTGGTCGCGGGTATGCATGTCTTCTGCTCCTACAACAACTGGACACGGCAGAGTCCGCGTCCAACCGAAGCTTTGCCGCCAAACTGTAGCGCGTGCTGCGTGAGCCGTTCCAGGTTGGCAGAGATCGTCTCGGCAGTCAACCGCTGGTTATGCTTATTTGTCACCGGCGCGGCAACGACAAGCCCAGCTAGGATGGTCTCGGTGGGCAGCGCCTCTTCATACCAGAGCCCCCCTTTAATGACGGTCTTGCGCTCATCCTCAAGGCGCACCCGTGCGACCACTTCAGTTGCGGTGTTCAACAAGAAATCAAGAATGTCGTCACGTACAATGCAGAGACGCGCTTTGAGCGCCCCTTGCCAGTAGGCAGCATCGGGTAGCGTGTCAGGGAAGAGCTTGGGTGCCAGCCATTCAGCCCAAATGCTTGCTTCTGGCGAAGGCTTCACTGCGAGATCAAGATCTTCAAGTACCACTAAGTCGGTGCCCGACACAACCAATTGGCTACTCTCGTCGCAGACGATAGCCTGCTCACTCTTGGGTTGGGTAGTAGGTTCGGGCGCCTCCGTCGGTACATCCGCCACCCCTGCATCACGCGCATCACGCGCAAAACGGCGCAGCACATAGGGCGAAGTGACCCACGCGAAAGTACCCGCAAGACTCCGTACCGGCATGAGCAGCAAGCGCTGATCCGAGAAGCGCACAGAGCTAGCATGGTCTTCACTACCTGTCGTCTCAAGGCCAAACATAAGTTGCCGCTGCTCATCGGCAATGCCTGATGTATCACGCAGCGTCCCCTTGAGCGACGAGCCGGGCAGATAGGGCAGGCCAGTCGCCTTTTCGCGGGCAATCGGCAGATCGATCACGCCAACCCCCTGGCCAGTACCAGCGTGCAGCGGCGAGAGCGCATGAACAAACAGAAGACGTGTACTCATGAATTATCCCTCAAGTCTATTTAAGAAGGCTTGCACCACATCCGTCTCGTTGCCAAGGATAGGTTGGCCACGATGATTCGTCAGCATGGCCGCCTCCTCAGCGGTAAGCTGCCACTCCACAACTTGACTTCCACGCTCATAGTTCAATAGCAACTGGTCGGGCATGTCAACCCCCTCAAGGATAGCGGCCAACCCTACCGCCCCGTTGTTCACCAGCAGCGGACGCAGTATCAGCGGGCTGGCTAGCCGTTCTACATTTGTACCATCACGCAAGCGCCCCACGACCTTATTGTCGCCGCGCGGATCGCCATCCTTTTGATCCTCTTTCTTGTATTGAATGAGCAGCGGCAAACCAAAAGCGGCGCGTGGAAATTTGCGAACAGTTGAGATGACATCTTGGTGGCGACGACTGCGCCGCCCCGTGATCTCTCGCACCTCATCCTGTTCGGGCCAGTGGTTGCGTCCTGGTTGCGGTACGATTCTCCCGCGTCTCTCCACCCGATTCACGGGGCGTTGCTGACGAAAATCTTTCAGTTTACCGATCAATTCACGCCATGCGCTAAGCGCCTCGTTGTGCCGAGTACCAACGTGAAAGCGCAGATGCTGTGCAAGGTGGGGTACATGCTCAGGCCACACCCCAGCCACCACATGTTGCGCCAACTGCCGATTGAGCCAAGCCTTAAGCGTCCGCACGTCGTTGGGCAAGGGGCACGCTACACCATCCACTTGGAGACAGTGCAATGCGCCAAACCCCCGGCGCGTGCGCGCCCCAATGCCACCAAAGGTCTCCCACGCCCACAGTGCCGCCGCCAATTCATCGCTTGGTGTTCCGGCAAACAACGCGCTGCTCGCCTCATCCTCCCAGCGCACGGGAAGGGTGAGTTGCAGATGAAAGGCAACGTGATCGAGCACAAACGTATCCGGCTTATCGTTGAGCGGAAAGGCGGCATAGCTGTCAATAGAGCTTGGATGCCCAATCGTAAGCGGCGGGCGGATTGGCTGATTGCTGCGATTAACTGGGGTAAACGGGTGTGCTCCAGGCTGATTGATAACCACCACATCCACCAGTGAGCGTCCCGTTTTGTGCCGTAGTGAACTGGCCGCGCCCCAGAGCAGACTCTCAGCCGCCTTCATCCGCGCCAGATCACCCTGATAGTAGCCGCCCCGTGTCGCCCGCCACCAGAAGCGCAACTGACCACGCACGCTACTTCCGCGCACCGCAGCATGCTGATCGGGCTGGCCTGGCTGAACACTCCCGCCAAACAGAGGGGTGAGCAGGCGGTAGGCTCGTGTCTGCACACTCCGGTTCATGTCTTCCCGCAGCGTAAGTTCTGGTGGCTCTTTGAGATTAGCTCCGCGCATCATCTTCTCCCATCGCTTGCAATGCTCCATCCCACACCCCAAGGGCCATCAAGCCGAAACCATCACGCGCATCCTGCTCATCATCGCTCACGACTGCCATCCAATGGGCATCGAGCCATGCCGCCCGTGCGCTAGGGCTACCCTCCAGCATCAAAAAATAGACAGAGCCCGCAGGCGCCATGCGTCGCGTCGGCTTGGGCTTTTGCACTTGCAAATCCCACCCCGAAACCACTTGGGTACGTGCAACAGCAGCCGCCACAAGCCGAGGTGCAACCCCATAGGCGGGCCGCAATAGCCGCTCTGGCCGGAAACCGGCGCGAAAGATAGCAGGCGTTAGCAGCACAACACGGCATGCCCCATCGCGGATGATCGCCTCGCGTAGCTCCGCTGGACATGTTGGCAGTTGCACAGCGCTCTGCCGCCACGTCACCAGCCGACGCTCACCAGCGAGAGAATCCATACCACCAGCAAAGTGCGGAAAGGGCTGGGCAACTTCAACCAGCAGCGCAAGCCGACGCCGATCTCTGGTGGTAAAACTTAAGCCAACGGTCTGAAAGAGGGCACCCTGTTTGGCAGTCTGGCGCTGGGCATTGATCTGCACATGCATCCGCGAGTCGCGCAGGAGACCCGCCAGACCAAGATCACTGGCGCGTAGCGCATCGTCGTCTTGCGGCGCAACCAACCATTGCTCAAAGCGATTCCAATGCCAAAACTGGGGTGCTTGGCCACTCACCTTGGCCTTTTCGCGCTGCCTCCGCCCTACCAAGCTGTAGCTTGCTTCCAGATCGGTCGTCGCACCCGTCGGTAGCGCCAAAGGCACCAAACGTCGGATAGCGAGCGTATCATCCTGCTTCTCTGAGGCCAACATAAGCGCATCGGATGGCGCAGGTGCATACCAGGCTACGTCCTCATTTTCATCCAACTCAACCAGCAATGGGCCACGTACCGCAAGCTGCTTCACTGCAGCGATCCGCTGCGGATCAAATTGCCCTTGTGCATTCAAGCCTGCACAGGTACGTGCTGCGCCCGTTGTCGTTGAAGGCAGCGGAAAGGCCAGTGAGACAGCCCGCACCCCCGGATCCGGCCCAAAGGGGCGACCATCACGAACAATCAGCGGATCATGCGGCTCGATAATCCAAGTAGGCACTAGTCTGCTCCTTCTTGCTCCGCAAGCGGCCCCATAACTTGGGCAAACTCACGCGCAACCATCAACTCGAGTGCAAGGGTAGCAACAGAGATACAATCCGCAGCGGGCAGGGGTGGTGGGCCATCAGGTAGCTCTGGCGGCAAGCCAAGCTGTGCGCGTACAAACGCCAGTGTGCTTGGATCAAGCTCGCGCATTTCATCTTCACTCCGAACCCGCTTTCGCTTAAGAATACGCAACGCTTCTTCAGCCAAAACATGCTCGGTAAGCGCATGCTCATCGCATTGCCCAAGTGAAGTAAGGCGCATATGCACATCACGGAGTTCATACGCAACCCCATCGGGTATACGCCCTCGGCGGTACCATTCAATCCATCGCTTAAGACGCCGCAAGAAGATACCACCCGCCCAGCGGCCTCTGATCGCACACTCGGCACCACTCCGTTTATTCAGAATCAGGCCCAAGGCATCTTTGCCAGGCAGCTCTTTGGCTAGGCGTTCAGCACGGCGAGCCAAGGTCAGCGCATCGGCCAAAGGCTCAAGATGGTGAACAAGCGCAACGCCAACCGAGAGGGTTGGTGTCTTTGCTCCTAAGCCAACAGCGGCCATCTGCTGCTGAAACGCCGCTGCGAGCGCCTGTGCACAACCTAGAACGGTATGCATAGGCAAGAATGCGAGCACATCATCACCACCCGCATAGATCAGTGCGCCGCTATACTCTTGTTCAACCACTTCACGCACCCGAGCAGCAAAGCCATCAAGGGTACGTGAAACCATCCGATGTGCCTCCGGAGAATTCTGCATATCAATTGCTAGGCCCATATTATCGCCATCGGCTAGCAGCAGGGCGTAATAGGGATCAGGACGGCGGTTATTGGTGGCCGCTACAAAAAAGTCAAGCAGGTGACCGTGGGCAGTCGCAACATCGGCCTGACCAAGCTCTAGCGCCAGCCGATCTTCAAAGAGTATCGCCGCATCTACCTCACCAGTGAGCGGGCGCTGAAAGCGGCGATCAAGCGTATGGAGTTGGGCACCTGCAGCCCGCAAGCCCTCTAGGTAGCGTGCAAAGGCCGTACTAACCGCTTGGTCGCCGACGGTCTCACGATCAAGAAAGGGCAGCGCCGCAAAGTGCGAGGTACTAGGGAAGTCGGCTTCTTGCGCCTCAACAGCCCCCCAGCGTTTGAGCAGATCAACCCCAGAGAGTTGTTCCGCATAGTCGGCCCGGTAGCTGCGGTAGAGCAGACGTCGTCCTTCAACGTTAGCCTTCGCTGCACGGGAGAGCGCCTGAGGTATCACCGATTCGCGGCTCCCGTCAATCGATGATTTGGGTTGATGCACCCCCGACAACTGAGGCGCAGCCCCAAATGTACGGGTAGCTTTGCGTGCCGCCATAACATCCTCAATACGGTTGCGCGAGGCTTTGTAGTCATCAGTAAGCGGCAACGCTACCCAAGTAACCTCAATCAAATCCTCAACCTGACGCAATGCCAATGTGCGTAGGTTGGGATGATCCGCATGCCAAGAGATGTTGGCAAACGCTGCCTCGCGCAACGCTGCCAAACGAGCTTGGACGCCCTCTGCCACAGCCTTGCCAAGCACTTCACAATCAACACCCTGCGGTACCTCTGCCAAGATACGATTCGCTACGTTATATGCCGTGAGACGACTCGGATCATCAGAACTGGGTGCCGGAAAGATAAGTTGACTGTCAAACGTTGGCTGAAGCAACACCTCCGCCCCCGCCCGCGATAGCTCACTCAACAACCACGACCCAAACCAGAGATCACGGCTCCGGCGCGCACTCGCAATGAACTCCTGCACCGGACCAAGCGTAACCAAAAAGAGGTGACGTTGCATCCTCAAAGCTCCTTCAGGCTGGTGGGTTGTGCGGGCGGCGAAGCAAGCTGTCCGCACAACTCAACAGAAGGGGATTTTGGAGGCGCACAGCCCATCCAAACCTCCCCACAGAGTAAGTCACAACGGTAGTAATATCCAGTATCCTTCCCTAAGCATAGCATACCGAACCGTCACAAATGCGCCCAAATTGTCCCAACAGATTACGCAGATTATTGCTTCCTCATCTGCGTAATCTGCGGACGATCAAGAAGACGTTGCAACATGGTCGCAACGCGGACACCCCTTGCCGAAAGCCGCGCAAACGAGTATAGTAGTAGCCGATTATACTATTCAGCCTGCTATAATTCTGGAGGAGTCCATGACGGTTGAGGAAGCTATCGCCGAGATTAGCCAGCGTGTCCAAGCTGCAAGCCCTACCGCCATTCTACGCATTACCCGCATCTCTGAGGAAGAGGCGAGTATCCGTGCCTATGCGCCCGCTGGCGATGAGACCGCAATTAAGGCTGCTACTCAAGACTACACCATCCAGTTGCTTACTGGCGATGGCCTCGATGTGCAGGTGCTGGTCTATGATGTTGCGACCTCACTGCCACCAGAGGAATAGAAAGAATCGTGAAAGGGAGGGGTTC